>JANXUU010000066.1 GCA_025356055.1 Sphingomonas sp. | reverse complement strand
TGGTCGAGCGGTGCTTCAACAAACTCAAAAACGCCCGTCGCCTCGCAACCCGCTACGACAAAACCGCCGACAGCTACCTCGGCTTCATCCACATCGTCTCAATCCGCCTGTGGATGAACCAATTTGTCAACGAGTCCTAGTGTCGGCAATCTTACCTTTTGGTTAGAATCATACCCAGAATGGCGGCACTGCGAGTGAGTCAGGGCGCATAATGAAACAAATGCTTTCGCCGGCGTTATCATCGTGTCGGCGCTGGCTTCATGTCCTTCGTTGTCGGCCAACATGGGAGAGACCTTATGAACAAATTCATTCTTGCTACCTTGGTGGTTGGCCTGGCTGGGGCGGCGAACGCTCAATCGACTTCGACCGATTCGCGCGGCATTCCCGTCGTGTCCGCGCCCGCGACCGCGCCGGCCGGCGCCAACCAGTCGGTAACGGTAGCCCCCGGGGCGACGGTGACCGTCAACCCCAATCAGTCGTCGGTGTTCACGCCGATGGCGGCGAGTGGTGACATGCCCGCCTGCACCAAGGCAGTGACGGATCATTGCACGCAAACTTACGAGGGTCGTGGCAGCGGAAAGATGCATCACGGCATGAAGCACCACCGGATGATGCATCACGGAATGAAGCATCGCGCGATGCGTCATCACCACTAGGCGGATTTGACAGCCGGGGCGGCCGTGCCGCCCCGGCGGCCTTGCAAGGATCGCTGCGCAGGCGTGGCCTGTCGGCGAGATTTACACAATCGACGTACTCAACCTCGATGGCGTCCAGCTTAAACAAATGATGATTGCCTTCACCGTTTCGCCGGTGATCGGTCTGCTCGATCTCGCCGATCGACCGGCGCTCCTGCTCGGATGCATGCGCTCTGGGGTTCAACAGGTGTCAATCGATTGCGCGGTTCGTAGGGGCCATTTTCTCCTTCCAGACAACAGCATGGCGGTCGGTCCCCGTTTGGCCACGCTAGGTTGATCGCGTGGCGGCTTGATAGCATATGATTTGGTTGACGTTCGCGTAAAGGGAAGGTAGGACTAGGACCATGCTTGCGGAACGCCTCTATTCGATTGGCCAGATGTGCGACGAGTTCGAGGTAACCGCGCGCGCGCTGCGGTTTTACGAGGACGAGGAACTGATCTCGCCCGAGCGCCGCGGCACTCAGCGACTTTACTCCGAGCGCGATCGTGCGCGCCTCGCCTGGATCCTGCGCGGCAAGCGGGTCGGGTTCAGCCTCGCGACCATTCGCGAGATGGTCGATCTTTACGATGTCGGCGATGAGCGTGCGACGCAGCGGCTCGTGACGCTCGAGCGGTGCCGGGAACGGGTCGAAACACTTGAACGTCAGCGGGTCGATATCGACGCCATGATCGCCGAACTGAAAGACTTCATCGCCCTGGTCGAACGCCAACCGAAGGATTGATCATGCCCATTTATACCGCTCCCGTCCGCGACACGCAGTTCATCCTCGACCATGTCGTGGGATTGGCGAACTATTCGAACCTGCCCGGGTTCGAGAATGCGACGAGTGACCTTGTCGAGGCGATCCTGACCGAAGGCGGGCGCTTCGCTGGCGAAGTCCTTGCCCCGCTGAATCGTATCGGTGACGAAGAAGGGTGCACCCGCAATTCCGACGGCAGTGTGACAACTCCGACCGGCTTCAAGGATGCCTACAAGCAGTTCTGCGAGGGCGGCTGGACGACGCTGTCGGCGCCCGAGGAATTTGGCGGGCAGGGGCTCCCTCACGTCGTGTCGACCGCAATCAGTGAATATGTGCTTTCGGCCAACCAGGCGTTCGAGATGTACCACGGGCTGACCGCAGGCGCGATCGCGTCGATCGTCGTCAAGGGTTCGGACGAGCAGAAAGCGACCTATCTGCCCAACATGGTCGCCGGCCGGTGGACGGGCACGATGAACCTGACCGAGCCGCATTGCGGGACCGATCTGGGACTGATCAAAACCAAGGCCGATCCTAATCCAGACGGCAGCTACGCGATTACGGGCACGAAGATTTTCATCTCGTCGGGCGAGCACGATCTGTCCGACAACATCATCCATCTGGTGCTCGCGAAGATTGCGGGCGCACCCGATAATGTGAAAGGCATTTCGCTGTTCATCGTCCCAAAGTTCATGGTTGAAGACGATGGATCGGTTGGCGCCCGCAATTCGCTGTCGTGCGGCTCGATCGAGCACAAGATGGGCATTCACGGCAATTCGACCTGCGTGATGAATTATGACGGCGCGACCGGCTATCTCATTGGCGAATCCGAAAAGGGGCTCGCAGCGATGTTCATCATGATGAATGCGGCGCGGCTCGGCGTTGGGCTGCAGGGGCTGGCACAGGGCGAGGTTGCCTACCAGAACGCGGTCGCTTACGCGAAGGATCGTCGACAGGGCAGGGCACTCAATCCGGCTGAGCGCGACGCTAGTGCTAAGGCCGACATGCTATTCGTCCACCCCGACGTCCGGCGGATGCTGATGGAGGCAAAGGCCTTTAACGAAAGCGCGCGCGCTTTCGTCTTGTGGGGCGCGCTCCAGGTTGATCTTTCGCACAAGGCGGCGACCGAGGAGGACCGGCAGAGCGCCGACGACCTTATCTCGCTGCTGACGCCGGTGATCAAGGGTTATCTCACCGACCGCGGGTTCGAGGTCGCGGTGCTGGCGCAGCAGGTGTTTGGGGGCCACGGCTATATCCGCGAATGGGGGATGGAACAGTTCGTTCGCGACGCCCGCATCGCCCAGATTTACGAAGGTACAAACGGCGTCCAGGCGATGGATCTCGTCGGTCGCAAGCTGGCGCAGAACGGTGGCCGCGCGATCCGGGCATATTTCGAATTGGTCGGTCGTGAAATCGCCGAAGCTAAAGCGGCGGGCGATCCCGCGAGCCTTGCCGACCCTCTAGAGAAGGCGCTCGGCCATCTTCAGGGCGCGACCATGTGGCTCGCGCAGAACGGCATGGCCAACCCCAATAATATCGGCGCGGGCGCTTATGCATACATGCAGTTGATGGGGATGGTGACGCTCGGCTGGATGTGGCTCAAGATTGCCTCAGTGAGTGCGACGTTGAAGGATCAATCGGGCGAGGATCGTGCGTTCCACGAAGCCAAGCTGGTTACCGCGCGCTTCTATGCCGAGCGCGAACTAGCTGCCGCCTCGGCGCTCCGCCGCAAGGTCGAAGCGGGTGCCGACAGCATGATGGCGCTTCCGATCGAAGCGTTTGAAACTGCCGCCTAACGTCTTTGGTACAGGGGCTTAGCTCGCCTTTCGAGCGGCCCCCGAATGCCATCCACTGACCTTGGGCTGTACGTTCGAGACAGCTTTCGGCGCAAGCCGGGCAAGGTCGAACTGTTCGTTGAACTGCACTCCGAACCGTCCGGCCTGCGCCCACTTCACTGTCCCGACCACCGGCCCGACGCCAACGATATCGATCGTCATCGCCTGGCCCGGGGTGGCGGGCTGGTCGGCCTCCACGAGCGCGCCCATCAACGAGATGTTGCGCAAGCGAATTTCGGTGCGGACGCCGCCGATCGATGCGATCGCGCGGCGCATCAGGCGGTGGCGCGGTTCGCGGGTGCAGTCATAGCCGTCGGCTTCGACCCGCGTCGAATTGGCGATTGCGCGCGCCTCTTCCCATGGAACAGGCTTGCCGAAAATATAGCCCTGGACCTGACTGACCCCGAGCTCGCGGATCAGCTGCAAGTCGTCGTGGGTCTCGACGCCCTCTGCAGTGGTGTCCATGTCGAGACTCTCGGCGAGGGTCACGATGGCACGAATGATCGCGCCGTTACGATTGACGCTCGACGCCGCGCCGCGGACGAAACTCTGGTCGATCTTGATCTTGTCGAACGGCGCCTTCTTCAAATAGCGCATTGACGAATAGCCGGTCCCGAAGTCGTCGAGCGCCAGCCGTACGCCGAGCTTCTTCAGCTTGGTGAATGTTTCATCCGTCGCGTCGCTTTCGGCCAGGAATATGCCTTCGGTCAGCTCGAGTTCAAGCCGCTCGGCGCGAACGCCCGAGTCCTTAAGCGCGGTCGCGACCGCCTCGATGATGCCAGGATCATTGAACTGGATTGGCGACAGATTGACCGCGATCCGGACGTGGTCGGGCCAATTGGCGGCTTCGGCGAGCGCTGCCCGCAGGACAAACAGCCCAATCTTGCCGATCATCCCGCATTCTTCAGCGAGCGGGATGAACTTGTCGGGACCAATTTCGCCTTTCGTCGGGTGCTTCCAGCGCAGAAGTGCCTCGAATCCACAAATCTCTTCGCCGGCGGTGCGCACGATCGGCTGATAGGCGACCCACAGTTCATTGCGATCCAGCGTTTGGCGAAGGTCATTTTCCAGCACCTGCCGTTCGGCCGCCTCGCTGTGCATCGCGGGTTCGTAAAAGACGTGTTTGCCGCGCCCGTCGCCCTTGGCGGCATAAAGCGCGAGGTCGGCGTCGCGTACCAAGCTGTCGGCGGTCGATCGTCCCGGATCGCCAATTGCGATCCCGACTGACGCGCCGATTATTACTCGGTGGCCCTCGATCGAATAGGGTCGCGAAACCTGCTCGATCAGCGTCCGCGCAAGTGATTCGAGAAGGCCGATGTCAACCGTTCCCGGCAAAACCGCCGTGAATTCGTCGCCGCCGAGGCGCCCGACCTTGCCATGATCACCCATCACGCTGGTCAGCCGCTGCGCTACTTGGCGCAGCAGCGTGTCGCCGACCGGATGCCCGAGCGTGTCGTTGACGTTCTTGAATCGATCGAGGTCAATAAGGAACAGCGCGCAGCCCTTCTGTCGGCTGGCGGCATTGCGAAGCGCTTCATCGAGCGTCTGGCGCATCAATGCCCGGTTGGGCAGACCGGTGAGCGAGTCGAATCTTGCGAGGCGGCTGATCTCCTGTTCGGAGCGTCGCTGTTCGGTAAGATCGGTGCCGATGCCGCGGAAGCCAAAAAAACGACCATGTTCATCGAAGATCGGGTTGCCCGACAGCGACCAGTGAATGTCCTCGTCGCTCGCGGCGCGGACGACAACGTCGGAGAAGGGAAAGCGCGCGGAGAGGTGAAACCCCAGCGTGCGCTCCTCACGGACAGGGCCCTCGCTGGTGCTGATCCCGACCGAAAGCAAATCGGAAAACTGTCGGCCCAGCATGGCGGCGGCCTCGCATTTGAAATCGTCGGCGAGCTGTTGCGAGACATAGGACAGCGTGCCCTGCGCGTTCGTCTCCCAGAACCAGCCGCGGCCGCTGTTCTCGAATTCGGTCACGAAACGCAGTGCTTTTTGCGCGTCGGCGTCGAGTTGCAGTCGGAAACGCGCGCCAGCGATCATCGTGCGTGCGCCGGCAATCGAATAGGCGACGATGACTAGCGACAGGGCGGTAATCGCCAACACGAAATTGGCGCGCTCGCTGACAACCGCGCTTGCCGCGGTTCCTACCAGTCCGCACAGCACGGTAATCGGCGGCGATTCGATTGCGACGATTGCAGTCACGGTGACGCCGGCGCCGATCAGCAGCGGCAACAAGCCAGACGCCACGAACGCGGGATTGCCTGCGCCGCTGTGGCTGAACCATGCCCACAAAGCGCTGACCAGCGCGACATAGGCGCACACTAGCCGGGTTACACCGTGCGGCGAGAGGCCCAATTTCTCGCGGAATCGAATCGCGGCGGCACCGGTGAGGTCGAGCGCCAGAGCGATGACGAGCGGACCCGCCACGACGCGTGCGACTCCCGCGTCGGCGTTGAAGAAGCTGGTAACGAACAGCGCCACCGCGCATAGGATATGCATCGCGCCGAGCAGGAGCGGGACGTGATGAAGCTGTGCTGCCCGCTGTTCGGCGAGGGTTTCGTCGTTGGGGCTTTCCTTGGAGGAGATGTCGAACGAAAGGGCCTCGGCGACGCTGGCTCGCGCCCCTGCTTCGACCTCCTCAACCGCACTCGCAAATCGCGCCTGACGCATGAACCTGACCCATTGTTCGGGACAGTCGTTACCTGCTGAAAGTTAATAACTTTTTCAACGCGACGCGTAAATTTGAACTAAACTTTACTCCGGCAAAAAATCGGGCACGGACAGATAGCGCTCGCCGCTGTCATAATTAAAGATCAGCACACGCGGATGGTCGCCCAATTCGGCCAGCTTCTGATCGACCGCGGCAAGGCTCGCGCCCGAGGAGATGCCGACCAACACTCCTTCCTCGCGCGCCGAGCGGCGGGCCCATTCCTTCGCATCGTCGGCGGTGACTTGGATCGCCCCGTCGATCGAGCCCATGTCAAGGTTGGTCGGGATGAAACCTGCGCCCAAGCCCTGGATCGGGTGGGGGCCGGGATCGCCGCCCGAGATCACCGGCGACAGCGTTGGCTCGACCGCGAACACCTTCAGATTTGGCCAAACCTTCTTGAGCACATGCGACACGCCCGAGATATGCCCGCCGGTACCAACCCCGGTGATGATCGCGTCGATCGGCGAGTCTTTGAAATCGGCCAGGATTTCCTGTGCTGTCGTGTGCTCATGCACGGCGATGTTGGCGGGGTTGTCGAACTGCGCCGGCATCCACGAGCCCGGCGTTTGCGCGATTAACTCCTCGGCGCGTGCAATCGCGCCCTTCATGCCCTTTTCGCGCGGAGTAAGGTCGAAGGTGGCTCCATAGGCGAGCATCAGCCGACGCCGCTCGAGGCTCATGCTGTCGGGCATGACGAGCACCAACTTGTAGCCTTTGACCGCAGCGACCATCGCGAGCCCGATGCCGGTGTTGCCCGAAGTGGGTTCGATGATCGTGCCGCCCGGCTGCAGTTTTCCCGATGCTTCGGCGTCCTCGATCATAGCGAGCGCGATGCGGTCCTTGATCGACGCGCCGGGGTTTGAACGCTCATTCTTCGACCATACTTCGGCGCGACCGGCGAACAGGCGGTTGACGCGAACGTGCGGCGTGTTGCCAATGGTGTCGAGGATCGAATTTGCCTTCATGTCACGGGCTCCTTGTTGTCGCGCGTCGATGATGATTGTCGGTCTATTTCGTGATGGTCAAAGCTCTTGGCAAGTCGCAGCTCGGGAAATTTCCACGCCCAGATCGCAACGACCGCGACCGCGCCGATCCCGCCCGCGACGACCGCGACGACCGGACCGATCAGCGCCGCGAGAAGTCCGCTCTCGGCCTCGCCGAGTTCGTTCGAGGCGCTGATGAACAGCGAACTCACCGCGCCGACCCGGCCGCGCTTGTCGTCGGGTGTGTGGAGCTGGATCAGCGACTGACGGACATTGACCGAATACATGTCGGCCGCGCCAAGGATCGCGAGACTTGCGAGGCTGAGCGGCATCGAGGTCGACACGCCAAAGACGATCGTCGACAAGCCGAAGATGGCGACCGCGGCGAGCATTTTCACGCCGACATTGGTCTTGAGCGGGCGAAAGGTGAACCAAGCCGCCATCAACGTCGCGCCGACCGCGGGCGCAGCGCGCAAGTTGCCGAGTTCCCCGGCACCGGCATGGAGAACGTCGCGGGCGAACACCGGCAGCATCGCGGTCGCCCCGCCGAGCAGCACGGCGAACAGGTCGAGGCTGATCGCGCCGAGCACCAGTCGATTGGTCCGGACGTAACGGATCCCCTCGGTCGTCTTGCGCCAGAAGCCGCCCGAGCGGTCGGGCTCGGGGCGGGGGATTGGCGGGATGGCGAGCGTGGCGAGGAACGACACGCCGAACAGCAGCGCGCTTACTGCGTAGGGGGTCGCGGGCGACACGGCATAGAGATAACCGCCGAGCGCCGGGCCGATGATCGAGCCCGACTGCCACGAGATCGAGGATAGCGCGATCGCGGTTGGCAAGATCTCGCGGGGCACGAGATTGGGCGCGAGCGCCTGAAATGCCGGTCCCGAAAAAGCGCGCGCGACACCGAGCAGCGCGGCGACGGTGAACAGGGCGGTCAGCGTGGTTGTTCCGGTCCAGGCATACCAGCCGAGCGCCACGGCGCATCCCAGTTCGAGCGCGATCGTCGCTCGGCCGACCCAGCGCCGATCGAAATGGTCGGCCGCATAGCCCGAGATCGGAACGAGCACGAACAGCGGCACGAACTGGACGAGCCCGATGATCCCGAGCCGGAACGCCGCCTCCTTGAGCGGCATCGTCTCCCGCGCAATGTCATAGACTTGCCAGCCAATGATGATGACCATTGCGAGCTGGCCGATGGTCGAAGTCCAGCGCGCCAGCCAATAGGCGCGGAAACCGGGAATGCGCAGCGGTGACGGGATCCAATTCACAAATCGCGCCCTAGCGGGGCTTGGGCGTCGCCGCTACATCCTTGCCCGATGGCCAAGCTCAAAACCCGCTATGTCTGCACCGCCTGCGGCTCGGCCCAATCGCGCTGGCAGGGGCAGTGTCCAGACTGTGCGGAGTGGAATTCGATCCAGCAAGAGGCTGCGGCGCTCTCCACGGTGTTCGCGCAGAAGCACGACCTGTCGACCGGCGGCCGGGCGATTGAACTCGTCTCGCTCGACGTCGCTGTCGCGCTCCCGCCGCGGCTCGCCAGTGGGATCGCCGAGTTCGACCGGGCAGTCGGGGGCGGACTCGTGCCAGGCTCGGCAACGCTGATCGGCGGTGATCCCGGGATCGGCAAGTCGACGCTCCTCCTGCAGGTCGCGGCGAAGATGGCGCTCGCGGGGCGCGACGTAGTCTATCTCTCGGGCGAGGAAGCCGCCGACCAGGTGCGGTTGCGCGCGCTCCGCCTTGGGCTTGGCGGGGCGCCGGTGCGGTTGGCGGCCGCAACGTCGGTGCGCGACATCCTTACCACGCTGGGACAGGGCGAACCCCCCGCGCTGCTAGTCATCGATTCGATCCAGACGATGCATTCCGACCTGATCGAGGGCGCCCCCGGCACTGTGTCGCAAGTCCGTGCCTCGGCCCAGGAGCTGGTCCGTTATGCCAAGGACTTCGGCACCGCGGTGGTGCTCGTCGGCCATGTCACCAAGGATGGATCGATCGCCGGTCCGAGGGTTCTCGAGCATATGGTCGACACCGTGCTCGGCTTCGAGGGCGAGCGCAGCCACCAGTATCGCATCCTGCGCGCGGTCAAGAATCGCTTCGGCGGGACCGACGAGATCGGGGTGTTCGCGATGGAGGGGGCGGGGCTGACCGAAGTCCCCAACCCCTCCGCGCTATTCCTCACCCAGCGCGGCGAGGCGGTCAGCGGGACGGCGGTTTTCCCGGCTTTGGAAGGTACCCGCCCGGTTCTGGTCGAAATCCAGGCGCTCGTCGTCCGCCTCGCCAGCGGTGCCACCCCGCGACGCGCGGCGGTCGGGTGGGATTCGGGTCGGCTGGCGATGGTGCTGGCGGTGCTTGAGGCGCGCTGTGGGATGAGTTTCGCGACTGCCGAAGTCTATCTCAATGTCGCCGGCGGATACCGCCTGAGCGACCCCGCCGCCGACCTCGCCGTCGCCGCGGCACTCGTCTCGGCACTATCCGAGCGACCGGTCCCGCAAGGCAGTATCGTGCTTGGTGAAGTCGCGCTGTCGGGCGAAGTCCGTCCTGTTGCCCATGCGGGCCTGCGCCTAAAGGAGGCCGCCAAGCTCGGCTTCGAGCGGGCGTGGGTCCCGGCCGGGGTCGACCAGGGAGAGGGCGGGATCGCGCTTACCCGTTTCGCCAATTTGCGCAGCCTCGTCGACCAGATCCTCGGGCGTTAGGGCTGGCGCGACCCGAGGAGCATCGCTAGCCAACGCGTCATGACTGCGCTCGACATCTTTGTGCTCCTTCTCATCGGCGGCGGCGCGCTGGTCGGGTTTTTGCGTGGCTTCACCCACGAGATTCTCAGCCTCGCCGCGTGGATCGCCGCGATCGTCATCCTCAAGGCGTTCCACACTCCTGTTACCGCCTTTCTGTCGCACCATGTCGGCTCGCCCTCGGGTGCCGCCGCGCTCGCCTTCGCGCTGCTGTTCCTGCCAGCGTTCTTCGCAGTGCGATTGGGGGCGCGGCACGCTGGCGGCAAGGCGAAGCGCTCGGTCCTCGGGCCGATCGACCGACTGCTCGGTGGTGGATTCGGAATGCTCAAGGGGCTGCTCGCCGCGACGCTGTTCTTCCTGTTCGTCAACCTCGCCACCGACATGGTGTGGGGAACGCAGGCCAAGCGACCAGTCTGGTTGCGCGCTTCGCGAACCTTTCCGTTGCTCAATGCCAGCGGCCGCGCGATCGTCGACTGGGTCGAGACTCGCCGCCACCCCGGAGTTACGCTGTGATCAGGCTTTACGACACGATGGCGCGAAGGAAGCTGCCGCTCGAGCCCGCCGATCCGAAACGCATCACCATGTATGTGTGTGGTCCCACGGTCTATGGTCGCGCACACATCGGCAACGCGCGACCGGCGGTCGTGTTCGACACGCTGGCGCGGCTGATCCGCCATCAGTATGGCCAAGACAGCCTGAACTATGCGCGCAACGTCACCGACGTCGATGACAAGATCATCGCGGCGGCAACGGCGGAAGGGCTCGAGCCCTCGGTCATCACCGAGCGCTACGAGCGCCACTATCTCGACGACATGGGTGCGCTCGGCGTGGCCCCGCCGACGATCGCACCCCACGCGACCCAGGAAATTGCGCCGATGGTGGCGATGATCGGCGAGCTGGTCGGGAAGGGACATGCCTATGCGGCCAAGGGGCACGTGTTGTTTTCGGTCGCCTCCGATCCCGACTATGGAAGCTTGAGCCGCCGCGATCGCGAGGCGATGCTGGCCGGCGCGCGGGTCGAGGTCGCTCCCTACAAGCGCGACGCCGCCGATTTCGTGCTGTGGAAGCCCAGCGCGGACGGGGTAATCGGCTGGAACAGTCCGTGGGGCAGGGGCCGCCCCGGCTGGCACATCGAATGCAGCGCGATGATCCGCGCGCATCTGGGCGAGACGATCGATATCCATGGCGGCGGGCAGGACCTGATCTTTCCCCACCACGAGAACGAACTCGCCCAAAGCCGCTGCGCGCATGGCGGCAAGCCACTCGCCCGCCACTGGGTCCACAATGGGTTTGTGGACATGGGCGATGAGAAGATGAGCAAGAGCCTTGGCAATGTCGTCAGCGTCGAGGATTTGCTGGGTCAGGGGCACAAGGGCGAGACGCTCAGGCTTGCCTTGTTATCCGCCCATTATCGATCGCCGCTGCCTTGGACTAACACTCTCATGGACCAATCGAAGGCTAGACTTGACCGATGGTATCGGGGCTTGCGGCGGTTCGTCTTGGATTACGACCCTTCTGAATTTGCTCCTCACGATGATGTGATGGAAGCCTTGGGTGATGATCTTAACACCCCAGCGGCAGTCGCTGTACTGGGTGATGGTCTCAAGGCTATCAGCGTCGAATACGGCTCATACTTTTCTATCGATGGCCAGACTGGTCGCTGGATCGCAGCTGCTCAAGCTCTTGGATTCCTTCTGGATCAACCAGATCAATGGTTTCGCGGCGACGGCGATCCGCTGATTGATGCTCGTATTAAGGCTCGCTCTGCCGCGAAAGGCGCCCGTGACTTCGCCACCGCCGACCGCATCCGCGATCAGCTTGCTGCCGAAGGCATCCTGCTCGAGGACGGACCGACCGGGACGACTTGGCGGCGGGCGTGAGCGGGCCACTTTACACGCGAGAGATTATTCGGCTCGCCAGCGAGATTCCGCATCTTGGCCTGCTTGATGATCCCGATGGCAGTGCGGATCTCCGCTCCCCGACGTGCGGTAGCCGCGTGCGGGTCTCGATCACCTTTGATCAGGAGGGGAGGGTCGCCGCAATCGGTCAGGCGGTTACCGCCTGCGCTTTTGGGCAGGCCAGCGCAGCACTGATGGGCGCCCATGTCATCGGCCGCTCGCGCAATGAAGTCGCGGCCGGGCTGGCTGGGCTTGCGGCTTGGCTCGCCGGGACCCGCGACGACCCCGGCCAGTGGCCCGGCCTCGAAACCCTCGCCCCCGCCCGCCCGAAGACCGGCCGCCACGGGGCGATCCTGCTGCCGTTCCGCTCCTTGCTCGCCGCGATCGACTCCGCGCGCTAGCCTCGCGCCAGGTGGCGCTCGAGCTCTGTCACGATCGTCTCGACCACCTCGTTGTGCGCGCCCTGGCTGCTCGTCACATGAATATGCGCCTCGGCATACGCGCCTGCGCGCTCGCTCGCGAGGCGTTCAAGCACTTGTTTCGCATTAGGGCCCTTGAGCAGAGGCCGCGTGTCGCGTCGCGCGGTCCGCTCGGCGAGCACGTCGACCGGGGCGTTGAGCCACACCGTGATCGCGCGCTCGTTGAGCAGCCGCCGCGTCTGCGAATCGACGAACGCCCCACCGCCGGTCGCGATGACCCGCACTGCGCCCTCGATCAGCCGCGCCACCAGTCGGCGCTCGCCGTCGCGAAAATTCGCTTCGCCATAGCGTTCGAAGACTTCCCCCGCGGGCGCCCCCGCGGCATCCTCGATTGCCTCGTCGCTATCAATGAAATCGAGGCCTAGCCGCTTCGCCAGCCGCCGACCGATGGTCGACTTACCGACCCCCATCAGGCCGACGAGGACGACCGGGCGGTCGAGAGGAAGAAGCAATTTTTCCACAGGGCAGGGCTATACATGGGGGGGCGTGGTCGGGCAAAAGCCGCGCGAAGACCCGACCCAGGAAGAAAAATGGCCCGCGATAGCCTCAACCGAATCCAGTCCGCGCCGATGCGCCGCCGCCCGATGAACCCGCTCGTCCCGCTCGGCGTCGTGCTTGTCCTGCTCGTCGCCGCACTGTTTTTCCTGTCGCGCTACGCCAGCGAACAGCCGACGCATCCGATCGAGACCGAAGTCGCCAGTGCTCCGGCCGCGCATTAAGCTTCTCGCCGCCGCGGCGACGGTGCTCGCGCTGGCGCTTCCCGCGCTGGCGCAGGATCGACCGACCTCGATCCTGCCGCCGGGGTTCGGGGATACCCCGCCGCCCCCTGTGCAGAACAGCAGCGCGCCCTCGCGAGTGCCCAGTGCAGCCCCGGTATCCCAAAATAATCCACAAGCATCCAATGCGTCTCCCGAGCCTGCATCACCCGGCGCTTTTAGCGATCAGTCCGCGACGTCCGGCGGCGCGGGCGAAGCCCAGATCGCCGAAAGCGACTCGTTGACGAGCGCGGATGTCGCCGCCGCGGATGTCGCCGCCGCGGACGTCTTGGAGCCGGAAGAAGTGCCCGATCAGGCCCGCCGCGATCCCACGCTGGTCGGACGGCTCGATCCCGCCTCGATCGGCCTCGGAAGTGAGCCGTTCGGCGCGGCAAGTGGACCGTTTCTCGAAGCTGCGATGCGAAGAACGGAGGGAGCATTGCCGTCTCGCTGGCTCCATATCGCGTTACGCAACGCCCTGTTCGCACGGGCGCCGGCACCGTTCGGCGTCGCCCCTGCCGACTGGGTGGCCGAACGCGGTTGGCTTTTGCTGCGAATGGGCGAGGCCGATGCCGCGCGGATGCTTGTCGCCGGTGTCGATGTAGCTGATTTTACCCTGAAACTTCGCCAAGTTGCGGTTCAAAGCGCGCTCGCTAGCGCCGATCCGGCGGCGCTCTGCCCATTGCGCGGCGACATGGACGAAATCGAGCCGCGTATCGCGCTGCTGGTTGATGCCATCTGCTCGTCGCTATCCGGAAACGCGGAAACCGCCGCGGGGGATATCAACCAGTCGCGCCGGCAAAGACGGCTCGGCGGGATTGACGTCAGCCTTGCCGACAAGCTGGTCGGGGCGGGAGCGAACACCGCGCGCGCCGTGACGATTGAGTGGGACGGGGTCGAGCAGCTTAATGCCTGGCGGTTTGGACTCGCCGCCGCGACGGGGCTCGCCCCGCCTGAGCGATTGTTCGAGACAGCGTCTTTGCCGCTGCGCGCGTGGCAGGGTCGGGCTCCGATGCTGAGCGCGGAGCAGCGCCTGCCAGCAATGCGAAGCGGAGCCGGGCTCGGCACTTTCTCGGGCCAGGCGCTGATCGATCTTTATGCCGCCATCTATGACCGAACCGATCCCGACGAGCTGCCGCAGAGCGACGCTTGGCAACTGCGTATGGCGTTTGCCGGAAAGGATCAGGATACGCGGCTCGCCGCGATGCGCCGGCTGTGGGACAAGGCCAAGGACCCGCTGGAGCGCGAGGCGACTCGCGCCATGCTCGGTATCGCGGCGAGCCGGATCGAGCCGGATGAGGCGCTCGACAAGGATGCGCCGGAACTGATCGCGTCGATGCTCGCGGTCGGACTCGATACGGAAGCCGCGCAGTGGATACCTCTCCTCGGCAAGCTGAGCGACGCGTCGGCCGATCGCTGCTGGGCGATGCTTGCGCTCGGCTCGCCGGACACCCTCGGGCTCGATCTGAGTGCAACCCGCATTACCAAATTCATCGATCGCAACAGCAACGACGACGGTCGGCGCGGCGCATTGCTGGTAGCGGGGCTTGCTGGGCTTGGCCGGATCAACGGCGCGAGCGCAATGAAGCTGTCGGACCGCTACGGATATGGTTTTGCGCGAAGCGATCAGTGGAGCCAGCTGATCGACGGGGCGGCAAGGCGCGGACAGGGGGGGACCGCGACCGTGCTCGCCGGGCTGGCGTTCAAGGCGGGCAACTGGCGCGGCATCCCGGCACGCTTCCTGCTGCACAGCGTCAACGCGCTCAACGACACCGGGCAGGGCTTCAATGCGCGCATGATCGCCGCCGAGGCGCTCAGCCGCTCCTGATGGAGCGGGCCGCTTGACCGAGGCCGACCGCGCACTGGTCGACCGCTTCCTCGACATGATGGCCGCCGAGGCCGGGGCGGCGCGCAACACGTTGCTCGCCTATCGCCGCGACCTCGAGGCGGGCGCAACGGCGCTTGGCGAGGTGTCGAGCGCGCAAGTCGTTGCGATCAAGCGGCTTGGCGAGGCATGGCGCGAGCTGGCACCGTCGACCGTTGCGCGCCGCGCCGCGGCGTTGCGTCGCTTTTACGGCTTCCTGCTCGACGAAGGGCTGCGCGTCGACGATCCTTCCTACGCGCTGCCGCGACCGGTTCATCAGCGCCCGTTGCCGCGGATTCTCGACGCCCCTGAGGTTGAGGTGATGTTTCACGACGCCGAGGACCGGGCGGCGTCCGGGACGCCGACCGCGCTTCGCGATCTTGCCTTGCTCGAATTACTCTACGGGTCGGGCCTGCGCGCAACCGAACTCGTCTCGCTCCCCCGCACGGCGCTTCGCCCCGGGCAGCCGTTCCTGATCCTTAAGGGCAAGGGCGCGAAGGAACGGCTCGTACCCATCTCCGATCGCGCACACGTCGCCGCAGCAAAATGGCGTGATACGCTGCCGAGTAACGGGCAATGGCTGTTCCCCGGCGGAAAGGCCCATCTCAGCCGAGTGCGGCTGTTCCAGATCGTCCGCGCCATGGCCGCTGCGGCGGGGATCGCGCCAGCCCGAGTGAGTCCGCACGTCCTGCGCCACGCTTTCGCTACGCATCTCCTTGCCGGCGGCGCCGACCTTCGCGTTCTGCAGGAGTTGCTTGGCCACGCCGATATCGCGACGACCCAGATCTACACGCACGTCGACAGCGCGGGCCTGGTCGAGATGGTCAATGCGCGTCACCCGCTCGCCGATCGTCGCTGACGCGCGTTGACGCGCAATTACGGCGCGCTTACCCGCTCCATTCATGGCAACCACTAATCTCGATTTTGAAAAGCCGATCGCGGAGCTCGAGAACCGCGTCACGGACCTCAAGGCGACTGCTCAAAAAGGTGCGATCGACCTCGACGCCGATGTAGCGCGGCTTGAGGCCAAGGCGACCAAACTGCTGCGCGAGACGTACGGCCGGCTGACCCCGTGGCAAAAGGCGCAGGTCGCGCGGCATCCCGACCGGCCTCACTTCAAGCATTTTCTTGGATTCATTGCTGAGGATTTCGTCGAGCTGGCGGGTGACCGCGCCTTCGCCGACGACCCCGCGATTCTCGGCGGGCTAGCGCGCATCGGCAAGCGCCGGGTAATGATCATCGGTCATGAGAAGGGCGACGACACCGCCAGCCGCCTGCGACACAATTTTGGCATGGCCCGGCCCGAAGGCTATCGCAAAGCCGTTCGTCTGATGCAGCTCGCCGAACGCTTCAGGCTGCCGGTAGTGACCTTGGTCGACACGCCCGGCGCCTTTCCCGGAGTCGAGGCCGAGGAGCGCGGCCAGGCAGAGGCGATCGCCCGCTCGACCGAGCAATGCCTTGCGCTGACCGTACCGCTGGTCGCGGTGATCGTTGGTGAAGGCGGATCCGGCGGCGCCGTCGCGATTGCCGCCGCTAACCGCGTGCTGATGTTCGAGAATGCGATTTATTCGGTCATTTCGCCTGAAGGCTGCGCTTCGATCCTGTGGCGCACCGCTGACAAGGCCAGCGACGCAGCCGAGGCGATGAAGATCACAGCCGCCGACCTCAAATCGTTCGGCATCATCGACCGCATCATCCCTGAGCCGCTTGGTGGGGCGCATCGCGATCATCAAGCGGCATCGGCTGCGCTACGCGACGCGATTGTCGAGGAGCTCGACGGGCTGGCGCAACTCGATCCGGCTGCCCTGCGCGCGCAGCGGCGGGCCAAGTTCCTCGCGATCGGCTAGATCGTTACGGAACCAACCCGGCGCGATTCCGGTTTTCCCTTCAATCATTTGTGAAATATCGGAGTTGGATCATGCGCAAGTCCCTGATGTTGCTGACCGCGGTTACCGTCGTCGCAACACCGGCGTTGGCTCAGCTGAACACCTTACGCCAAAACGATGTTGCCGAGGCGGCCAAGAATAACCCCTCGATCGTCGCCGAATATGGCGGCGCTGAAACTGGCGCGCGGGCCGCCTATGTCAACAACATCGGCCGCCGTGTCGCCGGTCAATCAGGTACTGCGAATGCAGGGCAGGCGTATCACTTCACTACTCTCAACTCGCCAGTCGAGAACGCCTTTTCGGTTCCCGGCGGCTACGTTTATATTACGCGCCAGCTGATGGGTCTGATGGGCGACGAGGCCGAGCTAGCCTTTGTCCTCGGTCATGAAACCGGACACATCGCGGCCGACCATAGCCGTACTCGACAAAAGGCGAGTTCGCGCAACTCGATCCTCTCGGTCCTTGGCGCAATCGTTGGCGGAGTGATCGGCAATAATCCGTTCGGTAGCCTGATCAGTCAGGGCCTGCAGCGCTACGGTCAGCTCTCGACGCTGAGTTTCTCGCGTCAGCAGGAGTATGAGGCCGACCAGCTGGGGATCCGCTATATCGCTCAGGCCGGATATGATCCGACCGCTGGCGCGACAATGCTCGACGCGCTTACCCGCTCTGCCGCACTCGAAGCGCGCGTTCAGGGCAAGGCGGGCCGTTCGACGCCTGAGTGGGCCAGCACCCATCCACTATCGGAAAACCGATCGGCCCAGGCGCGCCAGCTTGCCGCGCAGTTCGCCCGGGCCGGTGGCGGAATGCGCAATCGCGACGCTTTCCTTGCCCAGCTCAATGGAGTGCGCGTTGACGATGATCCGGCGCAGGGTATCGTCGAGGGGCAGACTTTTACTCATCCCGATTTGCGCCTTCAATTCATCATCCCCGCCGGCTTCCAGATGTCGAACAGCGCCGACGCGGTGACCATCGAAGGATCGTCGGGCAAGGCGCAATTCTCGACCGGTCGCTATGACGGCAACATGCAGGCCTATGTCGCGCAGGTGCTCCAAGGTCTGACTGGCGGCCAGACCCAAATCCAGATGTCCCCCATCCAGCAGACTAGAGTTAATGGAATTCCCGCGGTCTACTCAATCGGCCGCGCGCAGACCGATAACGGCGTCGTCGACGTCAGCGTTTTCGCCTATCAGTGGAGCGCCACCCAGGCATATCATTTCGTCATGCTGACGCAGGGCGGACAGGGGATTGCGCCGTTCCAGTCGATGGTCGGCTCGCTTCGCCGAATTACCCCGGCGGAGGCCGCGGCGATCCGTCCGCGAGTTATCAATGTCTATTCGGTTCGCGCAGGCGATTCGGTTCAGTCGCTCGCGAAACGGATGGCTTACCGAGATTTCCAGATCGACCGTTTCCTGTCGCTCAACAATCTGCAAGCGAACAGCCGCCTGTCGCCGGGTACCCGGGTCAAGCTCGTGACCTACGAACTACGTCGATGATTTAATGGATCTATTCGCCTGGATGGTCGGCCGATGCACGACTTCAGCTGTTCTGGACACCGTCGTTGATTTTGCTCCACATGCCAGCGGTTCCACCGCCAAGGGTAGCAAGACCGGCAGTCATGGCGATAACGATCAGCGCACAAATCAACCCGTATTCGATAGCCGTGGCCCCACGCCGATCGCCGCGCAGCCTTCGCAAAATGAATGGGATAGCGATCAAGCTTCCCTCCTCTGGTCCACGTCCACAAAGCAACGAGTAACCGGGCAAGGTTAAGGAAGTCGCTTCCACTCCGGGTTAATATTGCGTCAGCTCTATCAATCGACCGGGGCCTGCGGTGCCCAAGCCGCAAAGTGAATAATCTCCACAGTTTCTGCGGTCCGGCCGTTAATACCGATGGAAGCGAATTTCCTCTTGGCCATCGCGACCGCCCGTCGCGACAGCGGCCGGCGAGATCGCTCGATCAGACGATTGGTTACACCCATGCCGCGAAGATCGCGGACCAGCGCTGCCAACGACACGTAAGACAGGGCAACGCGGTCAAGATCGACGACCGGATCGATGAAGCCTGCGCTAGCGATCAAGCTGCCGAAGCTGGCGGGGTCGATCAGCGGGTGGAAATGGACGCGCACCAGACCGTCGACTTGATCGGCGGCGGCCATTGCCGAACGAAGACTGGGTAGCGAATTTCCGCCGACAAAGGCGCCAATGAACAATGCGCCGGGGGCAATTAGATAGCGCAGAGCGGTAAGCAGGGCGGGGAGTTCATCCATCGTATCGAGGGATCCGATACTGAGGCAGAGGTCGGGAGCGAAGGTTGGCAGGTCGCCGCCCAGGCTTGCAAACGCTACTTGCGATATTCCGCGAGAGGCGAGCCGCTCGTGCCAGTCTGGTCGCTCGGTGCCCATCAGCCACGCCGAGGCAAACCCTTTCCGCACCGTGGCAATGCGGGCGAGACATTCGTTGAACGCGCGTTCATGAAGGAAATAATCGCCGCCAAGCGCTTCCGCTCGTGCTTGCCGAACGGGGAGCAGTGCGGCGTCGAACAACGGTCGGGTCATCGGCGCCGCATGTGGCGTGCCATCCGGTCCTGAACAAGGGGGGAGTGAGTTGGCGTCGGCATTCGTCAATATTACGAAAGATTCGGCACGGGCTTGGGGCCGCTGGCTGCTTGACCTGGTTTTGCCGCCGCGCTGCCCCGGATGCGGCGCGATCGTCGGTGACCTGCACAGTTTCTGTGCGGGGTGCTGGATCAGCCTCAATTTCCTGGGAGAGCGCGGCTGCACTCACTGCGGTATCCCGCTCGCCGCAACCGACAGCGGAACGTGCGCAGCGTGCCTGGCAAGACCACCGCTGATCGCTCGCACGCGGGCGGCAGTCGAATATGGCGAAGTAGCTAGGCATCTTGCCGTTGGGCTGAAATACGGCCGAAAGATCGCCCTCGCGAAGGCAATGGCGCGGTACATGGCGCCATTGCTCGACGGCATGGCGGCCGATGCCCTGCTCGTCCCGGTTCCGCTTCACCGGCGACGGCTGGCGATGCGCGGGTTCAACCAGTCACTGCTGGTCGCTCGCGAACTGGGGAGGCTCAAAAACCTGCAGATTGCCCCGCAGCTGCTTCGCCGCAAGCGGGCAACGCCCGCGCTTAAGGGCATGAGCTTCTCGCAGCGGCGCCGAACTGTAGCGGGCGCGTTTGAGTCGCGGCCGGGCGCGGCGGGGCGGTCGATTGTCCTCATCGACGATGTCCTGACTACCGGAAGCACCGCCGAAGCCTGTGCGCGAACTCTTGATCGCGCCGGTGCCACACGGATCGAACTGCTGTGCTGGTCGCGGGTTGTCCACAACCCTATATTCGAACGCTAGACACCCAATCAGATAAGGATTCGTGCGTGGCCAAAGTGGAAATATATCTGAAATCGACCTGTCCCTACTGCTTGCGCGCGGGGCAGTTGCTCGATTCGAAGGGGGTCGCGAGCGAAAGATACAATGTCGACATGGGCGGACCGAAAAAGGCCGAGATGGTTCAACGCGCCAACGGGCGAACCACGGTCCCACAGATCTTCATTGACGGTCGCCACATCGGTGGGTGCGACGATCTCATGGCGCTCGACCGGCAGGGCAAGCTCGACGAGTTGCTCGCCGCCTGATGGCGCGCATCGCCCTTTACCAGGCTCGGACCGGAATCGACCCGGCAACGAATGCGAAGGCACTCGTCGTGGCGGTCGATGCTGCCGCACGAGGCGGGGCGGCGATGTTGTTCACACCCGAGATGTCAGGCCTGCTGGATGCCAATCGCAAGCGGGCGAGTGAGAAAGTCGTTGCCGAGGAGCAGGACCTGGCTCTGGCTGCGGTCCGCAACGCGGCGGCGAAGCACGGTTTGTGGGTAAGCCTCGGATCGCTAGCCGTGCAGGCCGGGGACGGACTTTTTGCCAATCGGGGGTTCGTGATTGATCCAGCGGGCGAGACACGCGGGCGCTACGACAAGATCCATCTGTTCGACGTCGACCTGCCAAGCGGGGAGCGATGGCGCGAGTCGGCCGCGTATCGGTCTGGCGAAGCGGTAACCTTGGTCGAGGGCACCCCGGTTGGAAGCCTCGGGATGACGATCTGCTACGACCTGCGCTTTCCCGCACTCTTCGCGCGCCTTGCCGAAGCTGGTGCGGACACCATCGTCGTTCCGGCCGCTTTCACCGTGCCGACAGGCAAGGCGCACTGGCACGTTCTGCTCAGGGCGCGCGCGATCGAGGCCGGATTGTTCGTCGTCGCCGCTGCTCAGGGCGGTCACCATGAGGACAATCGCAACACCTTCGGCCATAGTTTGGTGGTCGATCCGTGGGGCGAAGTGTTGCTCGACATGGGCGAGGAAAGCGAACCAAGACTGGCCTTTGCCGAGATCGACTTGGGACTGATCGGCGAGGTTCGGTCCCGTGTTCCCGCGCTGTCGAACCGCCGACGGATCCCGGCTATTTGATTCGATGCTTGCCTCACCGTATCGGGTGGCACAGTGGCTCCGTAGCTCAGGTGGATAGAGCGTCGGTTTCCTAAACCGTAGGTCGTGGGTTCGAGTCCCTCCGGGGCCACCAAATTTCGCCAAGATGAAGGACTTGTCCAGCATGAGCGCTTCTACCGACGACGGCCACCTGGTCGAGCCGACGCCCAAGGTTCCGGTTCCTGACGAGGTCACGGAGGCGGTCCGCACGCTGATTCGCTGGGCCGGTGACGACCCGTCGCGAGAGGGCCTGCTAGATACGCCGCAGCGGGTCGCGCGCGCGTGGAAGGAATATGCCCGGGGCTATGAGGAGGATCCGGGTGACCACCTCTCCCGCACGTTCAAGGAGGTTGGCGGCTACGACGAGATTGTCCTGCTGAAGAATATTCCCTTCCAGTCGCACTGCGAGCACCACATGGCGCCGATCATGGGCAAGGCAGCGATCGCGTACCTGCCGCGTGACCGTGTTGTCGGCATTTCCAAGCTGGCGCGTGTGCTTCACGGGTTCGCGCGACGGCTGCAGGTTCAGGAGCGACTGACTGCCGAAGTCGCCGACAGCATCTGGAACCATCTCCACCCGCACGGCGTCGCGGTGGTGATCGAGGCGAGCCACGGCTGCATGACCGCGCGGGGGGTCAATACGCCGGGCGTGATGATGACGACCAGCCGGATGATGGGCTGCTTTCGCGACGATGATCGCTCGCGCCGCGAAGTTCTTGCGCTGATGGGGTGCTAGAGCCCGTATTTTAGGCTGGGCTGTCGGTTTCGCCGTAGCGCGACTTGATGAAGCGGCCTTGAGTTTCGAACGCGGCGACATCGCCACGCGCGAGGTTGTCGGCGACTTCGCTGAGCTTCGCGCGGCCGGCGGCAAGACCGTCGGTAAGCCGCTGGTTGAGACTGATCCCTTCGCCGTCGACTACACCGCGATAGGCGGTGGGGACGTTGGCGTAGCGGTCGATCAGCCCGGGCAGGTGGAGCGACATCAGCCGACGCGCGTCCTGCGCCGCGGAATCGAGCGTTTCGACCCGGGTCAGCGTCTCCTTGAGCCGCGGCAGCATCGCGCTGATCTGGTCGAGCTCGGCCTGGGCGGGCGCGGGGAGGGCGGGACGGCTGCGATAGAGATAGCTGTCGAAGCGATCGACCATCGGGCCGTTCGCAAGGTCGGGGGTCACTGCGGGAGGCGCGATCGCGTCGCGCACCGGCATCGCGATCAGCAGCGCGGCGAGACCGACCGCGAGCGCGACGGCGGCGAGGAAACCGAACATCCCGATCGGCATGATCATCCCGACGATGATCGTCAGCACCCCGACCGCGACGATCGATATGCCGACCCGCCCGGCGGTGCGACCGAGCCCGGCATTGAGCCGCTGGCGTTCGCGCCGCGCGGCGTCTCTCGCCGTCCCGCCGCGCGCGTCGAGTGTCTCGGAGATGCGATCGAACCGCGCGATCGCCCGCTCGACCTTGTCCGTCGCCATCGGCCTAGCGCGCCTCGATCGGGGTTAATGGGGACGAACTCGCCTCTAGCCGACCCTGATTCACTCCTTCGGCGCGCGCGATATAGCCCTTCGACTTCTCAACCTCGCTGCCAAGTGTATCGACGGTCTGTTTCATGTTGGCGAGGGCCTGAAGCTTGAACGTATCGATCTGGTCCATCGTGTCATAGATGTTCTGGAACGCGCGTTGCAGGGTTTCTAGCGGGATCGTCGCCGACGCGGCTTGGCTGTGAATCGCGGCGGTCTGGGTGCGCAACAATTCGCCGGTCGAGTCGATCATGTTTGCGGTCGTGGTATTAAGCGCCGTAACCTGCTCGAGCACGAGCCGCTGATTGGTCATTGCCTGAGCGACGGTTACCGCTGTCCGCAGCGCCGACACTGTCGTCGTCGAGGCGCGATCAACTCCTTTGACCAGCTCGACATTATTCTTCTTCACCAAGTCGAGCGCGAGATAGCCCTGTACGCTGACCGCCATCTGGGTCAGCAGATCGGTGGTCCGCTGGCGCGTGTAAAACAGCGCCGTTTCCCGCATCGCCTTGGACTTCGCGGGCTCGGTCGCGTCGAGTTCGTTGGCCTTGTCCTCGAGTTGGCGGTCGAGGCTTTTCGAGATGTGAATCATCTGCTCAAGCCGGTGCATCGTCTTCCACAGGCTCGCGCGCTCGGTATCGATCGCGGCATTGTCCATCAGCAACTCGTCCTTGCCACTCCCGAGACGGGCGAGAATCGCGCTGATGTGGGTTTGCGAGCTGCGATATTTGTCGAAATAATTGTTGATGCGGTTGCCGAACGGAATGATGCCGAGGAACTTGCGTCCCGTCATCATTTTGCCGTTGGCCTTGGGGTCGAGCGCCTCGACCGTGCGACGAAGCTCGGTCAGGTCCGAGCCGATGCCGGTTTCGCTGTCGATCGCCTTGACTGGCCGATCGAGGAACCGATTTGACGCACCCGCCGCATCGGCGATTTCCTTGCGACCCATAGAGGTCAATTGATCGACTTTCTTGCCGAATTCGGGTGAGTTGCTGTCGAGAGCGGCCAACTCCGCGACATATTTGGCGACCTTGGTGTCGAGCTCGCTGGTTTCCTCGGTTTTGAGCGGCACCAGTCCGGCTGCCTCGCTCACCGCGAGGGGCTGAAGAGCCTCAGGCGGGTCGAGCTTGAGCTTGGTGGCGGTCGCCGTTGCGGTTGGATCGCTAGCCATCGTTCTTCCTTCAGTTCGTCGTCGCTTGCCGACAAGGGTGGACGGCCCACCGCGCCACCGCAAGCGCTTCTCGCTGTATTATAGGTGTAAGACGCTGTCCCGCAAGGGGATGAAGGTGGCAAAGCTCACCGCGCCGTTAACCAGTGGGTTCAACGCTTTGCACACCTTGTCTTGGCTATTCCCTGCCCTGAACGGACCGCCTCCGGGGGACTCTGATGTTGAAATTCTTGCGCAAACTGGCCGTAAACAAGCGAGGCAATGCTTTGCTTATCGCAGCCGGCGCGATGCCGATGATCGTTGGCTGCGCGGGTCTCGCCAGCGACACGATCCAGTGGTCGTTGTGGAAGCGGCAATTGCAGCGTGCCGCGGATTCGGCCGCGATGGCAGGAGTTTATGACCGCGTAAATTCCTCGGGATCGACGTCGACCGTTGCTTCGACCGTCGCCCACGATCTGACGCTCAACCAGCACACGTGGATGTCGAACCTTACAGGCTATCCGATAATCAGTTATCCGGCAGATGCCGGCGTGATAACAAACCAGGTCCGGGTTTCGCTAGCCGTTCAAAAGTCTCTGCCGTTCAGTTCGATGTTCATGACTGCGGCGCCAACCATTATCGCCAACTCCACCGCAGCGGGGATCCCGGGAGGCGAATATTGCGTGGTGAGCCTGGAGCCCCTTGCTAGCAAGACGGGTATCACGATCGGGGGCAACGCCAATATCGATATGGATTGCGGGATGATAAGCAACTCGCCGGCAACCAATTCGGCACTGTCCAACGGCACTTCATCGCGAGTGAAGGCCACGGTGATCGCAGCCGTCGGCGGTGTCCAGGCGTCCAACAGTTGGACAGTCGATCAATATAATCCCTACTCTCCCCCGATCGTCGATCCCTATGCCAATGTGCCGGTTCCGACACCGACGGGCTGCACCGCATTCCCGAACACGAGGAATTTGAATTTTACCAACGATCCAAACCATGCGATCGGCAAGACCGTCTGTTACAACAGCGACATGCAGATTCAGGGCAACGTCGTTCTTGGTCCCGCGACTTACATCCTTGATGCCGCAAGCCTGAAGATGACTAGCACCGGCGCGAGCCTTTCCTGCAACGGTTGCACAATCATCCTGACCAGCAGCACGGCTGCTACAAACCCGAGTTCAATTGGCACGATAAGTGTTTCTGGTGGTCTATTGAATCTTAGTCCGTCAACAACGGGCACTTACAAGGGCATCGCCCTTTATCAAGACCGCCGCGCACTCGACAGCGCTGGAAAAAATATCATCAATGGCAACTCGGGCTCGATCATCCAGGGCGTGCTGTATTTTCCGAGCCAACAGCTCACGTACAATGGTGACGGCACGACATCGGCGCTTTGCACTCAATTTGTGACGCGGCGCATCATCTTCTCAGGCAGTAACACCACTTCGAACAAGTATGCCAGGGGAAGTGACTGCCCTATTCTTCCCGGAGCGATCGGTGGCGGGTCTTTGGTAAGGCTCGTCGCTTGATCCGCCAGCTTTTCCCTTCGATGGCCGCGGACAAGCGCGGCGCGGTGATCATCGAGCTTGCGATGGTGGCCCCGGTTTTCGCATTGATGGCGATCGGCGTCGTTGATTTGAGCAATGCCTACAGCCGCAAGCTGGCCCTTGAACAGGGCGCCCAACGCGCAATCGAGAAAATTCAACAAACGACGGACTACAAGACGGTTGAACAAACGCTGACGTCGGAAGCCTTGTGCCAAGTCAACGGCACAAATTCCGACGGCACATGCAAGTCATATCCGATCACCGCGAGTAACGTCAGTGTTTCGTATCGCCTAGAATGCTCAGATTCAGGAGGTACAATGACAACCCAAACGAACACAGATGATGTGGTCTTCAATGCCTACGTATGTGCACCGGGCACGGTCAAGGAAGCGCGCTATATTCAGATTGCGCTTACTGACAATTACCAGGCGATGTTCCCGGTCCATTTTTCTGGGTTCAGTTCGGGCGGTTACCCGATTTCAGCAACGGCCGGCATGAGGACCAAATGAGAACTGCCCCCCGCATCCGCTCGGACGAGACCGGCGTCGCCGTGATCGAAACCGCCTTTGCTTTGCCGATCCTGATCGTAATGATCTGGATGTTCATTCAGTTAGCCGAAGTTTACCGCGCACTGGCCGGCATGCAGCATGCGCTCGGACAAGGCGCGCGCTATGCAACGCTATGCCTCACGCCGACTGCTGCAGCGGGATGCAGCAGGCCAACGGCCGACGACATTAAGCGAAAGATCGACGATAGCGTTTATGGCATAGGGCCGGGTACGTTCCCGCCGGCCACTGTTGTACTGGGCACGTCCGGCACAGGCAAATTTTACGATCTCACAGTCCAATATTCGCAGTCCACGAGCTTGCTGTTATTCACGACCCCAGACGTTAACGTCACTCGATCAAAAAGAGTTTGGGTCGCGGGCTGATAAGCAGGAGAAGCCTAGCCGCGTTTGGCGAAAAAGGAGGCAATCGCCTGCTTGACCTCGTCCGACGTTAGCCGCTCCGAAAAATGACCGTTTTCTAGGGTCATGCGCTCCAGCACGGAGTCGCGATCATCGGTGCGCAAAAGTTTCTGGGTCAGCCGAAATGCCTGGACCGGCTTCGCGATGACGGCCTGCTGAAGCTTCGCAAAGGTTGCGCCCAACTCGCCCCTTGCGGCAACGTGACTTGCCAAACCCATGTCGTGCGCCTCACCTGCCCCGAAAGGCTCCCCAAGCAAAAGATGCTTCGCCGCCGCGCGACGCCCCGCCAGCCGCGGCATAAGGAGCGAGCTTGCCGCCTCGGGAACGAGCCCCAGGTCGACGAACGGCATGACGAAGCGACACCCTTCCTCGGCGATCACCAAGTCGCAATGGAACAGGAGCGTCGTCCCGATGCCGACCGCATTGCCCTGGACTGCGGCCAGGATCGGCACCTCGTTGACCGCCAGGGCGCGCAGCAGGCGCCACACGGGGACGTCATCATCGCTCGCTCGTGCCGGATCGCCGGCAAGGAAATCGGCGAGATCGTTGCCGGCGGTGAAATCGACCCCGTCGCCGCGAATCGTGATCAGCCTCAGGTCGGGATCGCTTGCCGCGCCCTCGATCGCGTCGGCCAGCGCGGCGTACATCGCGACGGTGATCGCGTTGCGCCGCTGGGGGCGGGCAAGCGTGATCGCCAGCACCGTGCCGTCGCGCTCGATCCGCACATGCTCGCTCATCGTTGGTTCCTTCGAATCGGATGACGTTCGCTGTCGGCCTCGCTATCGCGATGCAACTCTCGCGCGCCAAGGGGCCAGTCATGAAATTCTTTGCTGACACCGCCGTCATTTCCGAAATCCGCGAGCTTGCCGACACCGGCCTGCTCGACGGGGTGACGACCAACCCCTCGCTCATTAAGAAGGCCGGGCGCGACTTTATCGAGACGGTGCGGGAGATTGCCACGATCACCACGGGCCCGATCTCGGCCGAGGTCGTCGCGCTCGATCACGACGGGATGATGCGCGAGGCCGAGGTGCTGCGCAAGATCGCCGACAATATCGCGATCAAGGTGCCTTTGACGGTCGACGGCCTCAAGACCTGCAAGGCGCTGACCAGCGACGGCACGATGGTCAACGTCACGCTCTGCTTCTCCGCAGCGCAGGCGCTGATCGCGGCCAAGGCCGGGGCGAGCTTCGTTTCGCCGTTCGTCGGGCGGCTCGATGACGTCGGATCGAACGGCATGGACCTCATCGCCGACATCCGCATGATCTACGACAATTACGACTTCCCGACCGAGATCCTGGTCGCCAGCGTGCGCCACCCGATGCACATTGTCGAAGCCGCCAAGATCGGCGCCGACGTCGCCACCGCGCCAACCAAAATCCTGATGCAGCTGTTCGGTCACCCGCTGACCGACAACGGCATCGCCGCTTTCCTCAAGGATTGGGAAGCGACCGGCCAGGCGATCGGCTGAGTGTTAATGTTTGCGGAGTCTTCCGCTTTCGTCGCAACATGCCACTGGAAATTAACCTTGGCCCGCGTAAGCTTCGGCCATGGGCAGTGTGATTTCCTTCGAGGAGCGGGCGGTGGCGCAGCTGCGTCAGCGGCTCGGCGCGGCGGAGGAAGCCAATCAGGATCTAATCGCTTTCGCCCGCGGCCATTCTGGCGCTTCCGCCTCGATCCATGAGGCAGTACTGGCCGCGATGGACGCCGACGGGCTCGACGCGTTGATCCATGTCGTTATTCAGGAATGGCCGCTGATCCTTGGACTCGATGCGGTCGCTCTGGCGCTGGTGGTCGGAAACGGCGGGTTCCGCGCCGATGCCAATGGCGTGCAATTTGTCGAGCCGCTGCTCGTCGTCCGCGCGATGGATGCCAGCGATGGGGTGACGATGCGCAATGTCGGGCAGGGGCATCCGCTGTTCGGTCCGGCGTCGAGTCTCATCCGTTCCGAGGCGCTGATTCGGATTGATGCCGAAGCCCCTCTGCCCACCGGTCTACTCGTGCTTGGGCAGCGCAGCAGTCAGCTGCTCGACGGTCGCCACGGGTCCGAATTGATGATGTTCCTCGGGCGAAGCATCGCGGCTATCATGCGGCGATGGCTGATCGACTAAACCTATCGAAGCTTCATCCGACTCAGGCGCTTGTAGGGCGTTGGGCGGGGCATCTCGCGCATGATCGCCGCCGTTCGGTACACACGGTGCGCGCCTACATTGCGACCGCACACCGCTTCGTTGCTTTCCTCGGTCGGCATCGGGGCGAAGAAATCGGTCGTTTTGCTTTGCTCAAACTTTCGGCCGCAGACCTTCGGGCCTTCCTTGCCGATCGACGCGCGAGCGGGCTCGGGGCCTCGTCGGCGGCGCGCGAGATGTCCGCCGTGCGCGGTTTCCTGGCGTTCGCTGCGGAAGATGAGGGGGTCACGCCGCAGATTCCTCGCACCCGGGCTCCGCGCCGCCCGCGCACGTTGCCGCGCCCGGCGAGTCCCGCCGATTCACTGGGTCTCGCCGAGGACGCTGCCGAGGGGGCGAGTGTGCCTTGGGTGGGCCAGCGCGACCTTGCTATTCTGCTTCTTCTGTATGGTTCTGGCTTGCGCGTGTCCGAGGCGCTGTCGGTGCCTGGTGCCGCGCTCCCGCTCGGCCCAGCGCTGCGCGTAACCGGCAAGCGCGGCAAGACCCGCGTCGTGCCAATCTTACCCGCAGTGCGCGAGGCAATTGATGCCTACGTCCTGTCCTGCCCATGGCCGATCTTCGGATGCCAGCATTTGTTCGTTGGAATGCGCGGTGGCCCGCTCAACGCCGACCTAGTCCGCCGAGCGGTGCGCGCGGCGCGGGGTCGCCTGGGGCTTCCCGACAGCCTCACACCCCACGCGCTTCGGCATAGTTTCGCCACGCACCTTCTCGCCCGCGGCGCCGACCTTCGTTCGCTCCAAGAACTGCTTGGCCACGCGAGCCTGTCCTCTACCCAGATCTACACCGCGGTTGATGCGGCGCACCTGCTCGACGTCTATCGCCATGCGCATCCGCGTGCGTAAATCATTATTCGGCGGCCATCTTGAGAAGGTTTTTTTGAGTCCGTGGTGGACGGGCGTTGCGCGCCCTGAAGACATGGATTTCACGGCGTCTAGTGGATTGATTCCAACGTTTGGTGCCCCCGCCTGA
>JANXUU010000034.1 GCA_025356055.1 Sphingomonas sp. | reverse complement strand
GGGCGGCGATGATCGCCTCGAGCCGAGCTTTGTCCGAAGGGGTGATGTCGAATATGATCCCGCTGCGCATCCCGCAGCCTCGCACACCCCTCGACCAATAGGAATCTATCAGGACTCCTTTGTCTCGATCAATCCACTAGGCGCTTGACGATTACCAGGAGGCAGCACACGCCATGTGTATCAACCGTGGCGGGTTACGGGAATAGGACAACTCGTGAAGCAAGCGCATCGCTGTCGCTTGCTATATTGTATCGCTTCGAACGTCTCGGCGAGAGAAAAAAATTTATCAGGAAAAAATTCGAAGATCTTGTCGGTGATCCGATCGCAACCACGCCGAGCGTGCCGCCGCTTTGTTCGGATTTAAACACCGTGCCAGTGCTGCTGACGCTTACCTCAGACAGCCCGCAGTCGATGATTAGTTTTTCCGGTCGGCGAAGAATATGACGAAGGCGAATGGCACCGCGCCGAGTAACGAAGTAACGGTAGCTCGCTAATCCCGTTGCGCGCCTTAGCCTATCGTTCAGCATGCGATACAGATGCTGGTGTTTGACTAGTAAGCATAGATGAGAGGCCCTATTGAATAACCTGGATTATTCTCGTCGCAGACGTGTCATCGCCGAGCGGGGCGGGCGGCGTGCCGAGACAATCGCGGCGTGGTGGTTGCGGCTTCACGGCTGGTCGATCCTCGCGATGCGAGCTCGGGTCCGCGGAGGTGAGGTTGATATTGTCGCGCGCCGCGGCCGCACCATCGCCTTTATCGAAGTTAAGGCGCGCAGCACCGAGATCGCTGCGGGTTTCGCGATCGATCCCTACCATTTGCGCCGTGTGTTCGTGGCCGCCGGGATGTTGTTCGAGCGTTACCGGCGACCCGGCGACAACATGCGCGTCGACGCAATCCTGCTGGTGCCGCGTCGTTGGCCGCGGCATCTCATCAACCTGTGGCAAGACTGAAACCGGTAACCGCCGCAATGAGCGACCAGTGGGGAGTAGCGGACCCATTGCGACGGCACAGGCGTGATGAGCGCCGTCTCTTAAGCAATCTCTAAATCGCCAAATTGAAGGGATGTGATTGTTGATAAACGGGGATTTATCGGTTCATCCTGGAGCCGATTATCTTTTTACGGCGCGCTGCGAGGCGCGAATCGATCGCATCCCAAATCATTCCCGGGGTGTCGGTGCCATTGAACCGGTCCATCGCGACGATGCCTGTCGGCGACGTGACATTAATCTCGGTAAGATGGCCGCCGATCACGTCGATGCCGACGAAGATCAGTCCGCGCGCCTTGAGCTGCGGTCCAAGCGCGGCGCAGATCTCGCGCTCGCCGTCCGTCAGCTCAGTGATTTCGGCGCTTCCGCCCGCAGCAAGATTGGAGCGGAACTCGCCCTTCCCCGGGCGGCGATTGATCGCGCCGGCGACTTCGCCGTCAACGAGAACGATGCGCTTGTCGCCCTGGGCTACCGCGGGGAGGAAAGCCTGAGCGATGAACGGTTCGCGCCACACTTCACCGAACAGCTCGGCCAACGCGGCGAGGTTGGTGCCGTCGCGTGTAATTCGAAAAACGGCGGCACCCCCATTGCCGTGGAGCGGTTTGACGACGATTTCGCCGTGCCTGGCGTGGAACCCGCGCAATTCGGCGATTGACCGCGTGATCAGCGTCGCCGGCATGAAGCGCGCGAAATCGAGCACGAACAATTTTTCGGGGGCGTCGCGAACGGATCGGGGATCGTTGACGACCAGTGTATCGCCAGCGACCCGCTCGAGCAGATAGGTCGCGGTGATGTAGCCGATGTCGAATGGCGGATCTTGGCGCATGAGCACGACGTCTACATCGCGACCAAGATCGATGATCGACGGCTCGCCGGCTTCGAAATGATTGCCCTCGACGCGCTGCACGGCGATTGGGCGCGCGTACGCACGCACCCGCCCGTCCTCGTATGACAAGGCGTCTGCCGAATACTCGAACAATCGGTGACCCCGCGATTGCGCGGTCAGCATCAGGGCGAAGGTCGAGTCCCCGGCGATGCCGATCGATTCAATTGGATCCATCTGGACGGCAACACGCAGCGACATAATTTGCGCCTAGGCGAGCGCGCCCGCCCCGACAAGCTCGAGCGCTCGGGCATAAGCGCGCTTTTTGGGAATCGACAGCGCCGCGGCAACTTCGGCCGCGGCGCGCGATGGCGAAAGCCGCGACAATGCTTCGCGTAATGAAGCGTCGAGGTCTTCCTTGCTCGCCGCCTCGCGCTCGGCTGGAGGGCCGACAACGATTACGATCTCGCCGCGCGGCGGACCTTCCGCATAGCGCGCTGACAGTTCGACAAGTTTCCCGGTCACGCACTCCTCGTGCAGCTTGCTGATTTCGCGAGCCACCGCTGCGTCGCGGTTGCCAAGTCCTGTCGCCAGTGCGGCCAGCGCATCGCCGAGCCGCGGGCCGCTTTCGTAGAAAACCAGGCTGGCCCTAACCCCATCCACTTCCGCGATCGCTTCGACGCGCGCCTTGGCCTTGGCCGGGAGGAAGCCCACAAACAGAAACCGGTCAGTTGGCAGCCCCGCGAGCGTCAGCGCAGCCACCGCCGCGCACGGTCCGGGCAGCGTATGGACCGCGACCCCGGCTGCTCGCGCCGCACGAACCAGTTTGTAGCCGGGGTCCGAAATCAGCGGCGTGCCGGCGTCGCTGATCAGAGCGATCGCCGTGCTTTGCAGTGCGGTGACAATCCGGTCGCGCAAAGCAGCATCGCTATGATCGTGATAGACACTCATGGGCGCGGTCGCCCCGACGTGGGCGAGGAGCTTCGCGCTTACTCGTTTGTCCTCAGCAAGAATCCGCTGGACCCGGCGCAACGTTTCCGCGGCACGCACTGACAGGTCGCCCAAGTTGCCGATTGGTGTGGCGACGATATAGAGACCGGGGGCAAGCGGAGGTTCGTTCATCTTGAAAGACGTGACATGACAAAAATTCCCCACCAGTCGCAAGCCCGATGCCGTTTTCTCGGAGCGGCGCTGCTCGCGCTTGCACTCGCCGGCTGCCAGACCGGAGGGGAGCGTCCTATCATTCGCCCGATCGACGTTCCACCCCCGGTCGTCGGAGGAGTCGTACCGACCGAGTCGCGCAACCGAGTCGCAGTAATGGTTCCGCTGACCGGTGCGGATGCAGGGGTCGGCCAGTCAATCGCCAACGCCGCCAACTTGGCGCTGATCGATAGCGGCGACCGCACGCTTCGGCTGACCGTCTACAACAGCGCTGGACCCGGCGGCGCCGCGGCTGCGGCCCAGAAGGCCGTAGCCGAAGGCAATGGCCTGATCCTGGGTCCGTTGCTCGCCGACGAAGTTCGCGCCGCCGCTCCGGTCGCGCGCGGCGCCAACGTCCCGCTGGTCGCCTTCTCCAACGACGAAGGGGTCGCCGGAAATGGGGCTTATATCCTGGGTTTCACTCCAAGTCAGTCGATCGACCGCGTCGTGGGTCTCGCCCGCCAGCGTGGTTCGGCGCGTTTTGCCGCGCTCGTTCCTACGGGCCTTTACGGAGAACGCGCCGCACAGGCGATGCTCGGCGCAGTGCGCGATGCGGGCGGACGAATGGTCGCGATGGAGACCTATAATCGCAATCCTGCTTCGCTCCGTGCAGCGGCGGCGGCGCTGCGGGCAAAGGGCGCCAATGACGCCGTGCTGGTTGCCGATGCGGGGCGGATCGCTGCGCTGGCAGCGCCGGGATTGAACAGCGGAGTGCTGCTGCTCGGCACCGAGTTATGGGCCAATGACAAAGCGCTCGGGGTGACGCCGGCCCTGCGCGGCGCATGGTATGCCGCCGCCCCGGAAGGGCGCTTCAGCCAACTCGCATCACGGTACAAGTTGCGCTATGGCAAGGCACCGTTCCGGCTTGCCAGCCTGGGTTATGATGCTGTCCTGCTGGCCGTCCGCAGCAGCCGCGACTGGCGCATAGGCGCGCACTTCCCGATGGGCTTGCTCCGCGACCGCGAGGGCTTTGCCGGGGTCGATGGAATCTTCCGCTTCGATCGCCGCGGCGTGGCGCAGCGCGCACTGGAAGTGCGACAAGTGACGGCGAGCGGCACAGTGGTCGTCTCACCCGCCGCAAAGGCCTTTACCGACTGAATTTTGCACTTCCGCTGGGCAGCAAAAAGGGTCATTCTCACGTCATATCTTGGACGGGAGAGGCAGGATGTTGGCATTGAGCTTGGCACTTTTGCTCGCGGGTGGAAGCGATGATTCGGCGCGCGCGCAATTCACCGCTTGCCTGAAGACGGCGTACAACAAAGGCAATGACCAGAAGATTGCGGCCGATAGTTTTGCGATGTTTGCGAAACAGGTTTGCGCGGCCCAGATACAGGAGTTTCGCTCATCGGTTATCGGCTACGACGTGAAGGCGGGCCGGACGCGGAAGAAAGCTGAGCCCGACGCCGACTCGCAGGTTCGCGATTATCTTGCCGATTGGAGTGACCGGTTCCGCGACAAGAGCAGCATCACCCCGTCGAAATAGTTAGGCGGCAATTTCGGTCAGAATCGCGTCGAGCAGTAGGCGGCCGGCTTCGGTCGTGGCGATGCGGGTCCCGTTTCGTTCGATGAGGCCGTGCACCACAAGGCGATCGATAGCGTCATCGTCAACCAGCTGGTCAACCCCGGTCCGCCGAGCAAGCTCGCCGGGGTCGATCCCCTCGGCAAGGCGAAGCCCCATGACGAGCGCTTCCCGGGCTGCTTCGTCCGGCGCCAGGGCCTCCTCCTCGACCAATCCGTGCCCATTGCGCGCCATCGCCGTCAGGAAATTCTCGGGCTTCTTGTGACGGACGGTGCGCATGCCGAGGCGTCGCCCGTGCGCGCCGGGGCCGACGCCCGCATAATCGCCGTAGCGCCAATAGGTCAGGTTGTGGTGGCTTTCTGCGCCGGGGCGGGCGTGGTTGCTGATTTCGTATGCAGGCAAGCCGGCGGAGGCGGTTCTGGCTTGGGTGTGCTCGAACAGACGTGCGGCCATCTCGGCGTCGAGCGGCTCAAACTCGCGGCGGGCGACCATCGAGGCGAAGCGCGTGCCGGGCTCGATGGTAAGCTCATAGAGAGATAGATGCTCGGTGCCGAGGGACAGCGCTTTGTCGAGCGTTGCGGCCCAGCCTGCCTCGTTGTCGCCAGGAAGCGCGTAGATAAGGTCGAAGCTGACCCGCCCGACCGCTGACTGCGCTGCTTCAAGAGCGCGGAAACCTTCGTTCGCCGAATGGGCGCGGCCGAGGAAGGCGAGTCTCTGGTCGTCGAAGCTTTGCAAGCCAAGGCTGATGCGGGTGACGCCAGCGCTCGCAAGGTCGGCGAAGCGCTCGATTTCTGCGCTGTTGGGGTTGGCCTCAAGCGTGATCTCGAGCTCGGGCGCAGCGGTCCAGTGTTGGTGGGCAGCTTCGATCAGCGACGCGACGGTCGACGTGTCCATCAGTGACGGGGTGCCGCCACCGAAAAAGATCGAAATGAGCGTCCGCCCGGGGATAAGCGCCGCCTCATGCGCAAGGTCGGCGAGCAGTGCCTCGCGCCACGCCACTTGGTCGACGCTGTCTCGGATGTGGCTGTTGAAGTCGCAATAGGGACATTTCGACACGCAGAACGGCCAGTGGACGTAGAGCGACAACGCCTTGTCAGGGGGCAGTTTATTTACCAATGTATCGAACAAGGAGGGCCATGCTGATCAAATTCCTTAGTTTGCTTCTGCTGCTAGCGCCATGCGCGGGCTCGGCGGCGTTACGGCCGATGCCCAGTCCCAACTTGCCCGGTCCGGCCGATCGCGGCGAAGCGGAGCTACGTGGGACCATCTTGCGTCTCCACAACGACGCTCGGCGGGCATTCGGGGTGACGCCATTGAGCTGGAACGCGCAGTTGGCGGACGCAGCGCGCGGCTATGCGGAGCGGATGGCTGCGACCGGCATTTATGACCATGATCCGACTCCGGGTCGGCGCAAGCTGATGGGCGAAAATCTGTGGCGCGGTTCGCGCGGCGTCTTTTCGTTTGAAATGATGGTCGGCGTGATGATCGACGAAGGCCACCTGTTCCATCGCGGCGTATTTCCAGCTGTCAGTCGGACCGACCAGTGGCGCGATGTTGCTCATTACACGCAGATCGTATGGCCGACAACGACCAAGGTCGGCTGCGGCCTCGCCTCGAACGCGACCACAGACTATTTTGTCTGCCGCTATGCGCCAACCGGCAACAAGGACGGCACAACGCTCGACCCGACGCTACGCCTCGCCGAGCGCCGCAACTAGCTTGGCGAAGGCATCGGCGCGATGGCTGATGTTGTGCTTTTGGGCGGGGTCGATTTCGGCAAAGGTCTGGGTCATCCCGGTTTTCACGAACATCGGGTCGTAGCCGAAGCCGCGATCGCCGCGTGGCGGCCAAGCGAGGGTGCCGTCGCAGCGACCCTCGAAGCTCTCCATCGCGCCATGGGGCGAGGCCAGCGACAGGACGCAAACGAAGTGGGCGTCGCGGCCGGCGTCGGGACCGGCGGCCTCGACCTCGCGCCAGACACGCTCCATCGCCCGGCCGAAGTCGCGGCCACCGCCGCCATCCTCGGCCCAGCGGGCGGAAAAGATGCCGGGGTGGCCGTGGAGCGCGTCGACCGACAGGCCGCTATCGTCCGCAAGCGCGGGCAGGCCGGACAGGTCGGCGGCCTGGCGGGCCTTCAATTCAGCATTGTCGACGAAGGTGTTGCCGGTTTCTTCGGGCTCGGGAAGGTCGAGTTCTTCGGCGCCGACGCACTCGATCCCGAGCGGGGCAAGCAGGGCACGAATCTCGCGCAGCTTGCCCGGGTTGTGCGTGGCAATGACGAGCTTGGCGGGCTTCCTCACCGGCCGACGGCCTTGAGCTGCCCGGCGAAAATGTCGGCGCAGCCGATGCGGGCAAGGCGGAGGAGACGGAGGAGTTGCTCCTCGTTGAAGGTCGCCCCCTCGGCGGAAATCTGCGCCTCGACGATCGCGCCGTCACCGGTGAGAACGAAGTTGCCGTCGGAGCCGGCCGAGCTGTCCTCGATATAGTCGAGGTCGAGGACGGGGGTGCCGTCGTGGATGCCGCAGCTGACGGCGGCGACCTGGGTCCGGATGGGGTCGCTCGCCAGATTGAGCGTGTCGACGGCGAGGCGGAGTGCGACCCAAGCGCCAGAAATCGACGCGGTGCGAGTACCGCCGTCGGCCTGGATGACGTCGCAGTCGATCAGAATCTGGCGCTCGCCGAGCGCGGCCATGTCAACGACGGCGCGCAAGCTGCGGCCAATGAGGCGCTGAATTTCCTGCGTGCGGCCCGACTGCTTGCCCTTGGCTGCCTCACGCTGGCCGCGGGTGTGGGTCGCCCGGGGGAGCATGCCGTACTCGGCGGTGACCCAGCCTTGCGCTTTGCCGCGAAGGAAGGGAGGGACCTTCTCATCGACGCTGGCAGTAACAAGGACACGGGTGTCGCCGAAGCTGACGAGGCACGAGCCTTCGGCATGCTTGGTAAAGCCGGGTTCGAAGGCGAGGGCTCGCATCTGGTCGGGGGCGCGGCCGGATGGGCGCATGATTGATCTCCTTGGAATTTGCCCGCTCCCTAGACCGGAGGGCGGGGCAATCCTAGATGGGGAGGTGATGGACGAGCCGATCGGCGATCTTTCTTCCCGGATGCGGGACATTTTCCGGCTGGTGGTCGAAGCGTATATCGAGCGCGGGCAGCCGGTCGGGTCGAAGATGCTGGCTGGCAGCGTCAGTCTTTCGCCGGCGTCGATTCGCGGCGTGATGCAGGAACTCGAAGAGCGCGGGTTGCTGACCCACCCGCATACGTCCGCCGGGCGAATTCCGACCGAGAGCGGTCTGAGGCTGTTTGTCGACGGGATCATGCAGACGTCGGTCCCGGGCAAGATGGAGCGATCGGCAATCGAAGCGCAGTTGCGCGACCGGCCGATCGAGCAGGCGCTCGACGCGGCGACGAGCATGTTGTCGGGGCTGTCGGCCTGTGCCGGGGTGATCCTGGCGCCAAAACAGGAGCAACGGCTGCGGCAACTAAGCTTCGTCCCGCTCGACCGGACGCGGGCCTTGGCCGTGCTCGTCGCGACGGACGGCAGCGTCGAGAACCGGGTGGTGCCGCTTAGCCCCGGGACCAGTGCCGCCCAGCTCGCCGAAGTCGCCAATTTCGTCTCTGCGAGACTGACCGGGCTGACGCTTGGTGAGGCGGTTGCCCGCCTCAGGGCCGAGGTCGCCGACCAGCGCCAGGCGCTTGATGTTGCTGCAGCCGAACTTGTCGCCGCGGGACTTGCCGCCTGGTCGGTCGACCTCGACCAGCGCCCGATCTTGATCGTGAGGGGTCAGGCCAACCTCATCGACGAGGCCGCCGCTACCGATCTCGACCGCGTCCGGCGACTGCTCGAGGAGCTCGAGGACCGACAGGAGATCGTCCGCGTACTCGAGGGCGCACGCGCCGCCGAAGGATGCCGGATCTTCATCGGGTCTGAGCATCGCATGTTCGCGCTCAGCGGCTCTTCGGTGATCGCCGCGCCGTGGCGGGGGAGCGAAGGGCAGGTGGTGGGCGTTGTCGGCGTGATCGGACCCACGCGGTTGAACTATGCGCGGGTGGTCCCCATGGTGGATTTCACGGCTCAAGCCCTAACGAGATTGATGGAACGATGATCGACGAATTTCCTGTTGAAGAGACCGACGAACTGATCGCTGACACCAGTGAGAACCCCGACTCGGGCCGGATCGCCGAGCTCGAAAGGCAGCTCGAGGAGGCCAATGCGGCCAAGCTGTACGCCGCCGCCGAGGCGCAGAACGTGCGCCGCCGGCTGGAGGCGGAGAAGGTCCAGGCATCGGCCTATGCGGTGACCGGGTTCGCGCGCGACATGCTCGCCGTCAAGGACAACCTCGACCGGGCGCTGGCGGCAGTGACCGACGAGCTTCGCGCCGATACGACCGCGGCCAATTTCCTTGCCGGGATCGAGGCGACGTCGCGCGAGCTCGACGCAATTTTTCAGCGCAACAATGTTACTCGGGTCGAGGCGAAGGGCCTTCCACTCGATCCGAACCGTCACCAGGCGATGATCGAGGTCCCGCACGAGAGCGAGCCCGGGACGATCGTCGAGGAGATGCAGCCGGGGTATATGCTGAAGGATCGGCTGCTTCGGCCAGCACTGGTGACGGTGGCAAAGACTCCGTAGTCGGCGCCGTTGATGGCACAGGCTGCGAAGTCGGCGCCGTCGATGGCACAGGCTCCGAAGTCGGCGTCGTCGATGGCACAGGCTCCGTAGTCGCCTTTGCGGGTGACGGTGGCAAAGGCGCCGTAACTATTGTCGGCTTTGCCGGCGTTTCTGGCGCTTGGTCCCGGCCTTCGCCGGGATGACGGGCGTGGCCGGGATGACGGGCGTGGTCGGGAGGACGGGAGTGGTCGTCGCTTTTGAGGGCTCGTCCGCTTCTTCTTCCTTGTCCAATCCGAAGAAACTAGCGCGCAAGTCTTCGTCTTCGGCGCGTTCTTCGGCGATTTCGGCGTCGTCTTCGGCGATCCACCCGGCAAGCATGGCGGCACAGCGCTCGGTTTCGTCGGGCGTGAGGGTTCGGTAATATTCCTCGTCGCCCCATTCGTCCTGCTGGAAGCCGGTAAAGCCGGGGGGCGGCGGGAAGTTGGTGTAGGTGCCTTCGTCATTGACCCAGACGCGTTCGGACAGATCGTCATCGTCGACCGCTTCCTGCGCGAGCCGGTCATGCTCGGCTTCCAGACTGCCGTCGGCGATCGACTGCATCAGCGCGATACGCTCGGCGGGGGACATGTCCTCCATCGACACGCCGTCGAGTTTTGGACACGGTTGACAGTGTGGAGCGGTTTCGAAGCCAGCCTGCGGAGCGACGGGTGACGGCGGGAAGGCGATCGCGGTGGCCGCGGCCTCGTCCCCCGTGCCGACGGCGGACAGGAAGGGCAGCCAGGCGGCGCGGGCGCCCGAGGACATGACCAGTTCCGCAGCAGCGCGGTCGCAGCGCTTGTCGAGCCGATGGAGCACGGCGATCGACAGCCGCGTGTCGATGCGGTGGCGGGTGACGACCTCGCCATCGGCGCGGGTGATGGTGTCGGTGATGCCGTCGAGCGCCTGTTCGGCGAGACGGTCGGCGAGGATGTCGCGGGCGATGGCCGAGGCCGCGTCCCATCCCGCGGCGAAGGTGCGGTCGCGGTTGCGCAACGCATAAGCGCCGGCGCGTGACAGGCCGGTGATGGTGCAGGCGTCGCTGACCTTGCCGCTTTCGGCGAGCGTGGTGAGGAACTGCCGCCGGGAAAAGGGCGTCCAGGCGTGGTCATGGTTGAGTTCGGCCGAAAGGTCTTCGAGCTGATCGATGTGCCAGCGGATGAGATCGGCGGGCGATGGCGCGGGGCCGTCAGGAGCGCCGTCGGCAGCGCCGCGGGTGGTTACGAAAATGGGCGAGCCGCCCGGCGAAGCGGGGTTGAACCCCGGGCCAATGTTTTCCATTTGCGAGTATAAACCAGAAAGGTTCAGAGTAGGAAAGCGATTTTTTGTGGTGGATGCGGTGTGGTTGGTAACGGGCGGGGCGGGAGGAGATGCGCGTTGGGGACAGTTTCGCCAGTGGCGGCGTGGGCGATCGGCGAGGATCGTCGGCCGGCATTGGTTCATCTGTCCCCCTGCGACTGGCGTCAGCGCACGCCTTCGCCGATTCGTCCGGCATCGACGTGCGCCAGCCATGCCTTGGCGGCATTTTCGAGACCGTCTCCCTGGTACGGCGCATAGGCCGGCCCCAGCGTCGGCCGCTGCGCATCGATAAACGCCTGAGCGCGAGCGGTGCGGGGCGGGGTGATGACGATCGGGTAGGTCCGTTTGTCGGTGAAACAGTCAAAGGTGCGCATCACGTCCTCCATGGTTTGCTAGTGGAACATAATATAGCCTATTCGGTTAAAATTAGCAAGGATTTCGTGGGGCGTGGCAGGTTTTTCCGACGATGAGGGAGGACCCGCCGCGAATAGGGGCTAGTGGAGGCAGTCCTCAAGCAATGCGAGTCGGTGTCCGATGCCCAAAATGGTCCGCAAGTCCGACCTCCCGACGAAGATCTGCGCCGCGTGCGGGTTGCCGTTCACCTGGCGCAAGAAGTGGGCGCGCGACTGGGAGGCGGTGAAGTTTTGTTCGGATCGGTGTCGTGGGAAGGGGGCGGGGCGGGAGTGATCGGGGTGTTCGGCGGGATGTTAGCCCCTCTCCCCCGTGCGGGAGAGGGAGGGGCCCGCCGCGAAGCGGTGGGAGGGTGAGGGGACTGTGGTACGATCGGGCAATGCCCTTGTGTTGCACTTCCTCGTCAGACAGATCAGCAGGAATGGAAGAAAGACTCCGGCACCAGGCCAGCCCCCGTCGGCACCACCGTCCCCTCACCCTGGCTCGGCTTCGCCGAGTCCTCCCTCTCCCGCAAAGGGAGAGGGGCTGGCTCGCGGCATGGCGGTCCGCCTAGAGTCGCGCGACGAGGGCGGCGACCTGGTCGGGGGCGGTCTCGATCAGGCGGAGGTAGGTTTCGCTGCTCTTGTCGGGCCGGCGGCGGCCCTGCTCCCATTGCTCGAGAGTGCGCGGGTCGAGCCCGAAGCGCTCGGCGAAGCGGGCGCGGGTGAGATGGGTCCGAGCGCGGACGGCGCGAACGTCGACCGGCGCATGGATAATGAAACCCTCGCGCCGGCCTGCGCGAAAGGCGGCAACCTCGGCGAGGCCGCGCTGGAGACTGTCGAAATCGGTCGGGTTCATGATGCGCCTCGTTTCTTCTTTTCGTCCTTGGCAGCGCCCTTGAGCGCCTTGGTCTGGCCAGCGGTGAAAGTCGATCGCTGGCCCTTGCTGATGCGCGATAGCGTCAGACCTAACTAAAGTGAGGGAGGCAGATCTGCGGGATTAAGCGGGCGGGGTCCATCCGCCGCACAAATTTCAAAGTCGGTAATTTGCTTAGTTTGCAGTAATGCGCTTGCCTGGTGACGTGAGAGTCCTACGATGTTGTAGTGGCAGACATCACCGGTTGGCGTCGTCTGCTGGATTAGCTCGCAACCAGTAACAAGTTCCGTAGTTTTGATACGCCAGAATATTGAGGGGGAACCTCGGATACGCCTGGGATAATATCTTTCGGCGTGTACGCAGCATGAAAGCCCGGCAGATTCGACACATGCAGTATCGATGACGGAAATACCGCTGCCGCTTGGGCGAAATGCCACTGAAGTGTACCGGTTCTTTCGCTCACTGTAATGACTCGGGTGAAGGAGTCTGATGATTTCCGTAATCGCCACCCGCGATGCTCCAAATCAGCTTGAACCTCATTGATCGATGCCAGGCTTTTTGCGGGACTCAAGCCCTGATCGTTCTCAAAAGCGAGTTCGTAAGTCCCATCGCCTGTCGCAAGGATTTCCGCGGATTCATATCCGCGATAGGCGATGATTAGGATTCCGCCACATTCCTCTGGAAAATATTCAAATTTTGAAACACCTGCTCCGGCAACAGTCAACGTCAGTGCGGTAGCGTTCAACTTTGCCGCCACCGTTGGGCTGACTCCCGCGCCAAAATGCCAGCCGTCAGGCAAGGCTGCCACACGGCGTAAATCACGAAGCGGAGCGGATAAAGCTGAATGGTCAATCACTGTTTCATCGCTTCCTCAAGGCCGCTGCCAGCGTCGTCCGTCGTCATAATATCGCGACCCGTAGCCTTCTCGAGTTTAGCCATCATTTCCGACAGCTTAACGGCCAACGTCTTAGCAATCGTATAAGACATATTAATTTTCAAGATCGGCTGATTGTCCAACAATCCAACGACAGAAAGGTCAGCGTTGCTTAGTCCAATCTGAAATCCGTTAATGTACTCCTGCCGCACGGTAACGCCTTCAGGCTGATCGTCATTCATCAAATTTCCATCAGGCATTTTCGGCCTCACTCATCCGTTGGTCTGAGATGTAGGTGGCGGGTTCCCCTTTGTCGATCCCGATTTATTGGGCTGGTTTCACGTAACGTGATGGCGCTCGCGGCGCACATGCGGAAGAGCCCGTCGACAACATTCCTCCCTACCGCCGCACCGCATACTCTCCCACCAACAGTCGCTCGGGGACATGCCATTCCCTGGCGATCTTGCGGATCATGGGGAGGGTGAGGGCGCGTTTGCGCTGGAGGATTTCGGTGGCGCGGGAGGGGCCGATGATCCGGAGGCGGGTGGGTCCCGGGTCGAGCCCGGGATGACGGTTTAGGGGCGGGCGGGCACTACCCCTGATCAGAAGCGCTTGCTAACCCCACCCCATGTCCGAATCCCCCGCCGACCTCATCATCGATACGCCGTTCGATAGCGCTCTGTCCGAGCGGTATCTGGTTTATGCCCTCTCGACGATCACGGCGCGGTCGCTGCCCGATGTTCGCGATGGGTTGAAGCCTGTTCACCGGCGGTTGCTGTGGGCGATGCGGTTGTTGAAGCTCGATCCGGCCTCCGCGTACAAGAAATGCGCGCGGGTGGTGGGCGATGTCATCGGCAAATATCATCCGCATGGCGACCAGTCGGTCTATGACGCGATGGTGCGCTTGGCGCAGGATTTCGCGCTGCGCTATCCGCTGGTCGACGGGCAGGGCAATTTCGGCAATATCGACGGGGATAATGCCGCCGCCTATCGCTATACCGAAGCGCGGCTGACGGGGATCGCGCAGGCGCTGATGGCCGGGCTCGACGAGGGCACGGTCGACTTCAAGCCGACCTACAACGGCGAGGAGGAAGAGCCCGAGGTGATGCCCGGGCTGTTCCCCAATTTGCTCGCCAACGGATCGAGCGGGATCGCGGTGGGGATGGCGACCTCGATCCCGCCGCACAATGTCGCTGAGCTGATCGAGGCGGCGATCCACTTGGTCGAGAACCCCGGCGCCGACGACTCAGCGCTGATGGACTTTGTCCACGGGCCGGACTTTCCGACCGGCGGCGTGCTGGTCGACGGGCCGGGGTCGATCGCGCAGGCTTATGCGACGGGGCGGGGCAGCTTTCGGCTGCGCGCGACGATCGAGACGGTGCGCGAGAAGGGCGGGGGGTGGCACCTGCTGGTCCACGAGATCCCGTACGGGGTGCAGAAGGGCAAGCTGATCGAGGCGATCGCCGGGCTGATCGGGGACAAGAAGCTGCCGATCCTGGCGGATGTGCGCGACGAGAGCGCCGAGACGCTGCGGGTGGTGCTGGAGCCCAGGTCGCGGACGGTGGACCCCGAGCTGCTGCTCGAGAGCCTGTACCGGATGAGCGAGCTGGAAGTGCGGTTCCCGCTCAACCTCAATGTGCTGGACAAGAACCGGACGCCGGGGGTGATGAGCCTTCGCCAAGCGCTGACCGCGTGGCTGGCGCATCAGATCGAGGTGATGGTGCGGCGGGCGAGCGTGCGGATCGGGAAGATCGACGATCGGCTGGAGCTGCTCGAGGGGTTTTTGGTGACGTTCCTCAACCTCGACCGGGTGATCACGATCATCCGCACCGAGGACGAGCCCAAGCCGGTGATGGTGGCCGAGTTCGGGCTCACCGACCGGCAGGCGGAGGCGGTGCTCGACCTGCGGCTGCGGCGGCTCAGGCGGCTGGAGGAGATGGAGATCCGCAAGGAGCGCGACGGGCTGGACAAGGAGCGCGAGGGGTTGGCGGGGCTGATCGAGAGCCCATTGAAGCAGCGCAACAAGCTGAAGCGCGACCTTGCCGGGGTGAAGGACAAGTATGGCGACGCGCGGCGGACGGCGATCGAGGAGGTCGCGGTGGGGGGCGCGAAGGTGCTCGACTGGTCGGCGATGATCGAGAAGGAGCCGATCACGGTGATGCTGTCGCAGCGCGGCTGGGTGCGGGCGATGAAGGGGCATGTCGCGCTGGCCGAGGTGGCCGAGCAGAAGTGGCGCGAGGGCGATGGGCCACGGTTCGCGTTTCATGCGCAGACCACCGACAAGCTGCTGCTGCTGGGCGAGAACGGACGGGCCTACACGCTGGGCGGGGACAAGTTGCCCGGTGGGCGCGGGTTCGGCGAGCCGGTGCGGCTGACGATCGACCTGCCCGCCGAGGTCGAGATACTGGCATTCGCGGTGGTGCGGGTTGGCATGAAGCTGCTCGTGGCAAGCTCGGATGGGCGCGGGTTCGTGACCAGCGGCGAGGCGGTGATGGCCGAAACGCGCAAGGGCAAGCAGCTGGTCAATCTACGCCCCGGGTCGAAGGTCGCGGTGCTGCGCGTGGTGCCCGACGGGGCCGACGCGGTCGTGGTGGTCGGCGAGAACCGCAAGATGCTGGTGTTCCCACTGGCCGAGCTGCCCGAGATGGCGCGCGGGTCGGGCGTGCAGCTGCAACGCTATCGCGATGGCGGGCTGGCGGACGTGCTCGCGGTGAAGATGGGCGACGGCCTGAGCTGGCCGCAGGGGGGCGGCAGCGGGCGGGTGCGGACCGAGAGCGATCTGACCGCCTGGCGCGCGGTGCGCGGCGCCGGAGGGCGGATGGCGCCGGTGGGCTTCCCGAGGAGCGGGAAGTTCGAGGGGTGAGGGACGGCTGGCGCGCTGTCCCCGCTATGGCCGGTTAAGGCTGGCTTAATCGACCCGGCGGCACCCACCGGTAATCAGGGCGGATGCTGGCGACGGCACGACTGAGGGGGAGAATGACATGAAAAGGCAAATTGGCCTATTGGCAGCTGCGGCGTTCCTGGTGAGCGGTGTGGCAGACATTGCCGGAGCCCATGCGATCAAGATGAAGGGTGCGGGCGGGGTGGATTGTATCCCGAGCGCGCCCGTCCCGGACGCCGCCGTTGCGGCAGAGCCAAGTGCGATCAAGACCAAAGGTGCGGGCGCGAACGATCGGGCCGCCACCGAACCGGACAAACATGTACCGCCGCTGTGCTGCTCGACTACCCGCGCTCCGGCAGCGGGATCGACCGAGCCTGGCTCGAAAACCAAACCGAGTGCTGGGCCGGTCGCCGCTCCAAATACTTGGCTCCTTCCCGTGTGCCATGCCTAGGCGGCGGTAAGGAATAGCCTTTTCCCCTGCGCCCCGAAACCGACTTGTTCAGGATGGAGCGTGATGGGGCAGGGGTCATGGGCCAGCCGATATTCCTCGCGGATGGCTGGAGCTGTGCGCGCTCCATTTTCACACAGGAACGATTGCGTACCGGTCCCGTTACCCGTCATGGGCCATCGCCCGCGAAGGATCGCCGTTTGACCGAAACCGCCTCCCGCCAGCTGCTCAACAAGGTGCCGCTGGTCACGTTGTTCTTCTGGATCATCAAGGTGCTCGCCACCACGGTCGGGGAGACGGGGGCGGATTTTCTCAATTTCAATCTTGGGCTGGGGCTGACCACGACCTCGCTGATCGCCGCCGTGCTGCTGATCGGGTTGCTGGTCGTGCAGATGCGCCAGACGCGCTATGTGCCGTGGGTCTATTGGGTGACGGTGGTGTTGCTGTCGATCGTCGGCACGCTGATCACCGACAATCTGTCGGACACTTTCGGGGTCAGCCTGATCGTCTCGACGACGCTGTTCGCGGTCGCGCTCGCGGTCACGTTCGCGCTGTGGTACCGCAGCGAGCACACGCTTTCGATCCACGACATCACGACCCGGAGGCGCGAGGGGTTCTACTGGGCGGCGATCCTGTTCACCTTTGCGCTGGGGACCGCGGCGGGCGATCTGGTGTCGGAGCAGATGGGGCTCGGCTATGCGTTGTCGGAGGCGATCTTCGGCGGGCTGATCGCGGCGATCACCGCGGGCTGTTATGCCAGGCTGATCAATCCGGTGCTGGCGTTCTGGGCGGCGTATATTTTGACCCGGCCATTGGGTGCGTCGATGGGCGACTTTTTGACGCAGGCGCCGAAGGATGGCGGGCTCGGGCTGACGACGATGGGCGTCAGCGCGGTGTTCCTCGTCGTGATTGTCGCCCTGGTTACTTACCTCACGATCAGCGGGGTCGACCGGGAGCCGGCGGCAAGCTGATCCGAAAAATTGGCCGTTTCGGCGCTGGTCACACGGTCCCCGAACGCGATGCCCAATATTCGAACGCGGCGTCGGCCTCGAGCGGCTTGGCGTAATAGTAGCCCTGGCCGTTGGCGCAGCCCAGCGTGGCGAGGGTGGTGGCGAGCTCGACGGTCTCGATGCCTTCGGCGGTGGTCGACATGCCGAGCGCCTCGGCGAGGCTGAGCACGGCGCGGACGATGGCGACGCTGTCGGCGTCGCGCATCATTCCGGTGACGAAGCTGCGGTCGATCTTGAGCACGTCGATCGGCAGGCGCTGGAGGTAGGCGAGGCTGGAATAGCCGGTGCCGAAATCGTCCATCGCGACGGTCGTGTCGAGGGCTTTCAAGGCGTCGAACACGCGAATGGCGCGCCCCGGGTCCTGGACGATCGAGCTTTCGGTGAGTTCGAGGATGAGACGGTTGCCGGTGAGGCCGCTCGAGCGCAGTGCGCTCGACACGACGTTGGCAACGTCGTCGCGCGCGACCTGGATCGCCGAGAGGTTGACCGAGACGGTGAAGGGGAGGGGCCGACCGGCGGCGGCGTCCCAGCCGGCAAGGGTGTGCGCGGCCCTGTCCATCGCCCAGCGGCCAAGCGAGAGGATGAGGCCGCTCTCTTCGGCGACGGGGATGAACTCGGTTGGGGAAATCTCGCCGCGGTCAGCGTGGGTCCAGCGGGCGAGGGCCTCGAAGCCAGACACGCGGCCTGATTTGAGGTCGATCATCGGCTGGTAAAATAGCTTTATCTCGTCTTTTTCAAGCGCGCGGCGGAGCTCGGTCTCGATCGAAAACCGGCGGCGCGCGGCACTGGCTTCGCCCGGCTCGTAGATTTGCGGGCAGCCGCTGTGCTTGGCCTGTTTGACCGCGAACTGGGCATTGCGAAACAATTCTTCGCTGTCGTCGCCGGTGTTCATCAACGCAACGCCGATCGCGCACTCGACCTTGATCTCGAGCTCGGACAGGCGGAACGGCTGGGTCAGCACCTGCTGAATGCGGTCGGCGGCGGCGCGGGCATCGTCCCGGCCGCGGCGGATCCCGACGAGGATACCGAACTCGTTGCCGCCGGTGCGTGCCAGCATGTCGCCAGAGCGCAGGGTGGACATCAAGCGGCGGGCAAAGGTGATCAGCAATTCGTCGCCGACGAGGCTGCCCATGCTTTCGTTGATGCGGCTGAAGCGGAGCAGGTCGACGACGAGGACGGCATGTTCGGCGCCGCCGGGTAAGTCGCGCGACTGGGAAGTGCCAATTTTTTCGATCGTTTCGGTGAAGCCAAGGCGGTTGGGCAGGCCGGTCAGGCTGTCGCGGAGCATTTCGGCGCGCAGTGACTGTTCGGCGCGGACCTCGACGGTGCGGTCGATGAGGCTGACGAGGCAGCGGCGATTGCCGGTCTCGGGATCGCCGGGCAAAGGCGCGAGCTTCATTCGGAAGTGACGCGCACCGAGACCGTCACCATCGCGAAATTCGAGCTCGTCGATGAACTCGGCGCTGCCATCGAGGAAATCGCTCATCAGGACGGCGATGCGGCCTTCGTGGAGCATCGGCAAAGCGGCGGGATCGAAGCGGTCGCTGTTGGAGGAGCGGATCGCCTCTTCGAGCCGACGGTTCCAGGCCACGAGGAGGAGAGCGCCACCTAGTCCGCGCTCGACCACCGCGGCCGCGATCGGGAGGGCATCGAGCAGGGAGCGGTCGCCAGTCGAGACAAATACGCAACAACCCTCGGGCGCGACCACGTCGAACGCTCCGGCCTGTGCCGGACTGCGAGGGGCAAGTGCCTGCATCACCAATGGCTTAGGCGCAACCGGTTAATCTTCCGTTGCGTCCGGTCACTGACAGCGCCCGCCTTTTCCGCGCCTGGCGCGGCGTCAAGTGGGGGCGCAAGTCGCGCGCAGTGCAGGATCGGGACAGCGGGCGAGGCCGGCGACGACCACAGGGGTGCAACGCGACCGGTCGTAATGCGCAGTTTCTCCACGACAGATGGCGGGGTTCGCGGTGAGCGCAAGCTCGCTCGCGCAGCCGAGGTCGTCGTCGAGCGCGCCGATCGGGCGACCAAGGAAACAGACGACGCGGATGCCACACTTGGCTATTCCAGGTTGCAGCGGACGCTACCGTTAGGGCGCGGACGCCAATACCCGTCCTTGCGCAACTGCCAACCGTCGACAATTTGGCCGATGAGGTAGATCATCTGGCAATCGAGCGAGCTATTTTTACGGCCAAGCCTCCTCCCGCAAATTATTATTTGTAAGGTTCGAAGATGTTGGAGGAACGAATGAGGGACCCCGAATCGATCGAACACCGCACCGTGTCGCGCGCGTCGCTGGTGATTGCGGGCTTTTCGACGATCGTCGAATGGTATGATTTCACGCTTTACCTCTATTTTGCCACGGTTTTGTCGCGGCTGTTCTTCGGTGGGGGCGAGGGCGCGCTGCTGACGACGCTCGGCGGGTTCGCGATTGCCTATCTCGCGCGGCCGTTCGGGGCGGTGGTGTTCGGGCATATCGGCGATCGCCACGGGCGGCGGCGGATGATGCTGGTGTCGATGGCGATGATGAGCCTGGCGATGCTGGCGACAGGGCTGCTTCCGACGCGGTCGGTCGTCGGGCCGACCGCCGGGGTGCTGCTGCTCGTCATGCGCACCATCATGGGGTTCTCGGTCGGCGGGGAATATACCGGAGTCGTCGCCTATCTGATGGAGGGCGCGCCGGCGCATCGGCGCGGGCTGGTGACTTCGCTGGCGGCGGCGGCGAGCGAGGTCGGCGGGCTGCTCGCGGTGGGCATTTCGGCGGCGACGATCGCACTGACGAGCGAGGTGACGCTGGCCGCGTGGGGGTGGCGGATCCCGTTCCTGTTCGGGGCAGTATTGGCGGGAGCGGTGCTGGTGGCGCGCGCGACGATCGAGGAGAGCCCTGATTTTGAGCGGCAGCAGGCGGCAGGCACGGTTCCGGCCAGCCCGCTGCGGCATAGTCTGGCCAATCATCGCAAGGGGATCGCGCGGGGGTTTGCGATCTCGGCGCTGGGGTCGATCACTTATTATGTCGGGATTACCTATGTGCCGACGTTCCTGACCTCGGCGGGGAAGCTGGGGGAGGGGAGCGCGCTGACGCTCTCGACGCTGGCGGCGGTCGCGGTGATCGCGGTCACGCCGTTTGTCGGGCTGTTGTCGGACCGGGTGGGGCGCAGCCCGGTGCTCGTTATGCTGGCGATTGCCGCCGCGCTGCTGCCGATGCTGATGTTCTCGCTGATGGCGAGCGGGTCGGCCGGGCGGGCGCTGTTCGGGGCGGTGATGCTGGCGGCCGTGGCGGGCGGGGTCAGCGCGGTCGGCGCGGTCACGACCGCCGAGCAATTTCCCGGCGAGGGGCGGTTGAGCGGGCTGGCGTTTGGGGCAACCGCGGCGACCGCAGTGTTCGGCGGGCTGACGCCGTGGCTGGCGCAGCTGTTGATCGGGCGGACGGGATGGCCGCTGGTGCCCGGCGCGATGATCGCTGTCGTCGCGCTGTGCGTGCTGCCGGTGCTGCTGATGCTACCGGAGACGGCACCCAGGAAATAGCGCAGTCTGACCTGGAATTGACGCCTCGATGCGGCGCTTTAACCCTTGGCTGAGGCGGTTTTCCTTGCCCGACCGTCAACGAACCGTCATAAGCCGCTATGCTTACGCGGCCGGAGCCGACCGAACGCGAGCCGCTCACTCGCATCCAGGATAATATTCTTGCTCGCTCAGAGCGGCGGCTGCTTAACCATTTCTGCGCGCAGATGCCGCGCTGGGTCACCCCCGACAAGCTGACCTCGCTCGGCGTTGCCGGGGCGCTCGTTACCTTCGCGGGCTATGTCCTGAGCAACCTCGCCCCGGCCTTCCTGCTGCTCGCCATCGTCGGCTATGGCGTTCAATGGTTCGGCGATTCGATGGACGGCAGTCTCGCCCGTTTCCGCAAGATCGAGCGCCCACGGTTCGGTTATTTCATCGACCATAGCTGCGATGGGCTGACGACGCTGCTGATCCTGGCTGGGATCGGGCTTAGTCCATATGTGCGGCTCGACGTCGCGTTGGTTGCGCTCGGCGGGTACCTGCTTCTCTCGATCCACGCCTATCTTGCCGCGCGCGTGCTCGGTGAACTGAAGCTGTCCTATTTCAATGCCGGCCCGACCGAACTCCGCTTCGCGCTGATCGCAATGACCATCGCCATGCTGATGCTCGGCGCGGGTCGGGGATTGTTCGGGGACGTCTCGGGCTTTGACCTGCTCGTCGGCGGGGTCGGGTTGGGGCTGATCGTGATGTTCGTTGTTCAGACCGTCGTCACTGCCCGCCGGCTCGCCGCGCAGGAACCCGCGCCGCGCTACTAATCCCGGTCCGGCATTTCGCCCGCACCGTGTCGATGAAAAAGGTCGGGCCGACGACGAAGGGGGCACGAACGCCGCCGGCCCGGTCGGGTTACGGCATGAGAACCGTATCGACGACATGGATAACGCCGTTGGACTGCATCACATTGGCGATGGTGATGTGGGCGTGGCCGCCCTTGGCGTCGATCACCTCAAAACCGCGGCCCGACTTGCGGAACTTCAGCTTGCCGCCCTCGACCGTGGTGAGCGTGGCGGTGCCGTGATGGCGCGCGGCCATCGACGCGATCTGGCCCGAGGTAATGCGGCCCGGGACGACGTGGTAGGTAAGGATCTTGGTCAGCGTGTCCTTGTTCTCGGGCTTGACCAGCGTCTCGACGGTGCCAGCGGGAAGCTTGGCGAAGGCGGCGTTGGTCGGCGCGAAGACGGTGAACGGGCCCTTCGAGTTGAGCGTGTCGACGAGCCCGGCGGCCTTGACCGCAGCGACGAGCGTGGTGTGGTCCTTGGAATTGACCGCGTTCGCGACGATCGTCTTGGTCGAATACATAGCGGCGCCGCCAACCATCGGATTGTGAGCCGTGGCGGGGACGGCGGTCAGCGCCAGCGCGGCGGTGACGGCAAGGAAAGCGGTTTTCATCAAAGCAAACTCCTGTTGTGGCTCCAGGGGGTGGAGCGGAAGGAGTTACGCCGACCGCCGGGCGGCGGATGCAGTCAGACCCTGCTGAGCGCGCCGCTGGCAACGACAGGGCCCGTCGGCGCGCCGGTGGGCGAGCCGCCGATCGGCTCGAACGAGATGGCGAGCGTGGTTCCGGCCGGGATGGCCTGGGTTGTTCTCGCCTCGGCGACGACGGTGTTGCCGACGACGTGGAACAAGCCGAGCGGAATGGGGGCGTGACCCGTGGTGATCGCCCACAGCTGCGCGCTGCGGCCCGCCGGGATGGGCATCGGTCCAGGCATGCGGACAATCCTTCGCGCCGCGTCGTAATAAGCGGCGAGGGGGGCAGTTTTGCCATCAGACAGCGCCATGGCGGCGACCATCTGTGCCTGAGGGGCGATAACGGACGTTGTCGCGGGGCGAAGGAAGATAACCCCAGTCAATGCAGCGGCGGCGAGGCTCGAGACGAATGCGAGCGGGCGCCAGAAGCCGGGGGCAGCGGCACGACCGGCATTGGGGCGATCAAGGTGCGCTTCGATCCGTTCGGCAACGGCGGCGGGAGGAACGCGTTCCTGGCTGCCGGCGAAGAGGGTCGCGAAATGGTCGCGCCAATTCTGAACCTCGCGGGCGAAGGCGGGGTCGGCGAGTTGGCGGCGAAGCGCCACGGCGCGATCGTCGCCCTCGAGCAGGCCGAGGGCGAGCTCGGCGGCGGCGACATCGGGATCGATTGGGAAAGGCACGTCAGGCTGCGGCATCGAGGCAATCCTTCAGCCGGAGAAGCCCGCGGCGGACCCAGCTTTTCATCGTGCCGAGCGGGACCGCCTGGCGTTCGGCGAGCTCGGCGTAAGTCAAGCCGTCGAAGAAGGCGGTGCGGATCGCGATGCGCTGCTTCTCGTCGAGTGAATCAAGGCAGAGATGGAGCGCGCGCGCCTCTTCGTTCTGAAGCAATGTGTCGATTGCGGTCGCACGGTCGTCGGCTATGTCGGGTGCCTCGTCGAGCGGAGTCGAAGGGGTGCGGCGGGCCGAGCGGCGCCAGTCGATCGCACGGTTGCGGGCGATGGTAGCAAGCCAGCTGATCGGCGAAGCACGACCAGGCTCGAACGCCCCCGCCCGCTTCCAGATGGTCAGATAGACTTCGCTCAACACTTCCTCCGCGGCCTGCCGGTCGTTGCAGATACGCAGGATCACGCCAAATAGCTTCGCCGAGGTAAGATTGTAGAGCGTTCGGAACGCGGAACGATCCTCGCGGCCGGTGGCGACGAGCGCTTCGACCAGCCGCTGGCGAGCGGCGGGATCGGCGGCGGGGCGGGAGAGGGAAGCGTCCACCTTCAGTTGCCTATCGCGACGCCGTCGCGACGGCAATGGCCTCAGTGGCAATGCGATCGAAGGCCGAGCCGGTCGGGAAGCCGGCGTCGAGCCACTGCTGCTCAATGGCTTTGAGTGTTCGCGCAACAATCGGGCCTTTGGGGAGACCTCGCGCAATGAGGTCGCCGCCCGACATAGGCAGGCGCGGGAGCGGCCAGTCGGCGATTGCCGCGGCGTCGACGGGCCGGCCAGCCAGCAGCAGCCGATCGATCGCGGACTCGGTGCCGAGGCGGTAGGCGTGGGCTTGCGGCGGGCCGAGATCGGTCGGGTCGGCGGCCTGGGACAGGCGCTTGCGGGCTTTTAGCGAGAGTTTCAGGCGAACGGCGATCTTCTCGGCGATGAGCGAATCACGGGGGAGGAGTGCGGCGAGGCGGCGCAAGGTGTCGGCGGGGATGGAGGCGGTTTGTTCGGCGGTTGAAAGGGCGGCGAGTGGGGCGGCGTCGTCGATCTCGGGGAGGACTGGTCGAAAGATGCCGTGCTCGATCATGATCGCGACGGTCGGGAGCGGGTCGGGAAGGGCGAGAAGCTTCAACAATTCATCGGCGATGCGCTCGCGCGACAAGGCCATCAAGTCGTTGGCGCGGGCGGCGCAGGCGGCGAGCGCGGGGGCGTCGGGGGCGCCGGTGGCGAAGCGGGCGTGGAACCGGAAGAAACGCAGGATGCGGAGATGATCCTCGGCGATTCGATCGAGCGGCAAGCCGATGAAGCGGACGTGGCGCGCGGCCAGATCGGCGAGCCCTTGGCCGGCGGGGTCGGACACTTCGCCGCTGAGCGGATCGGCGTAGAGCGCGTTAATCGTGAAGTCGCGGCGCGCAGCGTCGGCGGCCCAGTCATTGGTGAAGGCGACGGTTGCGCGGCGGCCGTCGGTGGTGACGTCGGAGCGCAACGTGGTGACTTCGACGACGGTGCCCGAACTGATCGCGGTTATGGTGCCGTGGGCGAGACCGGTCGGGACCGACTTGATCCGGGCGGCGTCGAGCCGAGCGATGACCTCGGCGGGTGGGAAGCGCGTCGCAAGGTCGAGATCGGAAACCGGATGACCAAAGGCAAGGTCGCGAACCGCGCCGCCGACGAATCGACTGGCACCACCCTTCGCGTCGAGAGCGTCGAGCAGCGAATGCATGCCCGGTCGGTCGAGCCAGGCCGCAGGATCGAGCTTCACGTCAGGCGCCGCGACAGGTTGACCAGCATTGCCGCGGTCGCGCCCCAGATGCGGCGGTCTTGCCAGTTTATCTGGGTGTAGCTTCCCCGACGCCCTTCGAGATCGACGGTGTGACGGATGTGATTGGCGGGGTCGAGGACGAAGGCGAGCGGCGCCTCGAACCAGTCATCGACCTCGACCGGATCGGGTTTCAGCGCAAGATCGGGGGGGATGACGCCGACAACGGGAGTAACGCGATAATTGGTGATGGTTCGGTAGGAGTCGCCGAGGCCGCAGATGGCGACCCTGGCCGGATCGATCGCAATCTCCTCCCAGGCTTCGCGAAGCGCGGTGTGGACGGGGTCGCGGTCATCGGGATCGACCTGGCCGCCGGGGAAGGCGACCTGGCCACCGTGGGCGCGCATCGCTTCGGGGCGGACGATGAACAGAACGCCGGGTTCAGGGCGATCGGTGACGGCGACGAGGACGGCGGCCTCGCGCGTGTCGCCGGGGAGCTCGTCGCCGCCGACGTCGCCCGTGGAAATGTCTGTTGGCGGGGCGAGCGCGAGCGCAGCGGTGAGGCGGAGGGCGAGAGTCACTGGTCCGATTCGCCGAGCGTAAAGAAGGCACCGTCGGACCAGACGCCGGGCGGATCAGCGGCTTCGGCAAGGGCGATTTCGGCGAGTTCGTAATAGGGCGGACGCGAGAGTTCTGCTTCGAGCCCGCCGCGGACGAGAACTCGAGGGGAGGGGCCGTTGGGGGTGTCGACGAGCGTCAGCGGATGCGCTGGGCCGACGATGAGCGCATCGGCGCGGTCGATCTGGAGGGCGATTCGGCGGTCCTGAGCGGCGCCCTCGCTGGTCATGGCGGTGGCGCGGAACGGGGTCGATTCGACGGTGATGACAAGGCGCTCGGCGGGCGTGACGAGGACGAAGCTACCGTCGGGCTCGCGGCGCAGCACGGTCGAGAACAGGCGAATCATCGCCTCGCGGTCGATTGCCTCGCCGCGATGAGTCCAGCGGCCGTCGCGGTGGATGACCATCTGGCTGTCGCCGCAATGCTCGGGATGCCATTGATCGACCGGCGGCAGGGTGCGGCCGCAGATGGCATCGGCGAGTGCGGCAAGCGAGTGGCCTTCGAGGGTCACGGGGAGGCTGGTCTCGGGCATCGCGTCTGACCTTAACCCCGGGTAGCCGTTCAATCCAGCCTTGCGCGGCGGCGGCGGCGGCGGCAGGGCGGTTTTATGAACGATGCTAAGCAACGAACGGCAATCGTCACCGGAGCGGGGAAACGCGTTGGAGCCGAGATTGCGCGCGCGCTGCTGGCTGACGGCTGGCGGGTGGTGGCGCACGTTCATCAAGCAGATGATTCGGTCCCCGCGGGCGCGGTGCGAGTCGTCGCGGATTTGGCCGATGCGGGCTGTGGCGACAGAATCGTCGCGGCGGCTGGGGCGGGTCCCAAGCTGCTGGTGAATAATGCGGCGCGATTCGCGCAAGACGGGTTCGGCGCATTTTCGGTGATCGAGTTCGACGCGCACATGGCGGTCAACGTCCGCGCGCCGACGTTGCTGATCGAAGCGTTCGCGAGGGTGGCGCCGTCAGGATCGCTGATCGTGAATTTGCTGGATGCGAAACTTGCTGCGCCGAATCCCGACTTCCTGAGCTACACGCTTTCGAAGCAGGCGCTGGCGGGGCTGACCGAACTGGCCGCGCGGGCGCTGGCGGGGCGGGGGATCAGGGTCAATGGCATCGCCCCGGCGCTGATGCTGCCGTCCGGCGCGCAGGGCGATGCAAATTTCGAGGCGGTTCATGCGCTCAACCCGCTGGGGCTGGGAGTGGAGCCCGGCGACGTGGTCCGTGCCCTGCGCTACCTCATCGACGCGCGCACGACGACCGGCGAAGTAATGACAATCGACGCCGGCCAGCGCTTCATTCAACTGGCCCGCGACGTGCAATTTCTGGAGACAAAATGAGCGAAGTAGGAAAACTCGACGGACTGGTGCCGGACCATCTCAGGGTGCGGCAGAGCCGGATCATGCTCGACCGGCTGGAAGTCATGGCCGACATCGGCTTCCACGAATTCGAAGTCGGGATGCCGCAACGACTGCTGATCACGGTCGAGCTATGGCTAACCACGATGATGGCACCGGCGGGCGACGACTCGGACGAGGCCTGGGACTATGATTTCCTGCGTGAGGAAATCCGGCGGATCGTCTCGTCGCGGCGCTTTAATCTTCAAGAAACGCTGTGCCATACCCTGTTCGATCGGTTCGCCGCGATGCACGGAGTGGCGAATGTGAGGATCGCGAGTTCGAAGCCCGACATCTATGCCGATGCTGCCGGCGTTGGGGTCGAGATCGCCTCATTCGAACGATAAGCGCACATTCGTTCGCTAGCATGCCGGATACGGAACAAAATCGGTTGCGGCGCCATTGAGCGTTCATTAATGAAGCGCCTCTGCGGCTCGATGATATGTTGAAGCATCGAGCTGTGGATTTTGTGGTTTCGGGTATTCAGGGCCCGGGCCAACGTGGAAACTACCACGGCCATACGAGGAGAGTTGCGGCTTAATGGCTTACGCAAATCGCAGGCAGATGAGCTCCAATAGGACGGCGTCAATCATCGTCGTGGCGCTTCTGCACATCGTCCTCGGCTATGCTTTGGTGACGGGCTTGGCCTATAATGTCATCAAGAATGCAGCGAGCGATCTCAAGACGTTCGACGTGACCGAGCCCCCGCCGCCGCCCGAGGAAAAGCCGCCGCCGGAGAAGAAGCCGGATACGCCGCCGCCGCCTCAGGTGGTCGCGCCGCCGCCGCTGGTGCGCACGAACATCATCGCGCCGCAGATACAGACGGTGTCAGTTGCTCCGCCGCCGGTGATCACGCCGACGGCCCGGCCCGCGCCACCGGCTCCCCCGGCGCCGCCGCCGCCGGTCAAGCGCGAATCGGCGCGCGCCAAAGGCAGCCTCATCGGGCTGTTTTCATCAGAGGATTATCCGACCTCATCGCTTTCGGCGAACGAGCAAGGGACGACTGCGGTCCAGTTAACGATCGGTACCGATGGCCGCGTGTCCGGGTGCAACATCACTTCGTCGAGCGGATCTTCGGCGCTGGATAATGCGACGTGCAATATCCTTAAGCGCCGCGCCCGATTCAGCCCGGCGATGGACAGCAATGGCCAGCCGACAAGCGATACCTACTCCCAGCGGATTACCTGGAAGGTTCCCGCCGAATAACCGAACCACCACCGCTTTTCTGAAGGAAGACCAATATGCAGAATCCAGCTCCCGCAGCCGCTCCGGCAGGTGACAACCCCTATGGCCTGTTTCAGGCGCTCCACGAAGGTGGTGTGATTTCATGGTCGGTGTTCATCATTCTGGTGATCTTCTCGATCGGCACTTTCTACATCCTGTTCACCAAGCTTTTGCAGCAGCAGAAGATCATGAACCAGGGCAACAAGGTCCGCTCTAGTTTCTGGAATTCGCCCAATCTCAAGGAAGCGTCGACCAAGCTCGAGGCGCGCTCGGCCTATCGCTCGATCGTCGATGACGCTCTCGTCGCCCAGGAACAGCATGGCAAGTTGACCGATCCGATCGACCAGCATGACTGGATGGCCAACAGCCTGGCGCGCTCGCAAGGCAGCATCGGCGCCCGCCTCGGCGAAGGCCTCGCGTTCCTCGCGACGGTCGGTTCGACTGCGCCGTTCATCGGCTTGTTCGGGACCGTCATCGGCATCTACCGCGCGTTGATCAAGATTGGCGCGTCGGGCGATGCGTCGATCACCACGGTCGCCGGCCCGGTCGGCGAGTCGCTGATCATGACCGCGCTCGGTCTGGTCGTCGCGGTTCCTGCGGTGCTCGCCTACAACTGGCTGATCCGGCGCAACAAGTCGATCGTCGAGGATCTCGCGGCGTTCACCAACGACGTCCATGGCTACATCATGTCAGCCGGTGCAGTGAAGCCACGCGGCGTCACCGCGGCGACGGGTCCGGCGGTCAAGAGCTCGGCTCAGACAAAGTCCGGTGCCGCTCCGACCCAGCCCGGCAGCGAGCCGCTCCGCCCAGGCATGACCTCGACCGGCGCGCAGGCCGATCCGTCGATCCGCTAAGCACAAACGGCCGGGCGGGTAACCGTCCGGCCACGTTTTTGAAGTATCGAAGGAAAGCCACAGCTCATGTCCATGTCCGTTAAGCAAGAAGGCGGCGATGAAGACGTGCCCATGTCGGACATCAACACGACGCCGCTCGTCGACGTCATGCTCGTGTTGCTGATCATCTTCCTGATCACCGTTCCGGTCGTCATCCAGACCATTCCGGTCAAGCTGCCCAAGGTTCGCTATGAAGTGACTCAGACCAAGCCCGAGAACGTCTCGCTCTCGGTCAATGGCCTTCCCGACGGAAGCTGTGGCGTCTATTGGAACATGACCAAGATGACGTCCAAGGAACTGCTCGATCGCGCCGTGACCAATTTGAAGGCCCAGGTCGACAAGGTCGGCGGGCCCCAGAACATCACCGAGGACAATATGCCCGAAGTGCACATCCGCGGCGACATCAACACGCCGTACCGCTGTATCGGCGGGGCGATCTACACGATGCAGCTCGCCGGTTTCGCCAAGGTTGGCTTCATTTCGCAGCCGGGCCCCGGTGGCCCGGTCCAGCGTCTTTAGTTTAGGAGCTTATCGCCATGGCGATGCAAACCACCGGCTCTAATGCCGAAGGTCAGCCGATGATGGAAATGAACACGACGCCGCTGATCGACGTCATGCTCGTGCTACTCATCATGCTGATCGTCACGATCCCGCCGCAGACCCATGCGGTGAAGCTCGACTTGCCGCAGAATACCAATGCCCCGCCTCCGCCGGTCGAGCCGACCAAGAACGTGCTAGTCATTACCCAGGCGGGCCAGGTGCTGTGGAATGGGACTCCGGTGACGCTGACCCAGTTGCGCCAGTATCTCGACGTGTCGCAGCAGATGAACCCGGTTCCCGAACTCCACCTCCAGCCCGAGCCGAACGCGCGCTATGAGCTGGTCGATGAAGTGTTGGCGGTCACCAAACGGGCGAAAGTGACCAAGATGGGTTTCGTCGGTAACGAGGCGTATTCCAGCTTCTAGTCGATCGGCGCGCCGCTGACGACGAGGGCGGTTCCGCGAGGAGCCGCCCTTTTTCGTCGGGCTGTCAGCGCGGGGACGGGTCGATCGTTTCGATCTCGCGGCCAAGGCGCCATTCCTGCTCGCCTTCGACTTCGCTCGCGATGGCGCGGCCGGATGTGTCGCGGGCGGGGCGGAAGCGGAAGCGTTGCAGGGCAAGTCGGCAGGTTGTCGAGTCGAGCGCGGTGCTACCGCTCGAGCGCGTGACGCGGCAACCGGCGATGCGACCGTCGGGAAGGACGGTGAAGCTAAACTCGACCGTTCCATGTGCGCGATCGACGAGTGCGGCGCGCGGGTAGTCTTCGTTGCCGATAGAACCGGCAACTTGTTCGGGATCACTTTCAGCCCCGCCGCCACCTTCGCCGCTGCCATTGCCCGCAAGGCCACTGCCGGTGCCGTTGCCGATCCCGCCGCGGCCGGTGCCGGGGCCGTCAATCGTTGCGGCGCCCGATGTCGGTGCGGTTCCCTGTCCGGCAACGGGCGCGGCACGGATCGGGGGCGGGGGCGGAAGCTTGGCCTTGGGCGCGACGATTTCGCTCGGGGTATTTTTCTTCGCCGGTGGAGCGGCGGCGCCTTCCGGGTCCTTGGGCTTGTGCGTTTCCTGGCGCGCCTTTTCAGGTGGCGGGGGGACGATCGGCGGCGGCGGTGGAGGCTGGTCGCTGAGGTTGAACAGCTTCAGCGCCTCGTCCGGGCGGGGGATGTTGTGGACCCCGAGCCCGACGACGATCGCATAGCCGAGCATGAGATTCATCGCGGTGGCGAGCGCCGCCGAGCGCCAGCGGTCGGCGGGGGTCGAGAGGGTACGACGCATTTCCTTTCAATGAGGTAATGCGCGCCTAGTTCCCCATCAGGCTGGGTGGAAAGCCAGCGCGAGGCCATCCATGCAGTAGCGAAGGCCGGTCGGCTTGGGGCCGTCGTCGAAAACATGCCCGAGGTGGCCGCCGCAGCGCCGGCAATGAATCTCCCGGCGGACCATCCCGAGTGTGGAGTCACGCGTTTCGGCAACGGAGCGCGGGAGCGGCTGCCAGAAACTGGGCCAGCCGGTGCCACTCTCGAACTTGGTTGCCGAGGAATAGAGGGGCAAGGCACATCCGGCGCACACGAAGGTGCCGCGGCGATGTTCATTGAGGAGCGGGCTGGTGTAGGGCGGTTCGGTGCCGCCTTCACGCAGGATGTTGTAGCGTGCGTTACCGAGTTGGCGGCGCCATTCGGCTGGCGTCTTGCGTACCTCGAACGGACCGGCAGCGATCGCGGGCGATTTGCCAAAACCGGCGAAAAGCAGAACGCCAGTCGCCGCGGCGGTGCCTCCGGTGATGAGGTTACGTCGAGTAAGATTGATCATCATTCAGCTCCGGTTTCATGGAGCATATACGGCTGAGTTGCTGAACCGGACGCAACGATCAGGCGGCAACGTCGTCGAACTGAAGGCGGGCGAGGCGGGCGTAGAGGCCGTCATCGGCGCTGAGCGTGGCGTGGGTGCCCTGCTCGACGATCCGGCCGGCGTCCATCACGACGATACGGTCGGCGGCGCGGACGGTGGCGAGGCGGTGGGCAATGACGATCGTGGTGCGGTGCTCCATCAACCGGTCGAGCGCGTCCTGGACAAGGCGTTCGGATTCGGCGTCGAGCGCGGAGGTGGCTTCGTCGAGGAGGAGGAGGGGGGCGTCGCGCAGCAGGGCGCGGGCGATCGCGATGCGCTGGCGCTGGCCGCCGGAGAGGCGCGCGCCGCCTTCACCCATGAACGTGTCGAGGCCTTGCGGGAGCGCGCGCAGGAAGGTCTCGGCGTTGGCGGCGCGGGCGGCGGTCCATAGCTGGTCGTCGGTCGCGTCCCACTGGCCATAGCGCAGGTTGTCGCGGGCCGAGGCGGCGAAGAGCACGGTTTCCTGCGGGACCATGGCGATGCGCGCGCGGATGTCGGCGGGGTCGGCGTCCTTGAGGTCGACCCCGTCGAGCGTGACGCGGCCCTCCTGCGGGTCGTAAAAGCGCTGGGCGAGTTGGAACAGCGTGGTCTTGCCCGCGCCCGACGGGCCGACGACGGCGAGCCGCTCGTTGGGGGCGACGGTGAGGGTGAAGCCGTCGAGCGCCGATACTTCGGGGCGGGTCGGATAGCGGAAGGTGACATGGTCGAACGCCAGGGCGCCGAACGCCGGGCGGGGGAGGAGCACGGGGTTGGCGGGGGCGCTGATTTCGGGCTTGGCAAGCAGCAGTTCGTTGAGCCGCTCGGAAGCGCCGGCGGCGCGGAGGAGGTCGCCATAGGTTTCGCTGAGCGCGCCGAACGCGCCCGCAAGAAGCCCGCCGTAGAGGACGAAGGCGGCGATCGTCCCGCCCGTCATGCGGCCGGCGGCAACATCGATCGCGCCTTCCCAGATGACCAAAGTGATTGCACTGAACATCAGGAAAATGACGATCGCGGTCATGAAGGCGCGTAAAAGCATACGCTTCTTGGCAGTTGTGAAGACCGATTCGACGGCGGCAGAGAAGCGGCCGGTCTCGCGCGGTTCCTGGCCGAACGCCTGGACGATCTTCATCGCCCCGAGCACTTCGGACGTCACTGCGCCGACGTCGGCGATGCGGTCCTGGCTTTTGGTCGAGACGGCGCGAACGCGGCGGCCAAGGAAGATGATCGGCCCGACGATCAGCGGGATGCCGAGCAGCATCATTCCGGCCAGCTTGGGCGAGAGGACGAACAGAATAACGAGGCAGGCCATCCCCATGACGATGTTGCGTAGCGCGACCGAGACGGTGGTGCCGACGACCTGTTCGATGATCGTCGTGTCGACAGTCAGGCGCGAGGTGATCTCGGCAGGGCGGTTCTCCTCGAAGAAGCCGGGCGACAGGCGCAGCAGGTTGCGGTGCACCGCGAGGCGGATGTCGGCAACGGTCCGCTCGCCGAGCCACGAGACGAAGTAGAAGCGGGTCGCGGTGGCGAATGACATGACGACGACGAGGAGCAGGAGATATTCGAACCAGCGAGCGATGCCCGCGGTGCCCGCGGTACCGAACCCCTTGTCGATAATCAGCTTGAACGCCCACGGCACCCCTGAGGTCGCGCCGGCAGCGACCAGCAAGGCAAGCGCGGCAATCGCGATGCGGCCGGGGTAATGTGACGCGAACCGCCAGATCATGTTCAAGCTGGAGATGCTGCGGCCCTTGGGGCGCGCCGGGGTGCTGACCATGACGAGTGGCCTAGCAGGGCGCGAGGCCGCGCTCAATCATGCCGATGGTGCGGGTGCGAAGAAGCCGCTTGCCGCGGAAGCGAAAGCCGCCCACATCGGTTGTCACGCCAAGGTCACATCAGGAATTTGCATGCTCTACGACGCCTATGAGGTGCAGCGGTCGTTGCTCGCGGGGGCGAGCAAGATCGCCGAGTTCAGCGCAGACTGGCTCAACCACCCGTCCAATCCGCTGAGCTATTCATCGATGGGGCCGATGGTGGCTGCCACCCTCGACGTGTTCAGCCATGTCAATGCGACGCGCGGCAAGCCTGCGTTCGGGATCGTTGAAACGAAGGTCGGCAAGAAGAGCGTCGTCGTCAGCGAGGACCTGCTGGCGCGCAAGCCGTTCGGCCAGTTGAAGCATTTCGTGAAGCATGGGATCGGGGGCCAGCCGCCGCTGCTGATCGTCGCGCCGATGTCGGGCCATTATGCGACGTTGCTGCGCGGAACGGTCGAGCGGATGCTGCCGAAGCAGGACGTGTTCATCACGGACTGGCGCGATGCCAAGCTGGTGCCGCTTGCCGACGGTAGTTTCGACCTCGACGATTACATCGATTATCTGATCATGTTTTGCGAGACGATCGCCGAGACGACCGGGCAACGGCCGCATATGCTGGCGGTGTGCCAGCCGTCGGTTCCCGCGCTGGCCGCGACCGCGCTGATGGCGGCAGACAAGAACCCCGCGCGCCCGCTGACGCTGACGATGATGGGCGGTCCGGTCGACACGCGCGAGGCGCCGACCGCGGTGAACACGCTGGCGACGCAGAGGCCATTCAGCTGGTTCGAGCGCAATGTCATCGCGACGATCCCGATGGTTTATCCAGGTGCCGGGCGGAAGGTGTATCCGGGGTTCCTGCAGCTTGCCGGGTTCATGACGATGAACCTTGGCAGCCACATGGTCAGCCATTTCGAGCTGTTCAAGCATCTGGTTGAAGGCGACGACGACAGCGCCGATGCGACGCGGGCGTTTTACGAGGAATATCGCTCGGTGTGCGACATGACCGCCGAATTTTATCTCCAGACGATCGACGCGGTGTTCCAGCGGCATTTGCTGCCCAAGGGCGAGTTGACGCATCGCGGGCGGCGGGTCGACGTTGGGGCGATCAAGGATACGGCGATGCTCGCGATCGAAGGCGAGAAGGACGATATTTCAGGGCTCGGACAGACACGCGCCGCGCTGACGCTGGCCAAGGGGCTGAAGGCGGCGCAGAAAAAATATCTGATGGCCGAGGGGGTTGGCCACTATGGCATCTTCAACGGCCGCAAGTGGCGCGAACAGATCGCCCCGGTGGTCGAGCAGTTCATCGCGGCGCATGGCGCGCGCGAAAAAGCTAACGTCGTTCGGGCGTCGTTCCGACCCTGACGAGCAACAGCGCGCATGCAGAGGCGGATATCCCGACCGCGGCGGTCACGAGCAGGGCGATGTGGAAGCGGGCGATGAGCGCGGCGCCATTTGCCGCGAGGACTGCGCCGAGGAGAGCGGTGGCGATCAGCCCACCAGTGCGCGACACGGCGCTGTTCAGCCCGGAGGCGGTGCCGGTGTGGCGTGGGTCGACCGAGGCGAGGACGGCGGTGGTCAACGGCGCAACCGCGATCGCCATGCCGGCGGCCATCACGCTGATCGCCGGGAAAATCGCGATCCAGTAGCTTTGACCGGGGACGATGCGCATGCCGAGCAGCATGCCCGCAGCGACGATCGTCGGGCCGATCACGAGCGGCCAGCGCGGGCCGATGCGGGTGGCGAGCTTGCCCATCTGCGGGCTGGCGAGCGCGATGACGATCGGCAGCGGAAGCATCGCCAGGCCGGCCTGGACGGGCGAATATCGCGCGGCCTCGATGAGGACAAAGGGGAGCAGGAGCGTCGCCCCGCCAAACGCGCCGTAAAGCAGGAAGGTGAGCAGGTTGAGCCCGACGAAACTATGGTCCGAGAACATCGTAAGCGGCATCATCGCCTTGTCGCCACGGCGGTGCTCGACGGCGAGGAAGGCGGCCGTGAGGGCGAGCCCGGCGATAATTGCCGTTATGCTTATCGGGTCGGGTTTCTGGTGAGCCGACCACAATGTCAGGCCGTAAGTAAGCGCGCCGAGCCCGATCGTGACGAGCAGCGCGCCGGGATAGTCGGTCCGGCCTGCGGCAGGGTCGCGGCTTTCGGGAACGAAGCGAAGGGCGATGAGGATCGCGCCGAGGCACAGCGGCAAGTTGATGTAGAAAATCGTTGGCCAGTCGGCGTTGGCGATAAGCCAGCCGCCGAGCAGTGGCGCGGCGGCAGCGGTGATCGCTCCGGCCGCGGCCCAGATGCCGACCGCGCGGCCACGCCGGTCGCCGGTGTAGGCGGCGTTGAGCAAGGCAAGGCTGTTGGGGAGCAGGAGGGCGGCACCAATTCCTTGCCCGGCGCGGCCGACCAACAGGAGGGTCAGACTCGGTGCGAGCGCGCAGGCGAGGCTGGCGAGGGCGAACAGCGTCGTGCCGATGACAAGTAGCGCGCGGCGGCCGAAATGGTCGCCAAGCGCGCCGCCGAGGAGGAGCAAAGCTGCGAGGGGGAGGGTGAAGGCATTGACGACCCATTGCACTTGCGCCGCGCCGGCAGCGTAGCTCGAGCGGATCGCGGGGAGCGCGACGTTGAGTACCGAGCCGTCGATGAACGCCAGGCTGGAGGCGAGGATCGAGGTCGCCAGCGTCCAGCGCGGATCCCTCGGCAGCGAGGCGGCAGGCTTCAGGATGGAGTGATGTTCTTCATGGCGGGCTCATGCCGGGCGAGCGGGGCGAGAATGCGCTTGAGGAAACGGCGTGCTTTGTAAACCAGCCAGCCCGAGCCGAGCACGATAAATCCGGCGATGATCGCCGCCAAGACGGGGTTGGCGATCGCGATTGCCATGAGGCCGGTGGTGACGACGTCCTCGCCGGTCGAGACGGCGATGTTGGAGTAAGGCTCGGGACTGGCGTTGACCATCGCGCGCGCGCCCGCCTTGCCGGCGTGGGCGACGAACGCCGCGCCGCCGCCGAGCAGGAAGCTGACGACCTGGAGCGTGGTGTTCGAGCTGTCGACAATGGCGAGGCTCAAGAGCGCACCGCCGAGCGGGCGGATGAAGCCGTGCACCGCGTCCCACGCCGAGTCGACGAATTGGATCTTGTCGGCGAAGAATTCGGCGAGCGTGCCGATGGCCGCCGCGCCGATCACCCATGGGTTGGCGAGGATGTCGAGTTGGTGGAGGTTGGCGGGGAGCGCGATCCAGCCGAAGTGCATCGCAAGCCCGGTGACCAGCGTGACGAGATACAGTCGCCAGCCGGCAAGCAGGCTGGTCGAGGCGGCGAGCGAAAAGAGTTCAACCGGACCCATGACTTGCCCCTCGTGATACTGGGCGAAGGTGGGGCGTTATCAGCCGGCGTGCAAGGGTGGGGGGTAACTGGCGCCAACGAAGTAGAGGCCGTGCGGGGGGGCGTTGAGGCCGAGTGCGGCGCGGTCCCTGGCGGCGAGCGCGGCGGCCATGTCGGCGGTCGTCCACTGGCCGCGACCGACGAGCATCAGGCAACCGACCATCGATCGCACTTGATGGTGGAGGAAGCTGCGCGCGGCGGCGCGGACTTGGATCTCGTCGGCGACGCGTTCGATGGTGAGGCTGTCGAGCGTCTTGAGCGGGCTCGCCGACTGGCAGTGGGCGGAGCGGAAGGTGGTGAAGTCGTGGTGGCCGACGAGGATGTCTGCGGCATCGCGCATTGCTGCCGGGTCGAGGGGGACGGGGATATGCCAGAGGCGAGCGCGCTCGATCGCGGGCGGTGGGCGCCGGTCGAGCAGGCGGTAGAGATAGCGGCGGCCGGTGCAGCTGAAACGGGCGTGCCAGTCGGCGGCGACGGGCTCTGCCGAAAGGATGGTCACCGGCGCGGGGCGGACGAGGGCGTTGAGGCCTTCGCGCAGGCGCTGTGCGGTGAGCGGCTTGGCGATGTCGGCATGGGCCTCCATGGCGAGCGCGTGGACCCCGGCGTCGGTCCGCCCGGCACCGTGGACGGTGGTGGTCTCGCCGGTGATGTGCAGGATTGCCGCCTCGATCGTCGACTGGATGGTCGGACCCTGGTCCTGCCGCTGCCAGCCGAGGAAGGGTCCGCCGTCATATTCGACGGTCAGCCGCCAGCGGGTCATGCGAGGATCGTCCCGGCGGGGAGCGGGAAGCCGCGGAGGAACTCGGCGGGGGTCATTGCGGCGCGGCCGGCGCGCTGGAGGCGAAGCGGGCGGAGGGCGGCGGATCCGCAGGCAATGGTGAGCTCGTCGTCGAGGATCGCGCCGGGCTCGCCGGAGGTGTCGTCGACGACGTCGGCGGCAAGGAGCTTGATGCGTTCGCCGTTCGCCTCGAACCAGACGCCGGGAACGGGGGCGAAGGCGCGGATCTGGCGTTCGATGGTCGCGGCGTCGCGGGTCCATTCGACGCGCGCCTCGGCCTTGTCGATCTTGGCGGCATAGGTGACGCCGTCGGCGGGTTGCGGTTGGGGCGGGGTGCGGGACGGGTCGGCGAGCCACGCGACCATTGCCTCGGCCCCGAGCTTGGCAATCTCTTCAGTAAGTTGGCCGGCCGTCTTGCGGTCGATTGCGACCTCGCGCCTGAGCAGCATCGGGCCGGTGTCGAGACCCTTTTCCATCTGCATGATGGTTACGCCAGTGACCGCATCGCCGGCCTCGATCGCGCGCTGGACGGGGGCCGCGCCGCGCCAGCGGGGGAGGAGCGAACCGTGGACGTTGACGCAGCCAAGACGCGGCGCGGCGAGGATAGGTTCGGGCAGAATCAGGCCATAGGCGGCGACGACCGCGACGTCGGCGTCCAGCGCGGCGAACGCGGTTTGTTCGGCCGGATCGCGCAGAGTGGTCGGGTGGCAAACCGAAATGCCAAGCTCCTCGGCGCGGTCGTGGATCGCAGTTCGCCGCTCGCCCTTGCCGCGCCCCGCCGCGCGCGGTGGCTGGGTGTAGACGCAAGCGACCTCGTGCCCGGCCGCGACGATGGCGTCGAGCGTCGGGACGGCAAAGTCGGGGGAGCCCATGAAGATGATCCGCATGGGAGTGCCTATGGCGACCCTTGCCGCCCACGCAAACCCCCCTATGTCGAAGCCATGGCCGGCGAACTTGACACCCTGTCCCAGGCGCTGGCGCGGCTTCCGGGACTTGGCCCGCGGTCGGCCCGGCGAGCCGTGCTTTACCTCGTCAAGAAGCGCGAGGCGGCGATGGAGCCATTGCTTGCCGCATTGCAGGCGGTGGCGGACAAGCTCGTGACCTGCTCGACCTGTGGCAATGTCGATACGGTCGACCCGTGCCAGCTTTGCCAGGACCCACGGCGCGACGAGCGATTGCTGTGCGTGGTGGAGGAGGTCGCCGACCTGTGGGCGCTCGATCGGTCGCGGCTGTTTCCGGGGCGCTATCACGTTCTTGGCGGACGGCTGTCGGCGCTGGAGGGAATAAGGCCCGAGGACCTCGGCATCGACACGCTGGTCCGGCGGGTCGCGGCTGGCGGGATCGACGAGGTGGTGCTGGCGATGAATGCGACGCTCGAGGGACAGACCACCGCGCATTACCTTGCCGAACGACTGGAAAAATTCCCGATCCGGTTGACCCAGCTCGCGCATGGCCTGCCGGTGGGCGGCGAACTCGATTATCTCGACGAGGGGACGCTCGCGCAGGCGTTGCGGGCACGGCGGCCGGTCGCTTGAAGTGGCGGACGCGAAAGACTAATTCGCGGCCATGACTATTCTTCGCATTCTTGAAACCCCCGATCCCGTGCTTCGCCAGATCTCGACCCCAGTCGACAAGGTCGATGACGAGCTGCGCGCACTGATCGCGGATATGTTCGAGACGATGTACGATGCACCGGGGATCGGGCTGGCCGCGGTCCAGGTCGGCGTGCCCAGGCGTGTGCTGGTAATGGACCTCCACGAGCCGGCGGAAGAGGGCGGCGAAGTGGTCAAGGAACCGCGCGTGTTCATCAATCCCGAGATTCTCGGCGAGTCCGACGAGGACGTGCCTTACACTGAGGGCTGCCTGTCGGTGCCCGACCAATATGCCGAGGTGATGCGCCCGGACCGAGTGCGCGCGCGGTGGCTCGACGAGCGGGGTGTGGCCCATGAGGAAGATCTCGAAGGGTTGCTCGCGGTGTGCCTGCAGCACGAGATGGATCATCTGGAAGGCGTGCTGTTCATCGACCATCTGTCCCGGTTGAAGCGCGAGATGGTGCTCAAAAAGCTCGCCAAGGCGCGCAAGGAGCGCGGACTGAGCATGTGACTGAAGCCTGATCAGGCTTCGGCGAAACCGCTCCGCTTCGGAGGCAAGCTTCATCTTTCCTTGAGTGCCCGCCGCCCAGTGCGGAAGGATGGGCCAGGAACTGATTTCAACGCGTAGCGATGGATGGGCGCTGTCCGAGCGGCGGCGTTCGCGGGCCGACGCGCCGACGCCGCGGGTTGCGCAAGTTTATGGGTTGACGCCTCTCCCCGGGCTGAGTGCTACGGCCATCCGGCTTGAACAGCTGCGCGAGATGCTGCGCGGCGCGCCCGTCGGGGTCGTGTCGGGCGCCGGCACGGTCGCGCTGGTAGCGTCGATGGTGCACGAGTTCGTAGCGGCGGGGCAAATGCGCGCCTGGTCCAGCGCCATGGGGTTTCTACTCCTGCTCCGAGGCTGGCATCTCGTTCATCTTCGTCGGTTGATCAGGGACGGCAAGTCGCTCGACCGTGCTTTTGCCGAAATAACCGTCTTCGTGTCGCTGTTTGCGCTGTTGTGGCTGGTTCCGCCCTTCCTCTGGTTCGGGCAGGCAAGCCCGCGCGCGCAAATGTTCATCGCGCTCGTTTTTATCGGGATGATGGCCGGCGGAAGCACGACGCTGGGCTCGGTGCCGCCCGCGGCGACGGCGTTTGTCCTCATTCTGGGGGTCGGGCTGTTGCGGATCACGCTGCTGTTCGATTCGTGGATCATGACGAGTCTCGCGCTCATCCTGGCTACAGTGTTGTGCCACACGATGATCTCGAACGCGCGGCTGTCGATGCGGCATGTGCAGGAACGCACCGAGCTCGAGGAGCAAGGCTAGCTGATCAAGCTGCTGCGCGAGTTCCAGTCGAGCGGCAGTGAGTGGTTGTGGGAGCTTGATTGCAATCTGCGCATTCGGTTCGTCTCCCAGGCGATGGCGGTGGCGATCGGTCGGGTTGCCGAGGATATGATCGGGATAGATATTCGCCCGCTGATCGATCCGCACGGCACGCATCGGCCGATGGCGAAGGGAGTTCGCGCGCTGCTTGACCATTTGGACGCGGGCAAGGCGTTTCACGAGATTGCGTTTCCATCGGTCGACGGACGGCGTTGGTTCTGCGTGTCGGGACGGCCGGTGATCGAGGACGATGGCTCGATCAGCGGGTGGCGCGGGGTCGGGTCGGACATCACTCAAGTGCGGGCGGGCGACGGGACCGAGGGCATCAGGGTCGCGCGGCGCGATGCGCTGACGGGGCTCGGCAATCGGTTGATGATCCGCGAGATGCTTGAAGAAGGACGGTTGCGGCAGGTCGCGGGAGACGGCGAATGCGTGTTGTTGCTGCTCGACCTCGATCGCTTCAAGATGGTCAATGATACGCTCGGCCACGCGGTCGGCGACCAGTTGCTGGCCGAGGTCGCGCGGCGGCTCGAGCAGGCGTGCGGCGAACAGGCCACGGTCGGGCGGCTGGGGGGCGACGAGTTCGCGGTGGTGGTCGGCGGGGCGAGCGACACGCTGACGCTGATGACGCTCGCCGAGCGGATCGCCGATGCGATCGATCGCGGGTTCCATATCGGCATGAGCGCGATTCACATCGGCGTGTCGATCGGGATCGCGCGGGCACCCAGCGATGGCGACAGCGAGGACCGGCTGATGCGCAGCGCCGACCTCGCGCTGTACCGCGCCAAGGAACAGGGGCGGGGGCGGTTCGCCTTTTACGAACCGTGGATGCTGGCAAAAGCACAGGCCGACCGCCTCCTCGAAAACGACGTGCGCGAGGCGGTGCGGCGCAATGACCTTCACCTTGCCTATCAGCCAATCCTCGATGTGGGGACGATGGAGGTGGTCGGCTATGAAGCGCTGTTGCGCTGGTCGCACCCCGAGCGCGGATCGATCGCCCCCGACGTGTTCGTGCCGATTATCGAGGATGTCGGGCTGATCCACCAAATCGGCGGGTGGATCATCAGCGAGGCGTGTCGGCAGGCGGCGTCGTGGCCCGAGGGGAGGCGCGTTGCGGTCAATATCTCGGTTGCGCAGCTGACCGCGACAGGGTTGCGCGACTCTGTCGAAGAGGCTTTGCGCGAGAGTGGGCTGGCGCCCTCGAAACTCGAGCTGGAAATCACTGAAAGCGTGTTCATGGGCGACGACGCGGCGACGCTGGCGGCGTTGGCGAGCCTGCAGGAGCTCGGGGTGCGCCTCGTACTCGACGACTTCGGCAAGGGCTATTCCAGCTTCGGCTATCTGTCGCGCGCCTGTTTCGCCAAGATCAAGATCGACCAGCTGTTCGTCCGCGGCGCCGCCAACGGCCAACACGAGAGTTTGGCCATCGTCAACTCGATCCTGGCGCTGGCTAACGGTTTGGGGGTCGAGACGACCGCCGAGGGGATCGAGACCCTGGCCCAGGCCGAGCTGATGGTGCACCTCGGCTGCAGCCAGCTGCAGGGCTTCCTGTTCGGGCGGCCGGTGACGGCAGAGGTGTTGCGAATAACGCAGCGACACGATGGTAAGGATGTGCTCGCGCTCCGCCGCCGCGCTTAACCCCTTTCCAGCCCGACAATCCGCTTCTAAAGCCGCGCCTCGTTGGGGCGTCGCCAAGTGGTAAGGCACCGGCTTTTGATGCCGGCATTCGCAGGTTCGAATCCTGCCGCCCCAGCCAGCTGTTAGTTATTCATGAAAACCAATCACTTAAGTCGCATGAAAAGGTAGCTGTGGGGACGGTTTGTGGGGACGGTTCGTGGGGCCGCAACGCGAAATACGATATCCCAACTTCGGAAGTTTGGGTCGAACGGGCCGGGTTACTGAGGTCGTCAACCGCAGGAAACTAATCTTTTCGATGGCGCAGGATGCGACATAACTGTTTTTGCACCTCATGAAGCGCCCGTCCCCTGAAAACTTTTCCCGTCGGCAACGCAAGCGTTCTGGTAAGCGGCAATTCCACGAAGGATTTGCTGTTCCCCATTTCGTTCGAAAGCTGACTGGCCACTTAGCCTGCTGGCGGCGACCTGAAGGGCACCGTTGATGATATCCTCCATCGCTCCGGACCGAGCGCCATCGACGTCGCGCTGACGTGCGGGGAAGGGAACAACGAGCAAGGTATGCAGATCACCCACGCGAACGGGAACGCCGCCACTAGCCTCATGTCGCTTCAACCACTCAAGGACTGAAGCCATTTGGCTCATTATATGGTGGGGTCTGCCTGCCCCTCGAGCGACCCTCATAAGGTTCGAGGTGAGCCCTCTGAGATGAGCGCCCAACATTCCTAGTATGACATTGATCTGCCCCCTTCTGAGTGGTCCAAAATCAATGTTATTTTGGATCACGAAGGAGACTGGGAATGCCATCGAAGAAGCACAAGCCTGAGGAGATCATTGGCAAGCTGCGTGAAGCGGAGATCGTGCTGGCGCAGGGAGGA
>JANXUU010000027.1 GCA_025356055.1 Sphingomonas sp. | reverse complement strand
GGGCGGCGATGATCGCCTCGAGCCGAGCTTTGTCCGAAGGGGTGATGTCGAATATGATCCCGCTGCGCATCCCGCAGCCTCGCACACCCCTCGACCAATAGGAATCTATCAGGACTCCTTTGTCTCGATCAATCCACTAGGGAGGCGGATTTGGCGAAGGACTACATCTCGGGGTTGATCGGCGGACCGCCGAAATACGATTTAGTCGGTCCGACCGTCGACGATGATGTTAGGCGTTTAATCGCTCGTTACGGCGCAGCTGCGGTCAAGGGCGCAACTGCCAAGTTGACGAAGGCGAAGCGCGGTCGAAAGGCATTGAGCGATTGGGCGGAATTGATCCCCTCAGTCGACTCTGATGCGCGCGTTTGGCTCGATGGCGGCGACCCGTTCGCAGCCCGTTCGAATTACGCCATAGCGAAGGAGTTTGCTGACGCGCATCCGGGCCACGATCATGCGTCAACTATGCAACGGATTGAGCGCAAGCTGCGCAGGCAGCCCTACGGTCGCCGATGGTATGTGATCGTCCGGGCTATGGAGATGAGCGGCGATGGCTATCCCTATGCCTCGCACCTTCGCGCCCTCGACGAATTGGGCAGGTTAGACACGCATCCCGTGTGGAAGTCGGTTGCGGACCGTTTGCGGGGAAATGTTGCGGACTACCGCGCGAAGTGGGGCGAACCCGCCGACGAACTGACAACGAAGCAAATAGAAGAAGGGGCGATCAAAGCATTACCGAGCAATGGCGGGCTTTCGGGCCTGATTGCAAAGTCGCTGGAAGGACTTTCGCCTTTGGGCAAGATACTCGCCCAAGCTGTTGACGGTGACGCCGCGCCGTAGGGACACAATTCCGCTTAATTTTGATCCTTCACAATAGTCGGAAATTAAGTCGCCTTTTAGAGACGACAACGGCCACTATTGAACTGCCTCGTTCAACGACAAACGAGGTTCTCCAATGCAGTCCGCAACCACCGACCCCGGCAAACTTGCCTATAGCGTCAGGGAGGCGTGCCGCGCGTCCAGCCTAGGGCGCACCACCATCTACGCGCACATCGCAGCCGGGCGCTTGCTCGCGCGGCGCATCGGCGGGCGCACAATCATCCCAGCCGAAAGCCTGCACTCACTTATCGCTGGGGAGGCATGAGCCATGCCCCAAATACAAAACCCGACCGCTGGGGGCAGCAGCCGGGTTCTGTGGAATAGCTTGGTCGGCGCTTCCACGGAATCCCTTACCCTCTCCGCCTATCGCGCTCAATACCTGATCGGCAGTTACGGCATTCGCCCGGAACTGGCTCCCATGGTCGCCGCGCTCGCATTCAATGGGAGTGCCCATCATGGGTGAGCGATTCACCGTCCACAACGATGCCGCACGAACCTTGCTGGCGGTCAAAAGCCTGTCCGAAAAGGAAGGGCAATTCTGCGGTGGCCTCGCATTCCGCGCTGCCCCGCTCAGCGACAAGCAGGCCAACTGGCTGCGCATCCTGCTTGACCGGCATGGGCTTCCCGCACTGGCTGAGGGAGGCGAACATGACTGATCGCTATCCCGACATGCCCGGCGCGAAAGGGCTGGATGGCACCAGCCAGGACGCAGCCGAGGCCATCGCGCCTTGCGTCTCCTATCTTCGCCGCGTTGCTATGCGCTCGCTAGACCGGCTTGGGGAGGCAACGGTGCTGGAATCTGTCGCCTTTACTGAGGTCGCCCGCGAAAGCCTGCAACCGCGTTTCTCCGAACTTCGGGCCATGGGCCTGGTGGAACCCACGGGGGCGCGTCGCCGCAATCCGTCTGGCAAGGGCGCGGCGGTGCTTCGCCTTACCGAAAAGGGGAGGGCGGCACTGTGATCGACGTTCAAGCAATCGCTCGCCACTACGGCGGCAAGGTCTGCAATGGCAACGCGCTGATCCCGACGCCCGGCCATTCCAGCCGGGACCGGGGGACAGCGATCAAGGCCAGCGCGCTTGCGCCGGATGGTTGCCTTGTCGCGTGCTTCAACGGGACGAAAGCCGATGCGCTGGCGGTCAAGTCCATGCTCCGCGCGGACGGGTTGCTGGACGTTTTCGCACACGCGCGCGAGCTGACGGCGGCGGAAAGGCGATCGATCCGGCAGGCCGAGCTGGCCCGCAAGCGCGAGCGGCTGGTGGCTGATAATACAGCCAGAAAACACCTAGCGGACCTGTGGGCAAGCGCCAGCCGTGCCGATCCCGCGCACCCCTACCTTGTCAGCAAGGGGCTGGAGCCGTTCGGAGTCCGTCAATCCGGCCGCAACTTGCTGGTGCCGATGGTCGATGCCGGCTTTCGCTTGTGGAACGTCCAGCGCATCCACCCCGATGGCTTCAAGCTGTTCGGAAAGGATGCGCGCACGGCTGGCCTATTCTGGCCCCACGGGATTCACTTGCTCGACGGCAGGCCATCGGCTGGGCCGCTGGTGATCGGAGAAGGCTTCGCGACAATGGCCGCGATTTATTCCGCAACCGGCCTTGGCGTCGCCGCAGCCCTATCGGCTCGCAACCTGGAGCCGGTGGCGCGGGCCATGCGCAAGCTGTTCCCGGCGCGCGAACTGATCGTAGCAGCGGACGATGATTGCCACCTGTCCGAAAATTTAGGGCTGAGCGCTGCCAGGAAGGCCGCTGGGGCCGTCGGCGGGCTTGTCGCCACGCCAAGGCCGGAAACGCGCTCAGCGGACTCTGGAGCCGACTTTGCGGACATTCCGCGCGGCGAGGTGGCGGCGCGCATCGCGACGGCGCGGGGTGTTGAAAAATGTTGAACCCCGACCCGCTCGCTTTTGCCGCGCTCCAACCGGACGAGGCGGCGGCGCTCGTCAATGGCCATTCCGCATTGCGCGCCACGCCCTACCGTTGGCCCGATCCCGCGTCGCTGCCCCGGCGGCAATGGCTCATGGGGCATTGGCTACTGCGCGGTGAGGTAACGGCGATCATCGCGCCGGGCGGCACCGGCAAGAGCACGATCGGCAATGCGATTGCGGTCAGTCTCGCCAGTGGCCAGCCGCTTTTGGGGAAGCCTTTGCCTCGCGGGCAGCAATCGGTTTGGATCTTCAACCTGGAGGATGGTGCGGAGGAATTGGAGCGACAACTGTCCGCCGCTTGCGCATTCCACAATATCGGCCCCGATGATTGCGGCGATCGACTGCACCTCGATAGCGGGTTGGTCCAGCCGCTCTGCACTGCGATCGAAGATCGCGACGGCTTCGCACTGGCGGAGAGCGTATTTGTGCAGCTCGCCGCGACGATCCGCGAACGGCAAATCGCCACGGTGATCGTTGACCCGTTCGTGTCGAGCCATGCCGTCCGCGAAAGCTCCAACGAGGCAATCGACGCCATCGCCAAGCGTTGGAAGCGGCTGGCTCAGGAAACCGGCTGTGCGGTGATCCTGGTGCACCATACGCGGAAGCTGGGCGGGCGCGACGCGACGGCAGAGGATGGACGGGGCGCGGTTGCCTTGCGCGACGCTGCCCGCGTCGTGCTGCCGCTCAATCCGATGGGCGACAAGGAAGCCGAGGAACTGGGCATTGCTGATCCCGCCTTGCGCCGGTCGCTGGTGCGGATCGACACCGGGAAGGCCAACCGTGCGCCGCCCGACGCTGCCACCTGGATCAAGCTCGAAAGCCAGAGTCTCGATAACGGCGAAGGGCTGGAGCCGTCCGATTATGTTGGCGTGGCAACGCTCTGGGAAAAGCCCGACGTGTTCCACGGGGTGACGAACTGGCACCTTTACCAGGTTCAGCAACGGCTGGCGGACGGAGACTGGCGCGAAAGCGTGCAGGCCAAGGAATGGGTTGGCCACCTTGTCGCCAGCGTAGCGGGCTTGTCGATCGACGCCGACAAGGGGCGGCTCAAGGCGATCATTCGGACGTGGCGCAATAACGGCGCGCTGGCGATCGAGCACCGGCCCGACAAGAACGGCGACGACCGACCTTTCGTCATCGTCGGCAGGGCTGTTGACGCCAGCGAAACAGGGCCGCGTCCGCACCTTGAAACGTGCGGTGCGGAAAGTGCGGAAAGTGCGGGACCGGACCTGCGATGAACCCCGTCCGCACCACCCGCACCCTCCCTTTAGGGGAGTGCGGTGGTGGTGCGGGTGCGGTGAAGGATAATGAGGATCAAAAAGAAGGTGCGGACAAAATGAGCGAAACGAGCAATGCGAAGCGCAAGTCGGCGGTGCCCCGGCCCCGCAAATCGGCGAAGGCGATGATGGTTGGCGGAAAGCTACCGAACAACGCGCTTGTGGTGTCAAAGGCTGATGATGAGGATGAGCACCGCGCCATAGCTCGGACAATCCTTGGCCCCGATTTTCGCCACGCAACCGCTGTATCGCAAATCTTGAAGTCTCAATTTGGCAGCCTTGCTGGCGGGCCGGGTTTTGGCGACTACGCCGACGCCATCAATGATCGGGGCACCGATGCCGCGAAAGGCGACATGGACGCTACCTGCCGGGTCCTAGCAGCCCAAGCCATGACACTCGACATGGTGTTCACCGAGATGGCGCGGCGCATGGCGCTGAATATGGCGGAGCACCTTTCGGCGACTGATACTTACGCGCGCATCGCCCTGAAGGCCCAGGCGCAGAGCGGAGCGACCCTTGAAACGCTGGCGAAAATACACCAGCCGCGCGAGCAGACCGTCCGCCATGTGCACGTAAATGAAGGTGGCCAGGCCGTAATTGCGGATCAGGTCCACAACCACGCGGGGGTTTTAGGAAATGAAGAATCAATCAAACAATCCCTTACAACCGCTGATGCTGGCGCGCTCGCCGCGCTGCCTTGCCCGGACCCGCTCGGGAACGGAATGCCAGCCCCCAGCCGTCAACGGGAAGCGGAGATGCAGGATGCACGGCGGGACGAACCCGGGCGCCCCTAAGGGCAACCGCAACGCATGGAAGCACGGCTCGCGCTCGGCCGAGACTATCGCCTTGCTCAGCTGCTTGCGCGAGTTCTCGGCGGACGCCGGTTGAACGTCCCAGGCGCCCTATTCTAACCGACGAAAAGCGGTGTGTGCGGGTATGATGGCTGTGGACCGGCGTGCAAAAAGGACCCCGTTAGTGGGGTGATCGGCGTCCAAAAGGGACCCCTCATTTCGATAGTCTAGTCAGCGGCCTGGTTTTCCAGGTGGCGAGATCGGGATGTTGGTGGTGGAGACAGTGGTTCG
>JANXUU010000025.1 GCA_025356055.1 Sphingomonas sp. | reverse complement strand
TCGAAACTCTCGAGACCAAGACCTGGTCTGGCGACTACGTCGTCGATGATGACTTCGCCCTCTTTGACGACGTACTCAACGTCGCGCTTGTAGAGGGAGTGGGCCTTAATGGCGACCTCGACATGATGCTTGAGGTCCCAGTTCTCTGGGTCGGCGATGTTGCCGATGCCGAGGAGCTCTTCGATCTTCTCCCAGCCGTCGTCGGTAACGGTGATGGAGCGGGTCTTCTCATCGACGACGTAGTCGCCAGACCAGGTCTTGGTCTCGAGAGTTTCGATGAGTTCGCCGAGTTCGAGCTTGGGGATGATGAGATTGACGCGGGCGTACTTGTCGGTGGTCTGGTCGGTAGGCCCGGAGATGATGAGCGGGGTGCGGGCTTCGTATTGGCTTGCCCGAATTGCTTTCGCCGGCTGTTGAGAGCCTCAGCTTCAGCTGTTTCAGAGCAAAGGAACCGCGCCGGTTACCGTGCAAACGAACGTTAGAAGGGCAGGGTCAGATCAGAGTTCGGCCGGTAATCGAACTTCCCCTTCGTTCATCGGAAACTTTTGGTTTTGGGCTGGGCCGGGCGCGCCCTCTATGTCCGGAAGTGGGTCGTTTCCTGCCATTCGTCAGCGGGAACCATGCGTGTGATTTTGACCACCATCGCGGCGAACAACTTGTCGGTCGAAGCGGTCGCTGGCGTGTGAGGCGACATCCGCGTGTCGGAAGACCGATCGGATTATCAGACGTTCTAACAGCCTTGTTGCGATGTTCGCGGCGAATTTCCGGACAGTTGGGCGCTTCGGCAACATTCCAAAAATGATTCGATCGGACCGGTCCGGTCTCGTGCTGTCAGACGTCCGTACTGGTCGAGTCGCTCTGACCTACGCGGATTCAGGTCGGACTCTACGATCAGCCGCCTTTCGAGGCGGGATAGGTGAGGCCTTCGCGCGTCGGCGTTACTGCTTGGGTCAACGTCGCCGGGTCTGCGCGAGCAGGCTGCATCAAATGAAAGACGCTCCGGCCGTCCTCGAGCAGATAATCCGCGACGATTCGCCGGTGACAGCGCCACCATACGGCCTCGGAGCACATGATCGCGCAGCGCCGATTTCGGCTAAGTTCCTCCAGCCTCGACAGCCCACGGCGGAACGCTTCCGTCAGGGCATAGTCGGCATAGTTGTGAAAGCTTTGGTTGCTCCAAAAGCCGTTGACCTCGCTTGGAACGGTCTTCGATTTCTTCCGCCGGCCCCCTAGTTCCGCGATTTGCGTATGGTCGATTTGCCAAGCGGCAAGCTCAGCCGGCAAGGTGTCGAGATTGAACTGAGGGTTGGTCCGCGACCGTGGGAAACTGCGGACGTCGACCACGATCTCGACCCTGCCTACGCGAAGCAGCTCGACGAATTCGGTTATTGTCAGGGTCGAATGGCCAATCGTGTAGACGGGCAAAGGCTCGGCTGGCGCATCCGCGTTCGAAAGAAGCCGCGAAGTCAAAGCACGATCAGATAATCGGATGGCATCACGCCAAGGCTTCTCGAACGGCCGCGTGTAACGCAGGAAGCACCTCCGCTTCGAACCACGGGTTCTTCGCCGCCCACGATCGCGAGCGCCACGATGGGTGCGGCAGAGGAAAATACTTCGGTAGATATTCGTGAAAGGCCATGACTCGCTCCGCCACCTTGCCCGGCCCGAGCACATGAGCTTGCGCGTACGTGCCAACCAACAGGGTCGACCGCAGCGCTGGCAGCTGTTCGAGCAATCTAGCGCGCCAGAGCGGCGCGCACTCGGGGCGTGGGGGCGCATCGCCGCTGGATTGCAAACGACCGGGATAGCAAAATCCCATGGGCATGATGGCAATTGCGCTCGCATCGTAAAACTGATCGTTCGACAGACCCATCCAGTCGCGAAGGCGGTCGCCGGAAGGATCCGAGAACGGAATGCCCGACAGGTGCACCTTCGTTCCTGGCGCCTGGCTAGCAATCAGTATCCGCGCGGTCGAAGAAAGCTGAAGTACCGGCCGCGGACCCAGCGGCAGCACGCCGCCACACGCCGTGCAGGCGCGAACATTCGCAAGCAATGAATCGAGCGCCGTCACGCAGCCAAGAGTTTCCAAAGGTTTAGCAAGGGCCTGGTGATGCCGAACATGCTGTCGGTAGAGATTATTCAATCCCTTCGAAACCGACGTCGTAGACGTGAACCATCTGACCTCCGAGCGCATCAGGACGGGAGTCGTCATGCTATCCGGTTTGGTTGCGCGCAGCCAGATATTCGCCGCGTACATTGCAACGGCAGTAAGATTGATCGTGCGCAATGCGCTTTGCAGCTCGGGATGGGTACCGGGCGAGCCATGACAGCCCCTGCCGATCTTAACAAGGCGCAGGAAATCTTCTCGAAAGTGATGCGCGACCGCGTCAAGGCGGCCGACCACGGCACCATCTCGACCCGCCTCAACCGAAGGAGACCTTGACCATCCACGTCATGCAACGCCTCCATCCCAACGATCGTGCCGGACATCTGCTCACCCAGGAGCTGTGGGAGATGGTCGTGATGCCCGCGATCGCCATTGGGCGAAAGACATGGGAAATGAGCAACGGCGAGGTCAAGGCACGCGAGCCCGGCGAGCTGCTGCAGGAATTCCATGTTGCCACTGGCGAAACCCGTGCACGAGGGAGTTGCGCTGCCGGCGAATGTCAGGGGCGAACAACTGGCCGAACCTGTTCCACCAAAACCGCACCGTGTCATGGCTGATCGACGCCACGCTCGTGGAGCAGGTCCTCGACATTTCCCAACGGCAGCGGGTACTTCACCCTCATCAAACTGCCAGGCGGATCACTTCCGGCGACGACTTGAAGTAGCGGAACGGCGAGGCGAGTTTGCGGGGAAGCGGCATATTGGACCCTTTATCCGGGCCCGCTTTACGAGCGGTGCAATTGGTCTGACAATGCCGTCCCGATCAGCATCGGCTTGCGCACAATCATCTTGCCTTTGACGACGGGCATGTTACGCAACCGTAACGTGGGGCATCCAGAGCATGGCAACGATTGCACGACAGCTCGTGGATGCCATCATTGGCGATTTCCCTCACCACAAGGCGGGGACCAGGCCGGTTCACACGGTCGGGGTCGGAGTCAGCGGTCATTTCAAAGCTTCCGAGTGTGCGCGCAGCTATTCCACTGCTGAGCATTTTCAGGGCCAACAGGTTCCCGTTACCGTCCGGTTTTCCAACGGCGCGGGCAGCCCGGTTGAGCGTGACGGTTGGTCCGACGTGCGCGGCATGGCGACCCGGTTCTACCTTGCGAACGATGCCGCCACCGACCTGATCGCGATGACCTTGCGCGAGTTCTTCGTTCCGACCGTCAAGGACTTCCTGGCGTTTTGCGAGGCTGCGCGACAGACGCCCGTGGCGCGCCAGTCGCCGTGGTCGAAGATTGCCGACATGCTCCAGCTGATACGGCCATCGCCGGATCCAATCCCGGGTCAAGCTGAAAGTGGCGCAGCGGGCTCGCTGGCTTATGCTAATCACCATGGCCCGGCGCGGTCAGCCGTGTTCGATGCCGGCCAGATTGGCGCACCGGTGAGCTATGCGCGGGCGACCTACGACGCTGTGCACACATTCGTCGTCACAGCGCCCGATCAAGCGCGCCGGCAAGTGCGTTTCCTGTGGCAGCCTGTAGCTGGCGTGGCGCTGGTCGACCCAGCGCTGCCGCCGGTAAATGCCTACCTGCACGGCGAACTCCGTACCCGCTTGCGCAGTAGACCCGTGGAATTCCTGCTACTAATGACCATCGGCGAGACTGGCGATGCCTTCGACGACCCGACTATTCCCTGGCCCGCGCGGCGTGTTCGGGTGACCATGGGAACCTTGACGCTGACGAAGGTCGCCGCGGACCAGAGTGCCAACTGCGAGAAGATCAGCTTCAACCCGTGTCGATTGGTGCCCGGCATCGCGCTGTCGAATGATCCCATCCTCGCGGCTCGCCGGGACGCGTACGAGGTCTCGCGTGAGATGCGCGGCGGCACGCAATGTCCCTTCGCTGCTGGGCCGCGGTGATGTTGAGTCCTCCAACCTGGCTCGACCGTCTAGTCACGAAACTGCTCAAGTCGTCGCTGTCCGATTATCTCGCCGGGCGTGTTCTCGTGCCGTTCTGGGGTTGGATGACTCCCGTTGCACGCCAGCCGGGCGGTCCGGCCTTTGCCGTTCAACCGGGCGACAACCTCCAGCGCATGATGAACCTGGTGATGCCGCTCAAGGACAAGACGGCGGTTGGCCGCGCCAAGGCCGCAATGGCGATCGGAGCCAACCTCGACGAGATATTCGCCGGGCTCGATAACGTTGGCACCGTCCATTTCGCGCGGTTCGTGATCGTCGACAATAATCTGTGCATGTTCTCTTCCTACGACGGCGACTTCACGAATTACATTCGCGACTTCGTTGCGCAGATCGGCAGCGTGTTCGACGGAGTCGTGGCGCTGATCGAGGGCGGCGAAGACGTCATCCCGACCGAGCATAATATCGAGGCGTTCATCGATTGGGTGCACGCGCGCGATATGTACCAGGTCCCCGATCTGCCCACCGACATGCTGAAGTACGGCACCATCGCCGACCCGGGTCCGCAGGCCGTTTCTGACCTGCGCCTTTTCCCGCGCGCGCTCATGCTGCAACTCAACGTCGACAGGAACGTGGCGATCGGCAGCGGTTACCGGGGATATCCTGGATTTTCGGTCGCGCAGGTGCGACGTCAAATGGGGATTGGCTGGTGAGCGCAGCTGCGGCCGTCCGCCGCTTCGAACCTGCCAAGGTTCAGGGTAATATCCTGCGAGGCTACCGTTACAAACGCGTCCGCTATTTGATGCTGGAGGTCACCGACGTTGCCACGACGCGGCGTTGGCTCGGCGCGACGGTTACGCCTGGCTCGGGCGCACCGGCGATCACCACCGAAGTTCAGTGGACCGTCAAGCCGGATACCTGCTTCAACCTCGCGGTGACCTATCCGGGCCTTCGCGCGCTCGGCGTTCCGAAGGCTTCGCTGGCCTCTTTCCCGACCGAGTTCGTTCAAGGGATGAACAGCCGCGCAGTGAAGGTCGGCGATACCGGCCCAAGCGCGCCCGAACATTGGGCGACGCCTTTCAACGAGCCGGGCAAGCTCCACCTCATCGCGTCAATCTATGCCAACGACATCGCGCACTTGGACCGGGTCGAGCAGCAGGTCACGGCAACCAGCGCAAATGCCTTTAGTACGCTAGGAGTGCGCGATGGCTGGTGCTTCGACGGGGACACCGTGCATTTCGGTTACCGCGACAATATTTCCGAGCCGCGCTTCGAGGGCATCCACGATCCCGATCAAACCCCCGACGCACAACCGATGTCGCCGCTCGGTGCGATGCTGATGGGTTATCCGACCGAATATGAAGGTTTGATGTGGAACGTGCCGGAACCCGACGCGCTCGGCAGCAACGGCAGTTTCAACGCGTTCCGAGTTCTGGCGCAGGATGTTGCCGGTTTCGAGGCCTATTTGAGTGATGCCGCGCGTAACTTGCTTGCCGATCCGCTTGGACCCGAGCTGCTGCCTCCCGGGGAAGAAGCAAGGATTGGCCCCGGATTGTCCCGCCATGCGGCGCTGCGCGAGATCGTCGCCGCCAAGATGTGCGGCCGTTGGCGCAACGGCGTGCCGCTGGCACTATCCCCCGAAACGCCTGACCCGGACGCGCCAGTTTCGCTGACCGACTTCGATTATTCGGGCGGCGCGAGCTGTCCGTTCGGCGCCCACATCAGGCGCTGCAATCCACGCGGCGGGACGATCGTGCAACGCGCTGCTCGGCACACGCGGCGGCTGGTCCGGCGCGGTACCCCCTATGGTCCGGCGTTCGACCCGGCGAACCCCGACAGCGAGGAGCGCGGCCTGCTTGGCAATTTCCTGTGCGCTAACCTTGGTGCGCAGTTCGAGGCCCTGGCGTGCGACTGGATGAACCTCGGGCTGCAAGACCCTCGGATCACCGGCTCGAACGATCCGCTGCTTGGCGCCAACACGGTCGACACCAGCTGGCTGGACATCCCCCTACCCTCCGGCAGCGTCATTCGGCTGCGGGGCCTGCCACGGTTCGTTAGAACCCGCGGCGGCGCCTACACCTTCTTGCCGGGTCTTCCTGCTATTCGGTATCTCGCCGCGCTGGGCGACGGTCGAGCGTCGTAGGGGCTCGACGCGGGCTGGGCATCGTACAGGTCAACGACGCTGGCGAGCTTGGCGCACTCCGCCTTGAGGTCGTAATATGGTGCAACTTCACTAACGCAGTCGGGCCACCGCTTCGTCTCCTGCCAGCATTGGTACAAGCCGAGCCGAACGCAGACTTCGGCAAAACGCACATCACGGCGCAACACTTCGCAGTTCGGCAAGAACAGACCGCTGGTGATTGCCGCATCGTTACCGGCTGCTCGGCCGTCCTTGTCCAAGGTGAAACCCACCGGGTGCCTGTCGCGGATTGTTTCCAGCAAATAGTCAAACGCAACATCCCCTGCGCCCATCGCCGCTGCGAGGCCGGCATCGGTCACATAAGCGGTTGGCGCATTGCGGCGCAGGAACCTGTCCACCGACGCGGCCTGACTTGCCGGGTTCATTGAGGCTACAGCGTTGGTGAACGTCACCAGCACCCGCAGCGCCGAGTCTCCCTCTGTGGTAGACATTGTCGCAGCAACCGCGGCTGCATGTTCGATATCGCCGTCGAAAATGGCGATCAGGCCGCGGATGAACTTCACATATTGAGCGTCAGGGAAACTGGCGATGGCACGATCGGCAAGGGCAATTGCTTCGGCCCGTCGCCCGGCGGATCGATAGACAATGGCGAGACTGCCGGCGACCAGTGGACTCAAGGGATCGCGTGTCGCCCGCTCCGCCGAAACCACACATGCCCGTCCCAGCAAGCCCAACGACAACAGCAATATCGTATACACGCCGCCGACCAGATGATCGTCGGGGGCAAGCAAGTAGGCGCGCTCTGCCAATGCGAGCTTTTCAGCGTGCTTGGCAAAGGGCGGCAAACTCATCGCCAAGCCGGCGAGCGAGGTCGCACAGTCGGGATTCAGTGCGAGGCCGTGCTGCGCCTCGGCAATGCCGTGCTCGCCCCGGCGGTAAATCGCCAGTCGGCCCCAGGCTTCGGCGAAGTTGGGCGCTCGTCCGATCGCGCCTTCGAGCAGCTCGATGCATTTCGCCTGGTCCGCCCAGGTATAATCCTGCGCGTGTACCGCTCGCGCCTGCAAATACAGGTCGTAAGCCGTCGGATCGATCGGCAACGGCACCCGCGCGGGGGCGAAGTGGTGATCGAGTGCGGCGGCGATCGCACCGGCGATTTCATCCTGAAGCGCGAAGATGTCGGTCAGCGCCCGGTCATAACGCTCGCTCCACAACGTCTGGAGGGTAGCGGTATCGACGAGTTCGGCGCTGATCCGGATACTGTCCCCCGAACGCCTCACCGAACCGTCAAGCATGTGCGTCGCGCCTAAGGCCTGGACTATTTCCTGCGGCGTCTTGTCAGGCCCGCGAAACTGGAAGCTCGAGGCCTTGCCGATCACCCGCAATCCCTTGGCGCGCGCAACGGTGTACAAAATCTCTTCGCTGACTCCGTCCGAGAAATAGCTGAGGTCGGGATCGTTCGAAAGATTGTCGAACGCCAGCACCGCCAGCAGAGTTTCGCGGCGCGGCGCGGACGGGGCGATTAGCTGGGCGAGCCCTTCGCCCGATTCTGGCGCAACACGTACTACTCCGCAAAACCGCCTGACATCGGCCAGGAATGCAATCCACGCTTCGTCGTTAGCCGCGCCCTTCCAGTGCCCCAGTTCGGCGGTATGCGTCAGCTCGAACATGATGGGTCGCTGACATGGCTCGATCATCACCGGCACCAGCGTCTTCGCGCGCTCGGCTACCGTGGCTTCGGCGCGCACCCAGCGCGACAGCACCGACCGCGCCGACCATAATACGACAACTGCTTTGGCATCCCGCAGCGCGACTTCAGTGACGACATCATAGGCCTCGCCGACCTTCAGGGTAGTGTCCCACCAGACGCTCAGCTTCTCGCGTTTGAACGCCTCGACATACAGGCGAGCGGTGGCCTGATCCTCGCGGTTGTAGGAGAGAAAGATGTCGGCCACGAGATCCTCGGGAATGGAGCCGGTACTAATTGCCCTACCGGAGAATGCTTCTGCGGTAAACCACTGGTTAACGACAATCGTCTGTGCGCGTGCTTGGCTACTCCGACAATCAGGCGGGTATGGAAATTTGCTTGCCTCCAAAAACCGATTGCCAGCTTTCGATCTCGTCCACGACCGCCGCGTCGGTACTATGGGCGACGCTGGCCACCCCGGCATAGTCGAGCACGCCGTCCCGTTGCGCCTGGAGCAGCTGAATTCGGCCAAGCACGAGGTCGAGCTTCGTGGCCGCGATTTGCGAAATCGCCGCGAACCGTTCGAAGTCACCGAAATAACGGATGCCCGCGACTGCGCTGGCGAACGATGGCAGGATCACTCCGAGCACCGTGAAGAACTTCGATCCGTGCGCGAGCCGCTCGAGATCGAATGCGCCAAGTCGCCCCGCGATCGTCAGCGCCAGATAGGTAAGCACCGACACCACGGCCAGCTGGAACAACACGAGCGAAAAGCGATCGAGGTGATGGTGAACGTGCTTCAGTCGCCGCGCCTTGGCCGCGTGATAGTCGCGCTGTGTCGTGACATGCCGGGTCAGCGGCCCCCCGATGGCCTGACGCAGGTAGGCCGCGGTCAAGGCCAGATGCGGCAAGCCTATTTCGCGGATCGATTGACGCGCGTACCACTCGGGCCAGGACCCGGTCGTGCTGCGCGGCCACAATCCGACTGGCCGCGACACGCCGAACAGGATCAACAAGGGGCTGTGCCTGAGGTATTCGGCGACTCGGCGGCTCTCCAGCCAGCGCCCATGCCAACGACGGCGCGTGCCAACGAACGTGATCGTCAATATGCCACCGATCAGCATCAACTCCAGCAGGGCAAACGGCCATTTGTCGCGCGGTTGGAAGAAGGGCAGGTAAACGATGCCGCCCGCCACCGCGAGCGTCGACAACAGGAAGTTGATTACCATGCCACCGCGATACGCGTCCGACAGCCGCGCCGAGATACCGTCGGCCCAGGCGAAACGCCGCAAGACCGCCCGTTCGATTGCAACGGCGATGTCCGGATCGCCCCCTGGCAACATTATGATCTCCGCCAGCAAGGCCGCACCGCTCCCGTTCCCGATCGCATCGGCGGGTTCGTAGGCTTGCGTAACCGAACGCAGCGGCGACGATCCTTCGTCACCGCCGAACAGGGCTTCGATGCGCCGATAGCCATGCGCCAGTGGCGTGCTGCGTGGGCGCCAGCGTGCTTCCGTCAGCGAGGAAAGCCCGCGTTTGCCCGCGAGATGCGATCCGAACGCCTCGTCATCGGGGTCAAGCGCGGCGCGGATTACCGCGGTTAGCGCGGCGTCACGAGCAGCCCGAGACACGTCCGCGGCCGGTACCCCCAACTGTTCGAGCGCGTGGAAAATGCGCCATGATTCAGGCCGCGTGGGATTGATGCACAGCACCGGCGCGCCAAGATCAAGCGCGGTTGAAACGGTATGCCCGGTGCCGCCGACATGCGCGGTCGTGTTTCCATCCCACACCGCGATGATTAGGTCCGACTGCTCGATCATCACGGTGCCCGCCAACGCAACGCGCTTTGAAGCCTCCGCCGCGAACAACAGGGTGGTCGCGCTTGTCGCGGATACGGCATACTGCGCAAGCAGCAGCGCGGCGATGCGGTCGTCACACTCCGCAAGTTCGAACAAGCGCCCCTTGCCATAATATGCCTCGAGTACCGCAGCATTGGCGGACGTGGCCGCATCGGCAGGGGCGTCGCCGTTCAGCAACGCGCGAACATCCTCGATCGTGGTCGGGGCGGCATTGATGGCACTGTTGAGCCGACGCCCGAATGGCAAGGGGCTCGACAGCTCCCAGCTGCGCTCAAGCGCTAGCCGTGCCGCGAGTTGGTCGATGCCATCTGCGAGCAGGCAGTGCAAGCGCACGCTTGCTACACGGTCACCGGCGAGCGGGTCCGCTGCGGCACAGGCGGCGGCAATGCAATTGAAGACGGCTTCGAGGCAGCTGTCTATACGGCTGAGATTTGCAGCGACACCGCGGTGCGCCGAACGATGGCCGGTAACACCGATGCAAAGCCGGCTGGCGGGTGCGATTGGCGCCCTTGAGGCGCCCGGTTTTACGCTACCCATGAACCGCTCCCCGTTGCTGCCTTAAAACCCTCGAAGTAGGGGTATAGCCTCACGTTCACATGGTCGATTAAGTCCGGCCCGGTCAGCGCGCTGTTATGGTCAAACTTGCCCACCGCATCCTTCGGCGCGGCCCACACGGCCCAGCGGTGTTCGGCATCGATGATTGGCGCACAGGGCTTGCCGCGCAGTTCCGCCTCAATCTCGCGATCGCCCTCTAGTTCGTCGAGATATTTAAGGAACAGGATCCAGCTAGTCTGTTCGGTGTAGTCCGATTCGCTAGTGCAGCCCGCTTCCTTGCGGCGGATATCATCGATGTTTTTGAACGTTTGCTCAAACATAGCGCTTGCTACCAGCGGCGCGGTCAGGACGGCAAGCCACGACAGCCGATCAGTTCAATGTAGATCAATAGCTTCGCCTTGTTGGACGGAAATCGGTGTCATCATCATTCCGAAACGAATGCTGGCCTCAAAGTGCTTTTCGAGGGCCTCTGGCACTATCCTCGTCCAACTGACTTAGAAGAGCGGGAAATAGCACGCCGGAACGCTCGGCGCCCGCGAAGGATAGCCTTTAGAGTTCTGCAAACTGGGCTAGACTTCGTTCCACACGAGAGCTTTGGTTACTCATCGAGTCGCCGCGCCGGGAAGCGCGGCTGCCCCGACCGGTCCACCGGCGGGGCTGTGGGTGGTGGGGCGGCATGAGGTTGAACTCCACGGAGACTCCACATGGACATTATCTCGACCAACGAAGCGAAACGCCAGACCAAACGACAGCTGCTGGCTGATCTTCTCATGCGCGACGAGGACGCAACCCTCGACGCGATGACCGTCGCCACCGCTTGGCTGCCGCACACCGCCCGCGCCGCGCTGACCGCCCTGAAAAAGAGGGGGTACGCAATATCGAGCGACAAGATCGATGGCGTGCGCGCCTATCGCACGGTCGCGCCGAAATGACCCGAGACGACGTTCAAGCCGGGCTCGCGGCAGTTGAGGCCATGAAGCTCGAAGAGCTTCGCATTGCATGGGTAAGGCGCGTGAAGAGCTCGCCTCCCAAGATCAGCGCCGGGCTGCTTCGATTGGCGCTTGCGCATGCGCTGCAGTCGAAGATGCGTAGCGCAAGGCGCACTCGTGCGAATTGGTTGTCATGCGCTAGTGGATTGATCGAGACAAAGGAGTCCTGATAGATTCCTATTGGTCGAGGGGTGCGCGAGGCTGCGGGATGCGCAGCGGGATCATATTCGACATCACCCCTTCGGACAAAGCTCGGCTCGAGGCGATCATCGCCGCCC
>JANXUU010000023.1 GCA_025356055.1 Sphingomonas sp. | reverse complement strand
CGCGAAGAAGATGTCGAGCAGGTCGCCGAACGCCAACTCGGCCGGGTCGAACACGATCTTGACCGCCTCGGCATGGCCGGTATCGCCGCCGCACACCTGCTTGTAGGTCGGCTCGGCAGTCTGCCCGCCGGTGTAGCCGCTGTTCACCGACTTCACGCCGTAAAGGTCGAGGAAGATCGCCTCGGTGCACCAGAAACAGCCGCCTGCCAGCACTGCGGTTTCGTCAGCCATGTCACTCTCCTCAAACGCTGTCCTGCCCGATATGGGGGCGCCGATCAGGTGCGCAAGGCGAACGGCGTGAGGTTGGTCGCCGTGTCAAACACGTCGATCCCTTCCTTGCGCTTGAGCCAGCTGTCGATCGCGCATGTGGCCGGGGTGAGCAGCACTGGGTCGTCCATCGCAGGATGATTATCGGTCAACGCCGACGAGGCCGGCAGCGGCGCGCCACTTTTCGCGAGTGCACCGAACCGTTAGCCCCTTTTGATGCTGGCCTTGAGCGCCGCCATCTCGAGCCGTTTGCCCATCCACTCGGCAAGCTCGTCGAACTTGAGCGGCTCGTCGAACACAATCCCCGCCTTGCGATCGGCGAACCAGCGCACTTCGCCCTTCACCGGGCGCAGGCTTTCGACGATCACGACGACTTCCTTGCCGAGGCAATATTCCTCGATCGGCTCGACCTTGATTCCGCCGAGCGATAGATCGTGGACATCGACCGTGTAATATGTCTTTCCCAGCCTCAGACTCGCCTTGCAGTGGACCTCGAGCCGGGGTGGGCGGGCGCGGAAGCCGTGGCGCGGCTTGCGCCCGGCGAGCAACTCGCCAAGGTCGACATTCTGGTCGAACTTGATTCCGCACATCCCTTCGCGCTTCCACACCACTTGCGACGGGATTTTCTGCGTGCCAATTTCGAGCGACACCACGTCACCAATGTTCAGCTGCTGGCCATGCTCGGCCGACAATCCCCCAGCCGACATGTTGCGCACGCGGATCAGTTGTTCCCCGTCCTCGGTGATCAGCTTGGCGACGCGGAGCAGGGCGGGAATGCGGTCGCCGCCGCGCCGTTCGATCGGACGAGGCACGGCGGTCGTGAGTGAAAAGGTCGTCGAATCGAACGCAGCCTCATCCTGACCGAAGGACCGGGCGGGCTTGCGACGGATAAGTGCGCCGAACATGATACCTCACAATTGCTCGTCTGAACCTGATCAACTAGCGTCCACAGCGTTAACATCCCGTTGCGGCTTTATGCTGGCATCACTGCCCACTGTGCGCGTATCCTGAGCCAATGAGGATCGGATGACGCGCAACGCTGCCCCCAAATTGCTTCTAATCGACGATGAGCCCGCGCTTGCAGCCTATCTTGCCGATGCCGCAAGGATGAGTGGGTTCCAGCCGGTTGTCGCGAAGGACGACAGTGATTTCAGGGACTTGTTAGTAACCGAACAGCCGCAGATGGTGGCCGTCGACCTTGGCATGCCGGGTATGGACGGCGTCGAACTGCTGCGCTTCCTTGCCGCCGAAGGCTATGCCGCCCCGGTGCTGATAATCAGCGGATTCGACCGCCGCATACTCGACAGCGCGTTCCGGCTCGGCGAGGCATTGGGGCTCAACATGGTCGGGCCACTCGAAAAGCCGACTCGGCTTGCCGACATCGAGCGTATCCTCATCAAGCTGAGGCCGCAGCTCGTGTCATGATCGCCGCGGCTGACATTGGCATGCTCGACGGGTTCGAGCGGGCGCTGATCAACAATCGGCTCCATCTCGCCTACCAGCCCAAGATCAGCCTCGTCGACGGGACACTCAAGCGGGTCGAGGCGCTCGTGCGCTGGGACGATCCGGTGCTGGGTTCGATCCCCCCGTCGCGCTTCGTCCCGCTGGCCGAGCGCAACGGGCTGATCGATCCGCTCACCCAGTGGGGGCTGCGCACCGCGCTTCGCCAGTGGCGCGAGTGGCACGCCGCGGGGATCGACATTTGCCTCGCCTTCAACATCTCGGCGCTGAGTCTCGAGCATCTCGATTTTCCCGACCTGGTCGAGCGGATGTGCCGGGCGCTGGAAGTGCCAACGGAGCGCCTGGTGCTCGAGCTGACCGAGGGCGGGACCCAGCCGCTGATCAAGATGATGGACACGCTCACCCGCTTCCGCATCAAGGGCATCGGGCTCGCCATCGACGACTTCGGCACCGGCTATTCAACTCTGATGCAGCTTCGCCAGCTGCCCTTCACCGAACTCAAGATCGACCGCTTCTTTCTCACCGACATGATCGCCAGCGCCGACAGCCGACTGATCGTCAAGACGATGATCGACCTCGCCCACGGCCTTGGGCTCACCGCAACCGCCGAGGGGGTTGAAACCGAGGACCAGTTGCGATTGCTTCGCCTGCTCGGCTGCGACGTCGCGCAAGGCTATCTGATCGCCACTCCGCTGGCACCAGAAGCGCTCGGAGAATGGTACAGTGAATGGCAGGAACGCTGGCCGAAGCTGACCAAATCTCTGCCCGCGATCGCTCGCAAGCAAGCGAACGCGCGCGCCTGACCGCGGCACACTCCGCAACGATCGTCTCGTCGCGCTTTGCAAAAGTCAGAAATTGATGCGCGCGAGCCACGAGGGTCCACCGTTCGGGCGCCGCCTAACTATTGGATGTATCTCCCGACACAAACCCTGACAGCCATCGCCTTGGTTGCACAATCTATGGACCCTCGCCGATAGGGTAGATGGTCCGAAAGTGGTCGCCGATGATCAGGCGCTTGCATGGTTTTCAATCACTGGCATTCGTGTCGTCAAGCGAGGAGCATGGCATAGTCCACGCCATGATTTCAGGCACTTGGCCGCGTTCCCTAGCGCAGTGTAACTTTATTCCCGCTGAATTCCAGCCCGACCGTCAGCAGCGCGCGAAACTCGTTATAGCCGCCCGTCCCGGGGTGATAGGCGTGAAAGAACAGCTGCGGCCGACCATCCAGTCCCGGTGCGACCGACGCATGCCCAGGCGCAAGCCAGTTCGCGGTCGAACGAAGCACCGGTTCGGGCTGTTTGGTGTAGCGACCGAACAGGCTGTCGGCCACCGCGACGCCGATCCCGTAGGACGGACTGGTGAAATCATTGCCCGCATAGAACAGCCAGTAACGCCCCCCCTGCTTGGTCACCCACGGCCCCTCGATCAGATGGCCTTCCCAGTCGAGATCGTTAGCCAGCACGACCGTCGCCTCGCCGATCAGCGACTGGCCATCGGCAGCGAGACGCTGTGCCAGGATGGGCGTGCTCATATGCTCGACGATGCTGTCGCCCAGCCCCGACTGGCGCAGCGTCTCGCGCACCTTCGACCAGTTGGCGAGCGCAGAGCGGATCAGCGGCTGCATCAGGAAGAACTGCTCCATCGGCCGTCGCGAATTGGCCCACTCGCGTACCGCCGCGCTGAACGCCGCGGTGCGCTGGTCCTGCTCATTGTCGAACAGCGTCGCGATGAGTTGCGGCTGTTCGCGCAGCAGCCCCGCCAGTGGCCGCGGCCAATGGCTGTTCGTATCGCGCTTCCAGAACAGAACCGGTTCGCCGTCCAGCGTGCTGATGTGCGAATCAATGACACTGTCACCGAGCAATGGTCGCCCGTTATCGACCCACGACCCCGACGGATGCGGCGCCTTGGCCAGCCCGATCGATAGCGTATTTTCGAGATCGCGCGCCGTGAAGCTCAGCCAATATTCGTCGCCGACCTGCGCCAGTTCGGGCGCCCAGAAATCAGCCACCTGAGTCCCCGCTGCAGCCCACCCCGGGGTCTGCCCTTCCTCGAATACGAAACCGACAGGTTCCCATTTCTCGAGGTCGGTCGAATGAAGCACCGGGAATGCGTCGGGCGCGTCGTTCGACGTTGCCACCAGCCAGTAGCCGTCGTCGGTCTTGAGTACCGCCGGATCGCCATAGCCCGACAAAATCCGCGGCGAGAGATTGTCGGTGATCAGCGGCTTCCACGGTGGCTCCAGCCCGACCGGCCGCACTTCCTCGAAATGGCGCGGTTTGCGAGTCCCGAAATCGCGCGCAAGCTCCTCGAAGAACTCTTCGTAATGCAGCGGATCGCCTCCCGCGACACGATAATCGCGCGATAGGCCGCCATTGAGGCTGACGCGAAATTCGGTCGCCTCGCCGTCAGCGTTGGCCGCAACCTCGAAATGGGGAATGGTCATGGCGCGCTCCTCTAGGGTGGTGCGCAGGAATTAAAAGAGGAGCGTTCGCATTGCCAATTCTTCGCTCCCGGCTAAGTTGTGGCGATGCGTTTCATGCTCCTGCTCCTCGCCCTTTCGCTCGGCGCCGCCAGTCCCGGACCGCGCTACGCCAATCCGGTCATCGACCACGACTTTCCAGACCCCGCGGTCATTCGCTCGCACGATGGCTTCTATTATGTCTACGCGCCCCATTCTGCGGGCGCCGGCGGCAAGTTTCGCAACATCGCGGCCGCCCGATCGCGCGACCTCGTGCACTGGAACGAGTTGACCGATGCGCTCCCGATAAAGCCGACCTGGGCGAGCAAGGCGCAGGATTATTGGGCGCCCCATGTCGTCACCGATCGCGAGCGTTACTTGCTCTATTTTTCGGCCAAGCCCGACGCCGCCTTGACCGACGACAAGCAAGGCCTTTTCCTCGCCGTCGCCGTCGCCGTCGCCACCGCCGACGGCCCCACCGGCCCATTCATCGACAGTGGCCGCCCGCTCCAGACCGGCCCCGGCTTCGACAATATCGACCCGATGGCTTTCAACGATCCCGCGACCGGCAGGCACCTCGTCTACCGGGGCTGGGGCTCGGGCTTGGGTCCAATCAAAGCCCAGGAACTCGCGCCCAACCGCCTCTCATTCGCCTTCGGAAGCAGCCCGAAACCTTTGCTCGCGCCGGTAAAGAGCAAAGACACCAACGAGTACCGCCGTCTTGTCGAAGGGGCCTGGGTCGTTCGCCACGACGGCTATTATTATTATCTCTTCGCTTCGGGCGACAATTGCTGCGGTGCCGCCGCTCATTACTGCGTGTTCGTCGCGCGCTCGCCCTCAGCGATGGGGCCATTCACCATCCGACCGCGCCCGGCGAATCTGGTCGTCGAAGGCGATTACAAATCGAGCGACGACGTCAACACCCGGCGCGTAATGCTGCTCGATTCAATCGAGTGGAAGAGTGGCTGGCCGGTCCTGCGCGGCGTCCACCCTTCATCGGGGCAGCGCCCCGCGCCGGTGACGCAGTGAACGCTCCGCTCCGCCTTGGGCTCGTTGGCCTCGGCAAGATCGCCCGCGACCAGCACCTCCCCGCCATTGCCGCCAACCCTGCGCTGACCCTTGTCGCAACCGCCAGCCGAAATGCCCATGCAGCGGGCATTACCAGCTATCACGATCTCGACGCGATGCTTGCCGCCGAGCCTGACCTCGACGCGATCGTCCTTTGCCAACCGCCCCAGGCGCGCTTCACCGCCGCGCGCGCCGCTCTTCTCGCCGGCAAACATGTGTTCCTGGAAAAACCGCCCGGTGCGACGCTGTCCGAAGTCCAAGCGCTCGACGATCTGGCCGCCGAGCAAGGCGTCACCCTGTTCGCCTCGTGGCATTCACGCCACGGCAAGGCCGTCGCCGCAACCCGCGTCGCGCTTGCCAACGCCGACTTTAGCGCGATGCGCATTATCTGGCAGGAAGACGCACGCGTCTGGCACCCGGGTCAGGAATGGATTTGGCAACCCGGCGGTTTTGGCGTGTTCGATCCCGGGATTAACGCCCTCTCGATTCTTACCGAGATCCTACCCGAACCGGTTCGGCTAATTAGCGCGAAGCTCGATATCCCGAGCAATCGGGCCGCACCCATCGCAGCAGAGCTAGTGGATTGATCGAGACAAAGGAGTCCTGATAGATTCCTATTGGTCGAGGGGTGCGCGAGGCTGCGGGATGCGCAGCGGGATCATATTCGACATCACCCCTTCGGACAAAGCTCGGCTCGAGGCGATCATCGCCGCCC
>JANXUU010000009.1 GCA_025356055.1 Sphingomonas sp. | reverse complement strand
CGGCGGCGCCGATGGCGAAGTCAGACTTGTCGGCTGCGGTGACGACCGCTCCATTTGGCTTCGCAGCGTTGGTGATCGCTTACCAGACGATCATTGGTGCCTACGCTGGCTGGCCCAATGGCGCCTATTTTGGCGGTGAAGACGTCGATCCGGGGCGCAATATTCCGCGCGCTATTTTTACTACCATCCTGACGACGGGCCTGCTCTTCATCCTCGTCACCTTCGCGCTGAACCATGCCTTGTCTCTGGCCAAGCTTCGCCAGTCCAAGCTGCCGATCGCCGATGCGCTGACGCCGCTGCTCGGCCCCGACGCGGTCAGGCTGGTCGCGGCCGGCGCGGCGTTGATCGTGATCACGTGCTGCAATGCCGGCGTGATGGTTGCATCGCGGGTTCTTTACGCTTTGGCCGAAGACCGATTATTTCCTTCGGTCGCCGGCCGGGTCAATCGCGGCGGGTCGCCCTGGGTTGCGTTGGCGATGACCTTCATTGCGGCGCTTGGGCTGGTTCTCACCGGAAGCTTCGAGACGGTGTTCGTGATCATGGCGGCGCTTGGTATCGTGCTGACGCTGGTCGTGGAATTGTCTCTGTTCAAGCTCAGGCGCGACCGGCCGGACTTGGGCAGACCGTGGCGTGCGCGGTTGTATCCGTGGTTGCCAGCGCTCGCGATCGTGCTCGACGCCGGGCTGCTGAGCGGCTTCGTGATCGCCGACCCGAAAAGCGGGCTGTTCATTATCGGGGCGATCGCGATCGTAGTGCCGATCGGACTTTTAATGAGCCGCCGTCCGCACAAAATCGCCACCTGAATCGCAACCTTTTCGCCGGATGCGCCGTTTTTGTTGGCGATGCTTCGCCCTGCCAACGATCTCGACCATCCGCTCACCGAGCGGTTTCGCCGATTTGTCGGCGATGTCGGTTTCCCGTGCGTCGGCGCGAAGGCTGCGCTCAACCGGGACGGAATGCGGTTCGTCGTTGCGCGGGATTTCCGCTCGGCGTGGGACGATCTGCGCATCCTGCCGTCGCTGCTCGACCTCGCGCAGAGCTATCGCGCCGAGCCCGCGCTGTTCCAGTCGCTTGTCGTGCTGTTCGAAATCGGCACTCCCGATGACGAGGCCGGGTTTGAAACGCAGCTGTGGAAGCGTCTTCAGTCGCTGACCGACAAGGACGAATGGCTTGGACAGCCGGCCGATCCGCGCGTTTCTCATGATCCCGGCGATCCTCATTTCGCGATGAGTTTCGGTGGCGAGGCTTTCTTCGTTGTCGGCCTTCACCCAAATGCAAGCCGCCCGGCGCGTCGGTTCGACACGCCGGCGATGGTGTTCAACCTTCACGATCAGTTCGAACAACTGCGCGAGGCGGGGCGATATGACAAGTTGAGCGAAAAGATACTTCAACGCGACGTGCCACTGGCGGGGACTCCGAACCCCATGCTTGCGGAGCACGGATCGATCTCGTCGGCGCGCCAGTATAGCGGGCGCGCGGTCGGGGCAGAGTGGCGCTGCCCGTTCAGCGGGCGTTCGGGCGAAAACGACAGGTCGGCTTTCGCCTTCGATCGCGCGTCGAATGACGATTGAAATCGCGCCGCGCACCGGCGTGGCCTTCGCAATCGACAAAGGGCAAACCCTCACTGTCATCGACCCGCTCGGGCAACAGGTCGCCGACCTGCTAGCGTTCAACCGCCACGACATCGGCGAGGTCGTATCGAGCGGGCGAACGCTCGATTATGCCAGCAAGATCTACCTCACGACCGGAGACTTGCTTTATTCGAACCGCAGCAATGTCATGCTGGAAATCGTCGCCGACGATGTCGGGCGGCATGATTTCCTGCTCACCCCCTGCTCGAAGGACACGTTCCGGATTATTTACGGGGACGCCGACCCGCATCGAGGCTGCTTCGGCAACCTCGCCGCCGCGCTGGCACCTTATGGCGTGACCGAGGACATGATCCCGACCGCGTTCAACGTCTTCATGAACGTGCCTGTCGATGGCCAGACCGGGGCGCTGACGGTCGAGGCGCCGCTGAGCAAGGCCGGGGATGCGATCGTGTTTGAGGCGAAGATGGACCTCGTCATCGGGCTGACCGCTTGCTCGGCGTTGCAGTCGAATAACGGCAGTTTTAAGCCGATCCACTACCGAGTCGACTGATGGCGACGGTTTTCTCGCCGTCGCTGCTGCGCGAAGCGACGGTCCCAAAGGGCGGCGCACTTGCACGCTTGCGGATCTCGCTCTCCTATTGGTGGCGCCACGGTCGCTTTCCCGACCTCGCCTCGCCGCAAAAGTTCACCGAGTGGGTCCAGTGGCGCAAACTCAACGAACGCAGCCTGCTGCTCGCCGCGATGACCGACAAGATCGCGTCGAAGGAGATCGTCACTCGTCGGCTGGGGGCGCAATGGGTGGTGCCGACGCTGTGGCGCGGGACCGAGGCGCCGCAAACGCCGCCGTGGCCAACTCCGTTCGTGATCAAGGCGAGCCACGGTTGCAATCAGTTCGCGATCGTCCGCGACGTGGCGAGCGATTGGCCCGAGGCGCTCGCGCGGAGCCGAAGCTGGACGACCAGGCGCTATGGCTATTGGCTCGACGAATGGCTTTATTCGAAGAGCGAGCCGGGGCTGCTCGTGGAACCGTTCATCGGCGAGAATGGGGCGCTGCCGAACGATTATAAGTTATATGTTTTCAACGGTCGCGCCGAGGTTGTGCAGGTCCATACCGATCGCCTAGGCACTCACCGCTGGGTCCAATATGATCGCCACTGGAATCGTCTCTCGGACGGAATCGAGGTCCCTGCGCCGCGCATGCTCGACGCGATGATCATTGCCGCAGAGGCGTTGGGGCAGGGTCATGACTTCCTGCGCGTCGACTTCTACGACCTTCCGGGTCAGCCGCTGTTTGGCGAATATTGCCTCTATCCCGGCTCGGGGCTCGATCGCTTCGACCCGGTATCGCTCGACGATCTGCTGGGCGCGAAATGGGAAGCGGCGCGGGTCGCGCTCGGCCGCCACTAGCCGCCTGTCTTTCGCCACGATTCCCTGCTAGGGACGAGGCCATGCTCAATATCAACGGAATCACGGTACGCCTTGGCGGGCGCACGATCCTCGACCGCGCCACCGCCCCGATTCCGCCGGGCGCGCGGGTCGGGCTGATCGGTCGCAATGGCGCCGGCAAGTCGACCCTGATGAAAGTGATGATCGGCCAACTCGACCCCGACGAGGGCGAAATCGAAATGCCGAAGAAGACGCGGTTGGGCTATATCGCGCAGGAAGCGCCGTCGGGGACCAGCACCCCGTTCGAGACCGTGCTCGCCGCCGACACCGAGCGCGCCACGCTGATGGCCGAGGCGGAGAGCTGCCATGATCCCGATCGGTTGGGGCATGTCTATGACCGGCTGCTGGCGATCGACGCTTATACCGCCGACGCGCGGGCTTCGCGGATCCTGATCGGGCTGGGATTCGACGAGGCGATGCAGGGGCAGCCGCTCGACAGTTACTCGGGCGGGTGGAAAATGCGTGTTGCGCTCGCAGCGCTGCTCTTTTCTGAGCCCGACGTGCTGCTGCTCGACGAGCCATCGAACCACCTCGACCTCGAGGCGACGCTGTGGCTCGAGAATTTCCTGAAGTCCTATCCGGGCACGCTGGTGGTGATCAGCCACGAGCGCGACCTGCTCAACAATGTCGTCGACACGATCCTCCATCTGGAGGGCGGCAAGGTCACGCTTTACGCCGGCGGCTACGACAGTTTCGAGCGGCAGCGCGCTGAGCGGATGGCGCAGATCGCGGCGGCGCAGGCATCGCAGAATGCGCAGCGTGCGCGGCTGCAGGATTATATCGCGCGCAATTCGGCCCGCGCCTCGACCGCCAAGCAGGCACAGAGCCGGGCGAAGATGCTCGCCAAGATGCAGCCGATCGCGGCAATGGCGGATGACCCGAGCCTGAGCTTCGACTTTCCCAGCCCGACCGAATTGAAGCCCCCGCTGATCACGCTCGACATGGCGGCGGTCGGCTACACCGACGGCAATCCGATCCTGCGCAAATTGAACCTGCGGATCGATCCCGACGATCGCATCGCGCTGCTTGGGCGCAACGGCAACGGCAAGACCACGCTCGCCCGGCTTCTCGCCGCGCAGCTCGCGCCGATGGAGGGCGAGATGCACTCCACGAACAAGATGCGCGTCGGTTATTTCACCCAGTACCAAGTCGAGGAACTCCACGGCGACGACACGCCGATCGAGCATATGACGCGGCTGATGAAAGGCATGACCCCGGGCGCCGTGCGTGGCCAGCTGGGGCGGTTTGGCTTCTTGGGCGACAAGGCGACGACCAAGGTCGCGAAACTGTCGGGCGGCGAGCGGGCGCGGCTGGCGTTGGCGCTGATCACGCGTGACGCGCCGCATTTGCTGATCCTCGACGAGCCGACCAACCATCTCGACGTCGACAGCCGCGAGGCGCTCGTCCAGGCGCTCAACGGCTATGACGGCGCCGTTATTCTGGTCAGCCATGACCGCCACATGGTCGAACTGACCGCCGACCGGCTGGTGCTGGTCGAGGACGGACGGGCGCAGGACTATGCCGGCTCGATCGACGATTATATCGACTTCGTGCTCGGCCGGAACCAGCCGAAGGTGGAGGCCAGGGCCAAGCCGGCTAAAGCGGACAAGAAGGCCGCCGCAAAGGCGCGCGACGAGGAGAAGGAGCTCCGCAAGAAAGCCGCCGAGGCTGAGGCTGCGTCCGAGCGCCTTGCCGCGCTTTGCTCCGCGCTCGACCAGGCGATGTTCGACCCTGCCAGTGCCGCGCCCGACCTCGCAAAATTGCCGATGAGCGAGCTGTCGAGCCGCCGCGCAAAGATCGCCGCCGACCTCGTCACTGCCGAGGCGCTGTGGCTCGAGGCGAATGACGAGCTGGAGAGCATCGCCGCCTAAATCGTCAGAACGGTGCTTCCGACCGTCTGTCGTGCCTCGAGCCGGCGGTGGGCCTCGGCGGCGTCGGCGAGCGGAAAGCACTGACCGATCTCGATCTTCAATCCCGCGCCAATCATGTCGAACAGCGCGCCCGCCAGCTTCGCCCGGTCTGCAGACGCGGCGGCATAGTCGAACAGGCTGGGGCGGGTCAGGAAGATCGACCCTGCGCGCATCAGCGCCAGCGGATCGACCGGTGGCACCGGCCCGCTGGCGTTACCGAACACGACCAGCATACCGCGCTTGGCGACACTGGCGAGCGTTGCCGCCCAACTCGCCGCGCCGACGCCGTCGAACACGACATCAACTCCGCGCGCCCCGGTGGCGTCGCGCACCGCGGCTGCAAGCTCGTCGAGCGGGCAGGAGAGGGCGGTACTCGCTCCCGCGGCCTTCGCCTGCGCCGCCTTGGCTTCAGTCCCGGCATGGGCGATGACCTCGACCCCCAGCCGCGCCAGCCACTGCACGAGGATCAGCCCGACCCCGCCCGCCGCCGCATGGACCAGCGCGTGTTGGCCGCGCTCGACCCTGGCGCAGGGACCGGCTAGCATTGCCGCAGTCATCCCCTTCAGCATCGCCGCCGCCGCAGTGTCGAAGCCGATCGAATCGGGCAGCGGCACGAGCAGGTCCGCGGCGATGTTGCGCGCGGTCGAATAAGCACCGAGCGGGCCGGTCGCATAAGCCACCCGGTCGCCCACTGCGACTAAGACGACGTCGGGTCCGACCGCCTCGACGACGCCCGCCGCTTCGCTCCCAAGCCCGGTTGGCAGCGGGGTCGGGTAGAGCCCCGAGCGGAAATAGGCGTCGATGAAATTGACGCCGATCGCGTGGTGGCGGATGCGCACCTCGCCGGGCCTTGGGGGTGTCAGTTCGATCGAAACCCGTTCGATCACTTCTGGTCCGCCAGTGCGCGCCGCTTTCATCGCAAATTCGTTCATGGGCGTGGTTTAACCCGTGCCCAGCGTCCGCGCCAGTTCGACGAACTCGGCCACGCTGAGCATTTCCGCACGCCGCGAACTGTCGATCCCGAGCGTCGCCAACGCATCGAGCGCGCCGGGCACCCCCTTCAGGCTTTGCCGCAACATCTTGCGCCGTTGCCCGAAGGACGCCGCCGTCAACCGCTCAAGCAGGGCGTGATCGACGCCCTCGGGCGCAGGGACGGGGACAATATGGACGACGGCCGATGCCACCTTGGGCGGCGGAGTGAACGACGAGCGGTGGACCAGGAGCGCTATCCTGGGGCTCGCGCGCCATTGCGCCGCAATCGCGAGACGGCCGTAATGTTCGGTCCCCACTCCGGCGACGATCCGCTCCGCGACCTCACGCTGGAACATCAGCGTCAAGGTCGTCCACCACGGTGGCCACGGGCCCGCAAGCCAGCGCAGCAGCAGCGCGGTTCCGACATTATAGGGCAGGTTGGCGACGATGTGTGCCGCCCCGAAGCTCCCGGCGCCGACCTCGGCGCGCTCGTCGATGTCGAGCGCGTCGCCTTCGATCATCCTCAATCGCTCGGGGAATTCCACTTTAAGCTCGGCCAGTGCGGGCAGGCAGCGCCGATCACGCTCGACCGCGATGACGTTCGCCCCCGCGTCGAGCAACGCATGGGTCAGGCCGCCTGGCCCCGGACCCACCTCATAGACCGTCTGTCCGGCGAGATCGCCCGGGATCGCAGCAATCCGGCTGAGCAACTGCCGATCGAGGATGAAATTCTGCCCGAGCGCCTTGCTCGCCGACAGCCCGTGGCGGGCGATGACGGCGCGCAGCGGCTCGTGGCTCACGCCGAAACGCGCATCGCGGCCGCGCTCGCGGCGACCTGCATCGCCGCCGCCATTGCACGCGGGTCGGCGCGATCCTGTCCCGCAATGTCGAAGGCGGTGCCATGATCAGGCGCGGTGCGGACGATTGGGAGGCCCAGGGTGATGTTAACCCCTTCCTCGAAATGCAGCGTTTTCAGGGGGATCAACCCCTGATCATGATACATGCACAGCGCCGCGTCATAAAGCGCGCGAGCAGAAGCATGGAACATCGCGTCGGGTGAGTGCGGCCCGCTCACCCGCCATCCCTCGGCGCGAAGCGCGGCAATCGCCGGCTCGATCATCTCGATTTCCTCGCGTCCGATCGCTCCGCCTTCGCCAGCATGCGGATTGAGCGCCGCCACCGCTAAGCGCGGCTCGGCGATCCCGAAATTCCTTTGCAGACCCCGAAGTGCCGCCCGCCCGCGCGCCTCGATCAGCGCCGCCGAGAGTGCGCCCGGCACCTGCGCCAAAGGGATATGCGTCGTCACCAGTACCGTGCGCAGGCTCGGTCCCGCAAGCATCATCGCCACGTTGTTTGCCGATACGCCGCAGCGCTCGGCGACGAATTCGGTTTGTCCCGGATGGGTGAAGCCGATCGCGTAAAGTTGCTCCTTGCTGACCGGCCCGGTGACGACTGCACTTGCCGCCCCCGACCGCGCCAGCCCGACGGCCAACTCGAGCGCGTCGAGCGCGCCATGCGCTCCGCCTAAGGTCGGCCGCCCCGGCAGCGGTGCCTCCACCCCGCGCACCACGATTAACGGAAGCCCGACGTCGAATGCGTCGTCGGCCTCGCGCGGGTCGTCGATCGTCGCGATCGGTCCGTCCCACACCGCTGCGATCGCGCGCGGATCGCCTATCGCGACGAACGGATGCAGCCCGAATGCGGCGCGGTTGTCCCAGCATTTGGCGATTATCTCGGGCCCGATCCCCGCCGGGTCGCCGAGCGAAACCGCCAGCGGCATCGTCGCGTTGCTCGCCAATGTCCTAGCGAAAGTCGATGATTGCGTCGCGCCGCAGATCGCGCAGGTAGCGCCGAGCGCGCGAATTCGTCCGCTCCTCGCTCAATTGCGAATAGACCTGCTCGTAGGTCGGCGCCGTCGGATCGGCTTCGTCGCGCCCGCAGATGACGAGCGTGCGAATGCCTTCGTCGATCGAGCCGAACGGCCGCGTCGCCTGGCCCACCTGCATCGGCGTCATCATCTGCTGAAGCGCAGGGGGAAGGTCGCGCAACTTGACGCCGTCCGACTGCACTACCTCGCCATGGAATTCATTCGCGAGCTTTTCGGCGCCACCGCAGCCGCCGACGTTGGTCACCGCCGCGGCAAATTTCTGCACCATCGGCTCGGCCGCGTTACGTGTCGTGCCCTTGGGAAAGGTCACTGAAACTTGTTTGAGGTTGAGCACCGCGTTGCGCGGATCGGCGGTCAGGATCTTGCGCGTGTCCTGCACCGCGACGATTGAGACGCCGCCGGGGACCGCGATCGGCTCGGACACACTGCCTGGAGTCAACTGCCGGACCGCTGCTGCGATCGGCTCGGGAAGTTGTTCGGGCCGCACCCAGCCAAGATCGCCGCCGACCGCACTGGTCGAGGCCTCGCTATATTGGCGGGCATAGCCGACGAACGACCCGCCCTGTTTCAGCGCGGCAAGGATCTTGGCGGCATTGGCCTGGGTCTGCGCTTCGTTGCCCGGGGTTGTCGTAAGGAAGATCTCGCCGACGCGATACTCCTCGGTGCCCTTCGACGCGTTCATCTTGCTGATTACCGCCTTGACCTCGTCGTCGGCGACGCTGACGCCATTCTCGATCTTGGCGCGCTGCAGCCGCTGCCACGAGATTTCGCCCTCGATCTGGCGGCGGATCGAGCGGATCGACGAGCCGTTGGCCTTCAGATAGTCTCCCATCTGTGCCGGGGTCTGCTTGACGTTGCCCGCGACGCGCTCAACCGTCTTGTCGATATCGGCCGGGGTGACCTTGATGTCCTCGGCCTTGGCAGCCTGGATCTCAATCGTCTCGTCGATCAGGTTGCGCAATACCTGCTGGCGCAGCGTCTGCATCTGGTCCGCTGGGATCTTGCCCCCGTTCGAAATCGCCAGCAGCGCGAGCCGCTGGTCGATATCGGTCTGGGTAATGACATCGCCGTTGATAATCGCGGTCGCGCGGATTTCGGTCGGAAGAGTCGTCCCGAACAGCTCGGGGTTCGATGGCAACCGCAGCCCGGAAGTCGTATTTATCGTCGAGCTGGCGCTCTCGGGTGCGTCCTGCGCCTGGCCCGCGCCGGCCATCGTAATCGCCGCCGCGCTTGCCGCAAGCTTCAAAGTCCAACCGAAAGTCTTACCTGCTGACACGCGTTATTTCCTTGTTACCCAACCCATTACAGGTTGCCTCTGTGTTCCGTTCCCGCTGAACCCAGCCTTAGCGTCCGAGGTTCTTGAGCGAAAAATGAAGCGAGAAACTGCTGCCTTTGCGAAACGTCCCGATGCGCTCATAGTCGCGGCGCCACTGGACGCCAAATGTCAGGCAGTCATCTTCATAATCGATGCTGAGCCGATGCCGCACCGGCGCAAATCCGCTCGCCAGCGAGAGCGGATCTTCCGACTTGTTGGTGAGGTCAATGACCGTCGCTCCGAACACCGACCAATAGCGGCGGAACTTCCACCGCCCGGCAAGCCGCAGCTCTTCCTTGTCGCGCAGGTCCTCGAATGCCGGATCGATGTTACGATTGAGCTTGAGGTATCCGACCTGAAGATAGGTTTCGTCGCTGCCGACGGTCAGGTCGACTTCGTTCCGGCGGATCGCAAGATTGCCCTTGTCGATGCGAAAGCGATGCGAAATGTCGAGGAATCGGCCATAACGGAGACGCGTTCGGCCGACGACGTCGGAGAAGCGATCGGTCAGCCCGGTGCCGACCGGGAACAGGCTCGGGCTGCGGGTCAGGCGATAGCTTTGCCCGATCACCGTATCGATCGAGAAGCGCGGCCGCTCAAGTGCATATTGCAGTCCGTAGGTGACACGGCTGCCGTCCTCCCAACGGTCGTAGCCCGAAAAGCGGTTGATCGAAAACAAGTTTGAATCGTCGAGGTCGATAGACCGGCTGTCCTCGTTGGGAATACTCAGGTTGGGCACCGGCGGGGTAGCGACGATCTGTATTCGCGGAGTGATCGTCTCGACGCCGCCGAACGCATCGCCGATGAGCGGCCAGCGCGCGTCGGCAACCAGCGCGCCGATCCCGCGCACATGCCAACCGTCGAGCCCGCGATAGGACAGCACGCTGGTGTCCGCCGAATTGTCTGTGTGATACACGTCGCCGCGCGCCAGCGCGGTAAATGTCAGTTGCTGGCCCCACGGTGTTAACCGTCGCATGTCCCATCGCGCCCGGACGAAGGCGCGTTGCGTATCCTGCCCGTCAACACGGGTTATTGCCAGGCTGTTCGCCTCGACCTCGACCCGCCCGCCGAGCACCGGATGCTTCAGCCGCAGCCGCGCGTCGATCGCGGGCAGCGCGATCGGGATCGTCCGCTGGCGATCGTCGACCCGGAGCCCCTCGAATGCCCAGCCGGCGATCGAGATATAGCTGTTGGTGTCGATCCGCTCGAGATCGAGGAAGCTGCGCAGACGATCGTCGTTGGTGATGTCATAGCGTTTAGTGACCGTCTTGTCGGTCGCCGCCCGAACAGACCCGGTCAGGCTCCAATCAGAATTGAACTGGTACTTGCCATTGCCCTCGACATAGGCCCGAACTGCGCTGTGTCCGATTGGCTGCAGCGAGCTCGAGCTGTCGACCCGCCCATAGGTCAGGAACCCGCCGACCTGAAACGCGCCGAGCTGATTCAGTTGGCGGTATTGCCCGCTCAGCGCCGGGGCGTTGCCGGAATAGAGGTGCGGGGTCAGCGTCGCGTCGCGGTTGGGCGCCAGCTGCACATGGTAAGGTAACGAAACCTCGAGCCCGTTGGAATGAGAGTAGGCGAGATCGGGGATCAGGAAGCCGCTGTTCCCGCCCTTGCCGGTATTCAGCGCGACCACCGCGAGCAGCGGAAGCGACACACCGAGAATGTTGATCCGACCACCGGTGAAGCGGATCGTCTTGCCGTCAGCCGCGCGCGTCACCCGTGCCGCGCTGATCGTCCAACCCGGGCGTCTGGCCTTGCCGCATACTGACGCAACCGTGCAGCCGGTGTAAATCGCATTGTCGAGGATCGTCTGGCCGTTGAGCCGCGTACCGCGCTGCGCCGCGATCCGCCCGCCGGTGTCGAGCACCAGCAGGAGGTTGTCGATCGTTCCGTCCTTGAGGCTGTCGGACAGGTCGACCTTGTCGCCGACCAGCTTGTTGCCCTGCGGATCGAGCACGACGACATTGCCCGACGCTTGGACCTTGCCGGTCTTGCGATCCCAGCTGACCTGGTCGGCGGCGAGATAATTGCCGTCGCGCGCCAGCCGCACCTGACCGGTCGCGGTGATGAGGTCGCGCTGGTTGTCATAGGTCAGCACGTCGGCGGCGAAGTCGATCGCCCCGTCGGTAGCGGGCACGCTCACCGCCTCAGGCGCGACCGTTGGCGCGGCGTCCTGCGCGCTGGCGATGCCCGGAATGGCGAGCAGCAACGGCAGCGCCGTCCAGCTATACTTCGATGCGCGCAACATTCCCCGCCCGGATGACTGGTTCGCGCCTGCCTATTGCACCTCGTCCGCAAGGCGGCAATCGCAACCTCGCCGCTGCGAACCACTTTGCCTATCGCGCCGCCCTATCCTAAAGGGTTGCCCAACCATTTCTTCAGCCGAGGTTTTCCATGCAGATCCGCTTCGCTCCGACCCGTCCCGCCGGTGATTATGCGTTGGTCGTTCCTGCCGCCGGAACCCAGCGGCCGGGGCTGGCCGGACTGGGCGAGGGGATCGACGCGGTGCTCCGCCGCCAGCGCTTCGAGGGGGAGGCCGGCGGCGCCGCCGAGCTCTACCTCGACCAGGACGGTGGACGCCGACTTATCGTCGTCGGCCTCGGCGCCGATGCCAAGCCCGACACGGCGGCGGAGAAGCTTGGCGGAACGCTCGCCGCGCGCCTGCTGACTTCGGGCGAGACCCATGCCGTCCTCGACCTCACCGGGCTCAACTTCGACGCAGATGCCGCCGCCAGGGTCGCGCTCGCCGCCTCGCTCCGCTCGTGGCGCCACGACCGCTATCGCACCAAGCTCAAGGACAAGCAGAAGCCGACCCTCGCCTCGCTGACCATCGTCGGTGCCCCCGCCGAGGCCGAAGCCCGCTGGACGAGCCGCTACGCCCCCCTCGCCGCGGGGGTCGAGCTGACTCGCGAACTTGTCGCCGAGCCGGCCAACATCATCTATCCCGAAAGCTTCGTCGCTCGCTGCCGCGCGTCGATGGAAGGGCTCGGAATTGAGTTCGAGGTGCTCGGTGAAAAGGACATGGCCGACCTCGGCATGGGCGCGCTGCTCGGCGTGTCGCAGGGCTCGGTGCGCGACGCGCAGCTGCTCGTCATGCGCTGGAACGGCGGCGAGCCCGGCGGCACTCCGGTGTGCTTCGTCGGCAAAGGCGTGACCTTCGACACCGGCGGCATCTCGATCAAGCCCGCCGCGGGCATGGAATCGATGAAGTGGGACATGGGCGGCGCCGGCGCGGTCGCAGGCGCGATGAAGGCGCTTGCCGGGCGCAAGGCGAAAGCAAACGTCGTCGGCATCTGCGGGCTGGTGGAGAACATGCCCGACGGCAACGCCCAGCGTCCGGGCGACGTCGTCACCTCGATGAACGGCCAGACGATCGAAGTCATCAACACCGACGCCGAAGGGCGCCTCGTGCTGTGCGACGCCATCACCTGGGCGCAGGCCAATGTGAAGCCCGCGACGATCATCGACCTTGCCACGCTGACCGGCGCGATGGTGGTTGCGCTCGGCCACGAGATGGGCGGGATGTTCGCCAACGACGATACGCTCGCCGGGCAGCTTGATGCCGCGGGCAAGGCCTCGGGCGATAAGCTGTGGCGCATGCCGCTTGGCGAGGCCTACGACCGCCTGATCGATTCGCCGATCGCCGACATCAAGAACGTCGGCCCGCGCGAGGGGGGCTCGATCACCGCCGCGCACTTCATCGGACGGTTCATCGACGAAGGCGTCAAATGGGCCCACCTCGACATCGCCGGAATGGCGTGGAGCGACAAACCGAGCAGCACCTACGACAAGGGCGCGACGGGGTTCGGCGTGCGCTTGCTAGACCAATATGTTGCGGATGTGGTCGAGAAGGGCTGATCGAGCGGGGGTGAGAGCCAAGTGCAAGTTGACTTCTACCAGCTCGCTCACACCACGCCGGACGCGGTGCTTAGTTCGATCGTGACGAGGCTTCTCGGGGAAGACCAGCGCCTCATCGCCATCTCCTCCGACGAAGCCCAGCTCGCTCGCCTCGACCGCCAGCTGTGGACCGACGGCTCGACCTTCATCCCCCACGGCGTTGCCGGCGGCCCCGACGACGCGCGCCAGCCGGTGCTCCTCTCGACCACCCCCGACGCTCCCAACCTCGCGCGCAACATCGCCATCGCCGACGGCGAGTGGCGCGAGGCCGCGCTGACCTTCGACCGCGCCTTCTTCCTGTTCGACGAGTCCCATCTCGAGACGGCGCGACTGGCGTGGAAGCTCCTCAGCGGCAGGGAAGGGATTGAGCGGCGATACTGGGCACAGGAAGACGGGCGATGGACGCAAAAGGCGTAATCCAAATGATCCGCTCATCGCGAGCCTAGTCGAGGGACCTTGGTGTCTCGACTTCGCGACACGAACGGGAGACGAGCTAAAGGTCGCACGCCTTGCCCTTTGGCCAACCCCCCGCTAGGCGCGCAGCCAACCCTTCACACCCCAGCACAGGAGCCCGTCCGGCCATGACGACCGAGCGCACCTTTTCGATCATCAAGCCCGATGCCACCCGCCGCAACCTGACCGGCGCGGTGACAAAATTGCTTGAGGAGGCCGGCCTGCGCGTCGTCGCCTCGAAGCGCATCCACCTGACCCGCGATCAGGCCGAAGAGTTTTACGGCGTCCACCGCGAGCGCCCGTTCTTCAACGACCTGGTGTCCTTCATGATCTCCGGCCCGGTGGTCGTGCAAGTGCTCGAAGGCGATAATGCCGTCGCGAAGAACCGCGACGTGATGGGCGCGACCAACCCCGCCAACGCCGACGCGGGCACGATCCGCAAGGAATTGGCGGAGTCGATCGAGGCCAATTCCGTCCACGGCTCGGACAGCCTCGAGAACGCTGCGACCGAGATCGCCTTCTTTTTCACGTCGGACGAGATTGTCGGTTAAGCCTTCAGCGGCGGCTGAACCCGACCAACCTGAGCGAGTGGCCGCCGAACAGTCCGCCGCCATCCCAGCGGTAGGACAGGCGATAGGTGCCGCCGCCGCGCCGGTCTACGCCCGCCTCGATGTAGCGGGCAGCGATCATAACCGGGACGGTCGAGATCTGCTTGCTCTTGGTGCTCGCCTCGAGCGCGGGCTCGACTGCCGAATTCGTCAGTTTCCCGTCGCTGCCCAGCTCGATCGGCGACTTTCCCGCAATCGTAAGCGTGAGCGAGTCGAGCGCGTGAGACGGATCGACCGGGCTGATGGTGATTGCCTTGCCGCCATCTTCGATCCGCCCCCGCAGCGCCAAGGGAACGGCCGTCTTTTGTTCGACGACAGTGCTGGGACGCAGCTTGCCGTCGTCGTGCCCACGCCACCCATTCCATAGACCGAGTGCCGAAAGGATCAGGGCGCCGATCGCGACGGCCTCGCCCAGGTTGATCATCCGGCGCCGTGCCTTGCGCTCGGCGGCAGTGGGTTCGGATGGGCGGGGTTCGGTCATGCGTACAGGCCTGCTGGACAGGGGTGGAAATAAGCGCCCTAGAACGCATCGGACACCCGCATCAACTTTCTGGACGAAGTGCTGACCATTCCGGTGAGCTGTTGCTCCCTTGGAAAGGCCTCTCGGGCAACGCTAGCTAGCCGCCCTTGATCACAATGTTCTTAGGAACGCGCTCAGCGGATATATTCGGCGAGCACGCGCGGCAGCAGTTGATGCTCGGCGATCCGCACCCGCTCGGCTAGCCTGTCCACCGTGTCGTCCGGCAGCACCGCGACTTCGCACTGGCCCAGGATCGGTCCGCCATCGAGTTCGGCGGTGACGAGATGCACCGTGCATCCGGCGACGGCATCGCCCGCGTCCAGCGCAGCCTGATGGGTTCCAAGCCCGCGATATTTGGGGAGCAGCGAAGGATGGATATTGATCATCTGACCCGCCCAGCCCGCGACAAACGCGTCGGGCAGGATTCGCATGAACCCGGCGAGTATGACGAACTCCGCCGAAGCCTTGCGAAGGACGCCGTTGAGGTCGTTGAAAAAGCAGCCTTTCGAGTCCTTTGTGGGGGACGGCAGGCGGACAACTGCCACCCCCTCGGCTTCGGCCAGCATCAGCCCCGGCGCATTCGGCTTGTCGCCGCTGACCAGCACGATCTCATAGGGGCAATCGGTCGCGCGAGCGGCATAGATCAGCGCCGCCATGTTGCTCCCCCGCCCCGAGATCAGGACTGCGACGCGCGCCTTGTCAGCCATGCCAGATCTCAGCCATGGACATGCGTCGCGGACCACGCCTCGCGAGAGCTCCATGTCTCGACCGATCCGCTGACCGTGCAGCCCCGTTCGCCCGCTTCGATCGTGCCGATGCGAAAGATCGTCTCGCCAAACGCGGTTAACCCGGCTGTCACTGCCGCAACATCTTCTTCGGCCACGATGACGACCATGCCGACCCCGCAATTGAACGTCCGCGCCATTTCCCCGGGCTCGATCTTGCCGCCCGCCTGCAGCTGCGCAAACAGCCGGGGGAGGGGCCATGCATCGGCGTCGATTTTGCCATGAAGGCCGTCGGGCAGCACCCGCGGGAGATTTTCGAGCAAACCGCCGCCGGTGATATGCGCCAGCCCCTTGATCCGCCCTGCGTGGACCTCCGGAAGAATCGATTTTACATAAATCCGCGTGGGCGCGAGCAGCGCGTCACCGAGCAAGCGCTCCGGATCGAACCGCGCCGGTCGATCGATCCGCCACCCTTCCTGCGCGATGATTCGCCGCACCAGGCTGAAGCCGTTCGAGTGTACCCCCGAACTCGCCAGCCCGAGTACGACGTCGCCCGGCGCGATGTCGGCGCCGGTCAACTGCTGGCCCCGCTCGACCGCCCCGACGCAAAAGCCCGCTAAATCATAGTCGCCTGACGCATACATTCCCGGCATTTCCGCCGTCTCGCCGCCGATCAGCGCGCAGCCCGCCTGCCGGCAACCATCGGCGATCGACGCCACCACCGCCGTCGCGACGTCATTGTCGAGCTTGCCCGTCGCGAAATAGTCGAGGAAGAACAGCGGCTCGGCACCCTGCACGATGAGGTCGTTGGCGCACATCGCGACGAGATCGATGCCGACCCCGTCATGCCGTCCCATCTCGATGGCAAGCTTGAGCTTGGTCCCGACACCGTCATTCGCAGCGACCAGCAGCGGATCGCGATACCCCGCCGCCTTCAGGTCGAAGAATCCGCCAAATCCGCCAAGCTCCGCGTCCGCCCCCGGCCGCCGGGTCGATTTCGCCAGCGGCCCGATCGCCTTCACCAGCGCATTGCCAGCAGCAATCGACACGCCGGCGTCGGCATAAGAGAGGGGCTTTTGCGTCATGCGCGATGCCTTAGTGGCTGATCGTCGTCGGGGAAAGCGCTCGCGCTTTGCCTGGCGGCGCGACCCGGCAACTTAGCCAGACACCATAACAGGCTTGGATTTCTACGCGCTTGTCGCCAAAAGCCTCGGCGATGCACTTGCGCCGCCCCTCCGTCCTGTTCGCCACCATGCTCGCCATCGCCGGCTTTGGCAGCGCGCTGGTCGCGCAACTGGAGAGCGGCGACCGCGGCATCCTTCCCATCGACAGTTCGGGCTTGGTCGAAGTGTCGGGAATTCATGTCGATGTCGGTGGCGAGACGGCCGAGGCAGCGCGCTATGCCGGGTGGCGCGCGGCGCAGCGTATCGGCTTCAAATTGCTGTGGGCCAAGACGAACAACGCGGGTCCCGATCAGGCTCCTGCAGTCGACGATGCGACCCTCGACGGGCTCGTCAGCTCGATTGCCGTCGAAAAGGAGCAGATCGGTCCTGGCCGATACATCGCCGATCTCGGCGTGATGTTTGACCGTTCACGCTCGGCCGAGTTGGTCGGGATGGCGGGCGACTTGCGCCGATCCGCACCGATGCTGCTGATCCCGGTGATGCTTACGGCCGGCACCCTGACCAGCGTCGAGACGCGCAATGCGTGGCAGCGCGCCTGGGCCTCGTTCAAAACCTCGACCAGCGCGATCGATTATGTCCGTCCCTCCGGGCTTGGCGCCGACCCGCTGCTGATCAATGCCGCTCAGGTCGATCGGCCGGGCCGCGCCTGGTGGCGCAACATTCTCGAAACCTATGGTGCGTCGGATATTCTCGTCGCCGAGGTGCGGCTTCGCCGACTCTATCCGGGGGGGCCGGCGAGTGCCCATTTTACCGCCCGACATGGGCCCGACGGCGCAATCGTCGGCAGCTTTGACATCCACGACCGGGATGGCGGTGACCTCCAGCCGCTGATGAACAAGGGGGTGCAGCAGATGGATCAGCTGTTCACGGTCGCGCTTAACGGCGGGCAGCTCAACCGCGATTCCTCACTCGACCCGCCGCCGCCGCCGCCGCCCCCGGAACTCCTCCCTGACGAGGCCGTAACGACCGGCAACGACCAGCCCGCGCAGGCCTATCAGCTGCTTGTCTCCACCCCCGACGGCGCGTCGCTGGCAGCCGCCCTCGCCAGCGTGCGCGCTGTCAGCGGGGTCGATGTAGTCAGCGAGAGCAGCATCGCGATCGGCGGCACAAGCAGCATCGTCGCAACTTATCACGGCGACGTGTCGGCGTTGCGTGCAGCGCTGATGGCGCGCGGTTGGGGCGTCGATTACGAGGGCGGCCAGCTGCGCCTGTCGCGCGCCGCCGCCGCCGCTTCCTCGCCATCTCCGCAACCCCGCGCCGACCCGCTGGCGCCGACTGTCAAACCGCCGCCCACCCGTCCATGACCCGCGGCCCCGACCAGATCGCGCTCCCGCTCGACTGGCCCCAGGCCGGGGACGCTGAGCGCTTCATCCTGGGCGAAGCCAACCACACGGCGTTCGACCATTTTCGCAGCTGGTCGACATGGCCGGTCAAGGCGACGATCCTCACCGGCCCGCGCCGTTCTGGCCGATCGCTGCTCGCTCGCCACTTCGTCCACCGGGTCAAGGGCAGGCTGTTCGACAATGCCGAGGAACATGACGAGGAAACCATCTTTCACGCTTGGAATGCTGCTCAGGACAGCGGGCGCCCGATCGTGATTGTCGCCGACAACGTGCCGCCATCGTGGACGATCAAGCTGCCCGACCTGCGCACCCGACTTGCCATCACTCCAGTGACGACAATCGCCCAGCCTGACGACAAGCTGTTCGCTGGCATCGTGCAGCTGTTGTTCGCCGACCGCGGCCTTTATCTTCCGCCCGAAGCAATGGCCTATGTCGCCAGCCGGGTCGAGCGCAGCTACTTTACCGCCGAGCGGGTGGTCGAGGCAGTCGATCGCTTCGCCATCTCCGAGCGCTCTCGACTGACCTTGCCCATCATCCGCCGCGCGTTAGCGCAGGCCGGTCTCACCGCCGAAGGGCAGGCAGCTTGAGCGCGCGCGAAGACGGTGCGCCGGTCGCGATGCTCGGCCCCGAGCGTTTCTTCAACCGCGAGTTGTCGTGGCTCGGGTTCAATCGCCGCGTGCTCGAAGAGGCGGAAAACCTTGCGCATCCGCTTCTCGAGCGGCTTCGCTTCCTGTCGATCTCGGGTTCCAACCTCGACGAATTCTTCATGACCCGCGTCGCCGGGCTCAAGGGTCAGCAGCTGCTCGGAGTCGAAGAGAAATCCACCGACGGCCGCACGCCGACCCAACAGCTGAGTGCGATCGCCGAGGAGGCCGACGCGCTGGTCGTTGCCCAGCAAAAGGAGTGGATCGTCCTTCGAGAATGCCTCGCCGAATGCGATTTTGACGTTCTTGCGGTGGAGGAGCTGGCCCATGACGAGCGCGACTGGCTCGACAAGCATTTCCGCGAGCAGATCCTGCCTGTGTTGACCCCGCAGGCGATCGACCCATCGCATCCCTTCCCGCACATTCCCAACGGCACGTTCAGCCTCGTCTTCAGCCTGGAAACTCCGGTCGAGCGCGAGCCCGTCACTGAATTGCTGATGATCCCCCAGACGCTGCCGCGGTTCATCCGCCTGCCTGGCGCGGCGTTCCGCTACATTGCGCTCGACTCGCTCATTCGCGACCAGTTCGACCTGCTCTTCCCGGGCTTTATCGTGCTCGGCAGCGGCGCGTTCCGCGTGCTGCGCGATAGCGACATCGAGGTCGAGGAAGAGGCCGAGGACCTGGTCCGCTACTTCCGCACCGCGATCAAGCGCCGTCGCCGTGGCCGGGTCATCCGCCTTGAATTTCTTGCCGACACCCCCGACGATCTCGAGGCGATGGTCCGCAACGGGCTTCACGCTGAAGTCGCGCTGGTCGCCGAATCCGCTGGCTTCATCGGCGTCGCTGATTTGGCACAGCTGGTCGAGGCCGACCGCCCCGACCTCAAATTCCACCCCTACAGCCCCCGCTTTCCCGAGCGGGTCATGGAACATAATGGCGACTGTTTTGCCGCGATCCGGGCCAAGGACTTTGTCGTCCACCATCCCTATGAAAGCTTCGAAGTCGTGGTCGCCTTCCTCCGCCAGGCAGCCGAAGACCCCGATGTCGTCGCGATCAAGCAGACGCTTTACCGCGCCGGCAAACAGTCGGCGATCATCGACGCGCTCGTCGCCGCCGCCGAAGCCGGCAAGTCGGTTACTGCGGTGGTCGAGCTCAAAGCCCGCTTCGACGAGGAGCAGAATCTTTTGTGGGCAAGTCGGCTCGAGCGCGCCGGCGTGCAGGTTATTTATGGTTTCGTCGAGTGGAAGACCCACGCCAAAGTCTCAATGGTCTTTCGCCGGGAAGGCGGGACGATGCGTACTTACTGCCACTTTGGCACGGGCAATTACCATCCAACCACGGCGCGGATCTACACCGACCTGAGCTTCTTCACCGCCAGTCGCCGTGCCGCGCGAGATGCTGCGAAATTGTTCAATTTCATCACCGGCTACGTCCCGCCGAAGGGACTTGAGCTGCTGACCCTCTCACCAAAATATATGCGCGAGAAAATCTGTGCGTTGATCGACACCGAAATCGTTAACGCAGGCGAAGGCCGGCCCGCCGCGCTGTGGGCCAAGATGAACAGCCTCGTCGATCGTATCATCATCGACAAGCTCTACGAGGCGAGCGAGGCCGGCGTCTCGATCGACCTCATTATCCGGGGAGTCTGCTGCCTCCGCCCCGGGATCGCGGGTCTGTCGTCGCGGATCCGCGTCAAGTCGATCGTTGGCCGCTTTCTTGAGCATAGCCGCATCTGGGTGTTCGCCAACGGCGCGCGGCTGCCGAGCCCCAAGGCACGCGTTTATATCTCGTCGGCGGACTGGATGCCGCGCAACTTCGACCGTCGTGTCGAGTTCATGATGCCATTGGAAAACGCCACCGTCCACGCGCAGGTGCTCGATCAAGTCATGCTCGCCAACCTCATCGACAATGAGCAAAGCTGGACGCTAGATCCGTCGGGCACGTACATCCGTGTCAAGCCGGGCAAGCGGCCGTTCAACCTTCACCATTATTTCATGACCAATCCCAGCCTGTCGGGTCGCGGCGCCGCGCTCGGTGGCAAGGCCGTGCCCAAGCTCCGCCTGACCCAGCGCGGCTGATGCGGCCACGTCTAACCAGTTCGCTCGGCCCGGTAGGAATCATTGATATCGGCTCGAATTCTGTCCGTTTCGTCGCGTTCGGCGGGAGCCCGCGCGTTCCATCGACCCTGTTCAATGAAAAGATCATGGCCGCGCTCGGCAAGGGCGTCGCGAAAAACGGTGCGCTCGACGAGAAAGCTGTCGAGGACACGCTCGTCGCCCTCGCCCGCTTCCGCCTGCTGGCGAAGGAAATGGGGCTCAGGAAGCTCCACACTGTCGCTACTGCCGCCGTCCGCGACGCCTCCAACGGCGCCGAGTTCCTTTATCGCGCCACGGCGCTTGGGTTGAAACCACGGCTACTTTCAGGCGCCGAAGAAGCCGAACTCTCGGGCCTCGGCGTCATCTCCGCCATCCCTCGTGCAACAGGCATAGTCGCCGATCTTGGCGGCGGCAGCCTTGAGTTGATCGGGATCGCACGCGGCGCGGCGGGGGAAGGAGTATCACTCCCGCTCGGCGTGCTGAGGTTGGGCGTTGACCCCAACCTGCCGATGTTGACCGACCAGATCGCTGCCGCGCTCGACCAGGGCAAGCTCAAGGACGCCGCGCGGGGCAACGGCCTCTACCTCGTTGGTGGCTCGTTCCGCTCGCTTGCCGCGCTCGACCTTAAACTGTCGAACCATCCCTTGCCGATTGTCCATCAGCACCGCTTCACTCCCGAACGCATCGCCGAGCTGCGCACTATCCTCCGTGATACGCCGCCCGACGAGCTAAGGCAGAAGGCGAATGTCTCGCGCAGTCGGGTGCCGACTCTCGGTCCCGCCGCGGCGCTGCTCGAAGCGCTGGCCGCCCAACTTTGTCCCCGCAAGGTGATTGTATCGGCCTTCGGACTGCGCGAGGGACTGCTCTATCGCGACCTCAGCCAGGCCGTGCGCGAGGAAGACCCGCTGCTCGCCGCCGCGCTCGATGTCGGTGAGCAATTGGGCCGGTTCGGCGACCACGGCGCCTCGCTCGATCAGTGGATCGCGCCGTTGTTTCCCGACGAGAACTTGGCCAACACCCGTCTGCGCCTCACCGCCTGCCTTCTCGCCGACATAGCCTGGAACGCCCACCCCGACTTCCGCGCCGAGCGCGCGGTCGACTTGGCTGTGCACGGCAATTGGGTCGGGATCGATGCCCATGGGCGGGCGCTGCTCGGGCGCGCGCTTTGCTCTGCGTTCGGCGGCGACGGTGGCTTCAGCAAGAAGCTCGAGGCGCTGCTCCACGAGGGCGAGAGCGAGCGCGCCGCCGCCTGGGGCCGCGCCATCCGCCTCGCCCAGCGTCTGTCGGGCGGCACCGAAACATTGCTCCGCAAGACCCGCGTTGAGCTCTCACCCCGGCGCGTAACCCTGACCATCTCGCCGCGGTTCAAGGCGCTTTATGCGGAAGCGATCGAGCGCCGGTTGAAGCAACTCGCTACCGCGCTCGGCCGCGAGTATCTGGTCAAATTCGGGTAATTGTCACGCCTGGATCAACAAGTCAGAGGGGGTCGGGCTCGGCAATCGTTCGCGTCATCTTCAACTTGCCGTGCTCGGTTGCGAACGCCAGCCGCCCTTCGACGAGATCAAGCGCGTCCCGCCCGAATTCCTCGAACCGCCAGCCCGACAGGATGTGCAAATCCTTGCGGACGCCCGCCGCCAGCGCCTCCAACTCATCCGAACGGGCGATCAGCTTGGACGCTACCCCGGTTTCCTTTGAGCGGATCTTGAGCAGTAGCTTGAGCAAGTCACTGACGAGCGCTGCATCCTTGGTCAGCCCCGGCCGATTGGGGTCGCGCGACGGCATTTCGTCTGCCTCCAACGGCCGCGCATTGCCGATTGCCATCATCAGCCGTGCACCAATATCATTGTTGCGCCACCCCGCCGACAGCCCCCGCACCTTGCCGAGGTCGTCCTGAGCCTTGGGGGCGTGTGACGCCAGCTCGCCTAGCGTCTCGTCCTTGACGATCCGTCCTCGGGGCAAGTTTTTCCCGCGCGCTTCTATCTCGCGCCAAGCCGCGATCGCCTTCAGCCGGCCGAGCACTTGCGGGTTGCGTCCCGGCGCCTTCAATCGCTTCCACGCCTGGTCAGGTTCGAACGCGAAGCTCGACGGATCGGCCAGTCGCTCCATTTCCTCGTCGAGCCACGCCCCGCGATCGTTGCGGCGAAGCTTGCTCACCATCTTCGGAAAAATCTCCGCAAGGTGCGTGACGTCGGCAATCGCATAATCGATCTGGCGCTTGTCGAGCGGCCGGCGGCTCCAGTCGGTAAATCGCGCGCCCTTGTCGAGGTTGTGCCCGAGCATCGATTCGATCAGGTTCGAATAACCGATCTGCTCGCCATGCCCCAATGCCATCGCCGCGACTTGCGTATCGAACAAAGGCACCGGCATCTTGCCCGTCAGCGTGTAGATGATCTCGAGGTCCTGCCCGCCGGCGTGAAACACCTTCATCACGTCATGATTGTCGACCAGCAGGTGGAGCAGCGGCGCCATGTCGAGCGCGCTCGCCATCGGGTCGATCGCGGCCGCCTCCTCGACTGACGCAATCTGCAGCAGGCAAAGCTCGGGCCAATAGGTATTCTCGCGCATGAACTCGGTGTCCACGGCAACGAAGTCATGCTTGGAAAGTCGCTCACACAGCGCGGCAAGCTCGGCGCTGGTATCGATCAGGGGATGAATTTTCATGTTGGACGGGGCCATAGCCCGGCTTGTCCGCCTTGACAAAAGAGAAGGGGAAGGGAAAGCGCCGTGCCTTGCTTGCCCCCGTCCGGCCGGGCCGACGAAGAGAGAAATATGCACGCCTATCGAACCCACACCTGCGCCCAGCTGCGCGCATCCGACGTCGGATCGACCGCGCGCCTGTCGGGCTGGATCCACCGCAAGCGCGATCATGGAGGGGTGCTGTTCGTCGATTTGCGCGATCATTATGGCCTGACCCAGATTGTCTGCAAGGCGGGGAGCGAGGCACTGGCGTTGCTCGACTCGCTGCGCGTCGAATCGGTCGTCACGATCACCGGCGACGTCGTCGGGCGCGAGGGCGGCGCGGTGAATGCCCGCCTCGCGACCGGCGATATCGAGGTCATTGCGCGCGAGGTCGAAGTCCAGTCGGCCGCCGCCGAACTCCCCATGCCGGTCGCCGGCGAGGCCGAATATCCAGAGGATATCCGCCTCAAATACCGTTACCTCGACCTTCGCCGCGAGCGGCTCCACGCGAACATCATGCTTCGCTCGGCGGTCATCGCCTCGATCCGCAAGCGCATGATCGATCAGGGTTTCTTCGAATTCCAGACCCCGATCCTGACTGCGTCCAGCCCCGAAGGCGCGCGCGATTACCTGGTCCCGTCGCGGGTCCATCCCGGCAAATTCTACGCGCTCCCGCAGGCGCCGCAGATGTTCAAGCAGCTGCTGATGGTCGCCGGCTTCGATCGCTATTTCCAGATCGCGCCCTGCTTTCGTGATGAAGACGCCCGCGCCGACCGCTCGCCCGGCGAATTCTACCAGCTCGACTTCGAGATGAGCTTCGTGACGCAAGACGACGTGTTCGCCGCGATCGAGCCCGTGCTTGCGGGCCTGTTCGCCGAGTTTGCCGACGGCAAGTCGGTTACGCCTGCGGGCGAATTCCCGCGCATTCCCTATCGTGAATCGCTGCTGAAATACGGCAGTGACAAGCCCGATTTGCGCAACCCGATCCTTATCGCCGACGTCGGCGCGCACTTCGTCGGATCGGGCTTTGGGCTGTTCGCGGGCCTCGTCGAAAAGGGCTTGGCGGTGCGCGCCGTGCCAGCGCCCGGCACCGCCGAAAAGAGCCGCAAATTCTTCGACGAGATGAACGACTGGGCGCGCGGCGAAGGCTATGCCGGCCTCGGCTATGCGACACGCAAGGGCGGCGAGTGGGGCGGTCCGATTGCCAAGAACCACGGTACCGACGGCATGGACAAGCTCGCCGCCGAGCTCGGCCTTGGCCCCGACGACGGCCTGTTCTTCGCCGCCGGCCCTGAAGCGCAAGCCGCCAAGTTGGCGGGCCTCGCGCGCACCCGCGTCGCTGAGCAGCTTGGGCTGATCGAGCAAGGCTCGTTCAAATTCTGCTGGATCGTCGACTTCCCGATGTTCGAATATGACGAGGAGGCGAAGAAGGTCGACTTTTCCCACAATCCCTTCTCGATGCCGCAGGGGGAGTTGGAAGCGCTTGAAACCAAGGACCCGCTCGACATCCTCGCGTGGCAGTATGACATCGTCTGCAACGGCGTCGAACTGTCGTCGGGCGCGATCCGCAACCACCGCCCGGACATCATGTATAAGGCGTTCGAAATTACCGGTTACACCCGCGAGGAAGTCGACACGAATTTCCCCGGTATGATCGGCGCATTCAAATATGGCGCGCCCCCGCACGGCGGCTCGGCTCCCGGCATCGATCGCATTGTCATGCTGCTCGCCGACGAGCCCAACATTCGCGAAGTCATCCTCTTCCCGATGACGCAAAAGGCCGAGGACCTCATGATGAACGCCCCCGCGCCGGTCAGCGACCGCCAGCTCAAGGAGTTGTCGATCCGGCGGGTTGTCGATGGCCCTAAAGCCGGTCCCAAGCCGGGAAACTGATCACGCGTAAGCGATTGCCGCTCCACATCGGATGCGATACGCCTCGCGTGTGCCGATTGATTTAACGGAATTTGAACGAGGTGACTCGATCGCCTCAGCCGAGCCCGGCGCCATGATCGAGCGGCTCGGCGAGCTCCAGCTGGCGCAGATCGTCCATCGTCGCCGCGCAATGATTCTGTTCGAGGGCTGGAACGGCAGCGGCAAACGAGCTGCCCTACGCCGCCTCGCCGGTGCATGGGACCCTTGCCATTTCGCGACGCATTGCCCCCTTGGTGACGACCAGGAACGCCACTGGCTAGCGCCTTATTGGGCGAGCCTGCCTGGCCTGGGCTCGACCGCGCTGTTCCATGGTAGTTGGTACTGCCATGTCGCCGATGACCGCCTCGCGGGGCGCTTGGCCGATAAGGCGTGGGCGCGGCGCTGCGACGAAATCAACGAGTTCGAGGCCCAGCAGCGCGATCATGGCACCCTGCTGATCAAGCTGTACTTTCATGTTACTTCGAACGTCCAGGCTGAACGCATCGCTGCGCGGGATGCCGACTCGTGGCGCCGCTTCCTGGTGACCGACCGAAGTGTCGCGCCGTCCCGCGAAATCCGCGAAGGAAGCTGGACCGACCTCCTGCGCCGAACCGACACGCGCTGGGCACCGTGGACAGTGATCGATGCCAACGGGCAGAGCGCCGGGGTCGAGGCCGCGCTCGCGGCGGTGACGGAAGCGCTCGAGAAAGCCCTTCCGCTTGCGCCCCCGATGGAGGGCGAGACAGTTGTCATGCTAAACCAGCAGAAGGCGGGTTAGCGCGGATCCGGATAGCGGATCGCCACGACCTCATAGCTTTTTTCACCCGCCGGAAGCACCACCAGCCGCTCGTCGCCGACCTTCGCCCCGATCAGGGCGCGGGCGATCGGCGCGGTCCAGTTGATCATGCCCGCTGAGGCGTCTGCCTCGTCCTCCCCGACCAACGTCATCACCCGCCGATCGTCGTCTTCGTCGGCCAGCTCGACGGTCGCCCCAAAGCGCACCCGATTGCGCTCGACCTGCGCCGCAGGGTCGACCACCCGAGCGTGCTTCATCACCCGCGACAGGTAGGAAATGCGACGGTCGATTTCGCGCAGCCGCTTGCGGCCATAGATGTAATCGCCATTCTCCGAGCGATCGCCATTGCCCGCCGCCCAGCTGATCATCTCGACCAGCTTGGGTCGCTCAGTCCCGAACAGGTTGGTATATTCAGCTCGGATTTCTGCTATTCCGGCCGGCGTGATAAGACGGGGAGAGCGCTTTTCCTCCTCATCCACAGCCATCAACCTGGCCTTGATTTGCCGAGATATTGCGACAAATGAACGGGCCCGGCAGGCGTCAGCGTCGGGTTCAACCGGTCATAGACCACGCTGTTTTCGAGCACGCGCTGAACATAGCCGCGGGTTTCAGTAAACGGGATATCCTCGATCCAGCGGATGACATCGACCCCTGGCTGGCGCGGGTCGCCATTGGCATTGACCCATTTGCGAACATTGCCGGAGCCGGCGTTGTAGCTTGCCACCGCGAGCGGATAATTGCCGCCCCACTGGTTGACGAGCCGCGCAAAATAAGCACTGCCCAGCATCATGTTGTAGGACGGATCGGACAATAGTCGCGAGGGGTCATAGGCGACTCCCATCTTGGCACATTGTTCGCGCGCCGTAAGCAGCATCAGTTGCATCATCCCGCGCGCGCCAACCCCGCTCATTGCGTTGTGGTCGAAGCTTGATTCCTGCCGCGTAATGCCATGCGCCAGCGACCATTGCCGCCCGATCGCCGCGATCGAGTAAGCCGGGAAGGCAGCCTTGTAATAGAAGGTCGCGCCCTTGATCCGCGCGGACCGCGCTGTCCACACGGCGAGATCGGGGCGGCCCACGGACTGTGCCAGCTCCGCCGTCAGCACGCGATCGGTATCGGTACCGACCGCTTCCGACAGCGCCCGAACAAACATCGTCTGTTCGTCGCGCCGTCCGCTCGCGCCGAGCGACCGCACCGCGCGGACAATCCGCTTCTGCTGGAACTGGCTGCGCTGCACATCGGTCGCGAGCAGCGTCGGCAGCCCGCCCGGCATCGGCACCGCGCGTCCCAGCCGCTCCAGAGCAAGCTGACCGTAGAAGCTCTCCGGCACCGCCCCCGCGCGTTCGAAATAGCTTGTGGCGCTTTCCAGCTGCCCCGCGGTCGTCGCCGCACGTCCCGCCCAATAGGCTCCCTTGGTCATCACCTGCAGCGACCGACCGCCGTGCGAATAGCGGTCGAACAGGGTTACCGCATCGGCCGGCCGGTTGAGATACACCAGCGCCATCTCGCCACCGGTCCAGGTGAGGTTGGTATAGTCGTCGCGCACCCCGAGCGGCTGCAGCGCGACATCGGCCCCTGCGGGAAACACATCGTCGACCTGCCGCGCGATGTCGTAAGCCGTCTGATACTGCCGATCCGAAGCTGCTCCGCGCGCCACCGCCGTGGCCAGCTCGAGATAGGCCTGGGGGTTCGCCGGCCGCGCCGTGAAAGAGTGCGTCCGCGCCATCAAAAATCGCGCGCTCGCCTCGTTGCCGGTATCGCGAAGATAGCGCGTGCGATCCATCAGCAGCCCGGCATCGCTGGCCATCTGCGCCGCGACTGCGGCATATTGGGTCTCGGCATCCGGTGCGCGCGTCTGAAGCGCGATTCGCGCCGCGAACGCCGACTTGCGCGCCGCGCTCGCGTAATAAAGCATCCGCGTCGCATCGGCCGGCTTCTTGGCGATCAGCAGCGCGTCGATCCGCTTGTCGTAGTCGGCGAAGCTTAGTTGCCCGGTGAATCGCGACATGAGGTTGGCTTCGTCATAAGCGCCAAGATCCGCCGATTCTAACGCCGACCGCGCCGCCGCTTGACCCTCGAGCGTCCGCCCCGTCGCCGCCAGCGCTTCCGCCAACCGGGCAAAGCCATTGCCTGTCACCGGCTGCACCGACTGGAAGAAGCCGATTACCGTCACCGCATTCTCGCCCGGCCGCATCGCCTTCTCGGCGGTCCGGCGCATGGCATTCTCGCCCGGCCAGCCCGGATCGGCCATGATGAAGCGCGCATAGTCACTGAATGCATAGCCGTCGCTGCCGCGCAGGCGCCGCCAGTCCGACAGCGCATAGTCGATCTCGCTTCCCGAAGCGGCGTAGGAAGACACCGTGGGCGCGCTCGTCACCGGCACGAGTTCGGCCTGCATCGCCGCGCCAGCGGCGGTGGTGAGGAAGATCGGCACGAGAAAGGCAATGCGACTCATGCTGGACATCCTGACTTAGCGGTCCTTATCAGGCCGTGAACAACAACCCCGGGAGCGACCCTATGGTTTCGCGGACTCGGCGAAAAGGAAATAATTGATGTTTTCCGGGTCGATACCGGCGCTGGTGACGCCTTTTGCGGCAGGCCGTGTTGATGAAGAGGCGTTCCGAGTCTTCGTCGAGTGGCAAATAGCCCAGGGCTCGTCCGGTCTCGTCCCGTGCGGCACCACCGGCGAAGTCGCCACGCTCTCTCACGAGGAACAGCACCGCCTGTTCGAGCTCGCCATCGACCAGACGAAGGGCAGGGTGCCCGTCATCGCGGGCTGCGGATCGAACAACACCGCCACCGCGATCGAACATATGCGAGTGGCGGCCGACATGGGCGCCGACGCCGCGCTGATCGTGCTGCCTTACTATAACAAGCCGAGCCAAGCCGGTCTGCTAGCCCATTTCGAAGCGCTTGCGGCTGCCTCGCCGCTGCCGATCATCGTGTACAATGTACCTAGCCGAACCGTCGTCGATATCTCAGTCGCGACACTGGCCGAAGTCGCCAAACTGCCCAGCGTGGTGGGCATCAAGGACGCCACTGGCAGCCTCGGTCGGGTGACTGCACAGCGCCTCGCCTGCGGCCCTGACTTCTGCCAGCTGAGCGGCAACGACGAGAGTGCGCTCGGCTTCAACGCCATGGGCGGGGTGGGGTGCATCTCGGTCAGCGCCAACGTCGCCCCACAGCTTTGCGCCGACTTCCAGCGAGCGACCCTCGAAGGCCGCTGGGCCGACGCCCTCGCGTTGCAGGAAAGGCTCTACCCGCTCCACGACGCCATGTTCGCCGACGCCTCACCCGGACCCGCGAAATACGCCCTTTCGCGGGTCCGTCCTGGCTTCAGCACCGAACTCCGTCTGCCGCTCACCGAACCGTCGCCCGAAGCGAAGAGGGTCGTCGATGCCGCGCTGGCGCACGCCGACCTTCTCTAAGTTACTGGCGCTCCAGCGCACTCCGCCCTATCTGCCGTGTCATGGGCAAGCCGCTTCCAACCCCGTTCGACAAGGTCAAGGTCGTCGCCGAGAACCGGCGTGCGCGCTATGACTATTATGTCGAGGAGCGCTACGAGGTCGGCATCGAGTTGAAGGGCACCGAGGTCAAGGCGTTGCGCGTCGGCGAGGGATCGATCGCCGAAAGCTATGCGATGGTCGAGGATGCCGAGGTGTTTCTCGTCAATTCCTCGATCCCCGAATATAGTCACGGCAACCGCCTCAACCACGAGCCGCGTCGCAAGCGCAAGCTGCTGCTCAAAGGGCGCGAGATCGCCAAGCTGCACGGCGCGATCAATCGTCAGGGGCTGACGCTCGTCCCGTTGTCGATCTATTTCAACTCGGCCGGGCGGGCGAAGGTCGAGCTCGCCATCGCTCGCGGCAAAAAGATGCACGACAAGCGCGAGGTCGAGAAGGAACGCGACTGGAAGCGCGAGCAGGGCCGCCTGCTCCGCCGCGACGTTTGATGAGCGTCGCTGCCTTCGTCCGCCGTCACATCCCTACGCGCGAGACCGTCGGGGACAACTGGCTGCTTCGCCCCTTCGCGCGGCAGCTCAGCCAGCCCAATTTGTGGCGAATGAACCATCGCTCGGTCCCCCGCGCGGTCGCGTTGGGACTCGGTATCGGTGTGATCATCCCGTTCCTGCACATGGTCATCGCTGCGCTGCTCGCGATCCCGGCGCGTGCCAACATCGCCATTGCCGCAGCCGTGACGCTGGTCGTCAACCCGTTGACCATTCCGCCGATGTACTGGGCGGCTTATCACATCGGTAAATGGGAGCTGCGTCGCGGCGCTGACGTCGATCCCGCCGCTGCCGCGCAGGTCTCAGGCGAGCTTGCCCGCTTCCTGTTCTGGATCCACCACGCCTCCGGTCCGATTGCGCTCGGCATCCTCACAATCGCTGCGAGTGCCGCGACGCTCGGTTACGTCTTCAGTGCCTTCTTCTGGCGCCGCTGGATCACGAGCAGGTATCGCGCTCGCCGCACGCTGCGCCGCAACGATCGCCGCCGTTCGTCGACTTGACGCGACAGTTCGTCGAGCGCTTCACCTGAGGCTCGTCTAAACCGTCACAACCCAGTTATCTAATTGTTTGCTAGGGAAAATCGATGAACCGTCTCGCCATCGCGCTCGCCGCGACGACCATCCTCGCTGGTTGCACCACCGCGAGCATTGCCCAGCCGCAACCGCTTCGTACCGCCGAAGCGGTCCCGATCGCGCCAGCACCGCATCGCGCGCAGATCGGCAGCTTCGGATACGATGCAGCCGGCATGGACCGCGCGGTCACCCCCGGCGACAATTTCTACCAGTTCGCCAATGGCGCATGGGCCAAGACCACCGCCATCCCCGCCGACAAATCCAACTATGGCAGCTTCAACGTCCTCGATGACCTGTCCAAGGCCCGAACTCACGAGATTCTCGATCAGGCCGTTGCTGATCCGTCGAGCAAGATCGGCGCCGCCTATGCCGCCTTCCTCGACACCGCCGCGATCGAGGCCAAGGGACTTGCGCCGATCAATCCGTGGCTCGGCGAGATCGCGGGCCTAAGCTCGAAAGCCGGCCTCGCCGCGCTCTATGCCAAGGCCGGCGCGCTCGGGGTCAGCACCCCGTTCGCCGCTTATGTCGGTCAGGATGACAAGGATCCCGAAACCTATGCCTTGTCGATGGGCCAGTCGGGCCTCGGCATGCCTGACCGCGATTACTACCTCTCGAACGATGCCAAGCTTGCCGACACACGCGCCAAATATCTCACCCACCTGACGACGATGATGACACTTGCCGGCCAGCCCAACGCGGCTCAACGGGCCGCCGCGGTCCTCGCCTTCGAGACGGGGCTGGCGAAGGTGCACTGGACGCGCATCGACAGTCGCGACGCCGACAAGACCTACAATAAGATGAGCCTCGCCCAGCTCGCCGCCGCCGCGCCCGGTTTCGACTTCCGCACCGCGCTCGCCGCCAACGGCACGCCTGTGTCGAGCGTTATCGTTGCCCAGCCGAGCGCGTTCACTGGCACCGCGAAACTTATCGCCGCGACCCCGCTTGGCGTGCTCAAGGACCAGCTCCTCGTCCACTCGCTCGACACGTTCGCCGACTATCTTCCGGCCGCTTTCGACAACGAGAATTTTGCCTTCTACGGCACTGTCCTGTCGGGGACCCCGGAACAGCAACTGCGTTGGAAGCGCGGCGTCGAATTTACCAGCGGCGCGCTCGGCGACGACGTCAGCAAGATTTACGTCCAACGCTATTTCCCGCCCGAGACCAAGGCTGCGGCCGACAGGCTGGTCAAGAATATCATCGCGGCGATGGACCGGCGGCTTTCCACGCTTGAGTGGATGTCCCCCGACACCCGCGTCAAGGCGCGTGCCAAGCTCGCCGCCTTCACCCCCAAGATCGGCTACCCCGATCGCTGGCGCGACCTCACCGGCCTCGAGATTCGCCGTGACGATGCGCTCGGCAACGCAATGCGCTCGGCGCAGTTCGAGCATGCCTATAATGTCGCCAAGCTCGGCCACCCAATCTACCGCTGGGAGTGGGGAATGACCCCGATGACGGTCAACGCCTATGCCAATCCCGGAATGGTCGAGATCGTCTTTCCCGCCGCGATCCTCCAACCGCCGTTCTTTGACCCCAATGCCGACCCGGCGGTCAACTATGGCGGGATCGGCGCGGTCATTGGCCACGAGATGAGTCATCATTTCGACGATCAGGGCGCAAAGTATGACCTCACCGGCAAGCTGGTGAAGTGGTGGACTCCGGCCGACACCGCCGCCTTCCAGTCGCGCCTCGACGCGCTCGGCAAGCAGTATGACGCCTATGAGCCCCTCCCGGGAATGCACATCCAGGGCAAGCTTACGATGGGCGAGAATACCGCCGATCTCGCCGGACTGACCGTTGCCCACGATGCCTATCTAGCCTCGCTCGGCGGTGCGACTCCGCCAGTGATCGACGGCACTACCGGCGATCAGCGCTTCTATCTCGGCTGGGCGCAAGTCTGGCGTCGCAACTATCGCGAGGCTAATCTGCGCCAACGTCTGCTGACCGACCCGCACTCGCCGTCAGAGCAGCGCGGCAACATCGTGCGCAACATGGATCCGTGGTATTCGGCGTTCGGCGCCAAGCCGGGCGAGAAGCTTTATCTTGCGCCGGCGCAGCGGGTGCGTATCTGGTAGCGAGTGCTTCACCAACATCTCGCCCCGCTTGACGCCAGGCTGCTTGACGCGCCGCTCGACAGCGGGCCGCGCTGGCTGGAGCCGGCTCTCGTCGCGGCGGCCGCGGCAAGCGGGGCGATCCTGTTCTGGGTATTGGGCGCGCGCCCCTTCGCCCTGCTGTTCTTCGCCGGCTTCGTCGCAATGCTCGTCGCTGCCTTCGTCGTCGAGCGCCGCGCCGCAAAGGTTCCCGCCGCCCCGGCCGTCGCGGTCCCCGATCTTCCGCTGATCGGCGCTGCGCTCGCGCTTCATGACGAGCCCGCCGTGCTGACCGACGGGAAGGGCCAGATCCTGGTTGCGAACCCCGCCTATCGGGAGCGTTTTTCCGGCACTCCCTCGCCTGCCATGCTTGGCGAATCTCTTGCCGCAGCGCGCGTCGCCGCGTGGCGAGACGGCTATGCCGGCACGAGCCTTGACGACGGCGCCGTAGTCCATGTCGAACGCGCCGGGGTCCCCAGCGATTTTCTCCTGTGGCGCTTTCCAAGGTCACCGGGGCCCGACATGATGACTGTTGCCGCCTTGCGCATCGCCGGGGACACCGGCGAGCGGCTCTCGAACGCTGGGGTGCTGGCTGCCCTCGTCGACACCGAAGGCCGCCTGCTCGCTGCGAACAAGCTGTTCGCCGACCGCGCGCTCGGTGCTTCTCCCAGCCCCGAGGCTCTCCGCTTCGATTCGATCGTCGAAAGCGACGACTCGGGCCGCGCCCGACTCCGATCGGAAGGTGTGGAGGCTACCCTGCTACGCGCGGTCCACCTTCCTATCGATCCCGCGATCGAGAGCGGCGCCGGTACCTTCCTGCTTTTCGACGAGGGCGAAGCACAAGGCGGAGGCGGCGCTAACATCCAGGCTCTCCTCGACGTGCTCCCCGTGGGGCTTGCGCTGGTCGATCGTGACGGGCGCTTCATCACCGCCAACAAGGCGTTCCGTTCAGCCGGTGGCTTGTCTGACGTGCTTCCCTCCTATCCCGGCGACCTCGTCGTCAAGGAAGACAAAGGCGCGGTCGCAGATGCGGTTCGCCGCAACGCCCGCGGTCCTGCCATGTCAGGCGACCTCGCTGTCCGGCTTGCCCACCAGCCCGGCGAGCCCGTTGCCCTCACCGTCGCTGGACTGCGCGGCCTCGGCGATGCCGCAGTGCTGCTCCTGCTCAAGGACAATAGCGAAGAGGCCAAACTCAAGCGCCAGGTCGCGCAGGCAACCAAGATGCAGGCGGTCGGTCAGCTGGCCGGGGGCGTCGCGCATGATTTCAACAACATTCTGACCGCGATCATCGGGCACTGCGACCTGATGCTGATGCGCCATACGCCGGGCGACAGCGACTATGATGACATTCAGCAGATCCGTTCCAACTCGAACCGCGCCGCCGGGCTGACACGCCAGCTGCTCGCCTTCTCGAGACAGCAGACACTCCGCCCGCAAATCCTCCAGTTGCCCGACGTCGTGTCCGAAGTCTCGCACCTGCTCAAGCGCCTGCTTGGCGAGACCGTCGAGCTTCAGCTCAAGCACGGCCGCGACCTCGGCGCCGTCCGCGCCGACCCCGGCCAACTCGAACAGGTCATCGTCAACCTCGCGGTCAACGCGCGCGACGCGATGCTCGCCAACGGCGGCGGCGTGCTCACCATCCAGACCTACGCCGTCCGCGCCGATCAGGTCGCCGAAATTGGCTCGGACATCCTGCCCATTGCCGATTACACCGCCATCGCGATCGACGACACCGGAAGCGGCATCGCGCCCGGTATTCTCGGCAAGGTGTTCGAGCCCTTTTTCACCACCAAGGAAGTCGGCAAGGGCACTGGCCTCGGTCTCTCAACCGTCTATGGAATCGTCAAGCAATCGGGCGGCTTCATCTTCGCCGACAGCAAGATCGGCAAGGGCACCCGGTTCACCATCTACTTGCCCGTTCACGCCACCGAAAAAGCGGCCGCTCCGGCTAGGCGCGTCGCCAAGCCCAACGACGGCGAGCTGTGGGGCACTGGCACGGTCCTCTTGGTCGAAGACGAGCCGATGGTCCGCCAAGTCGCCGAGCGTGCGCTGACCCGCCACGGCTACAAGGTCATTACCGCAACCAACGGCGAGGAAGCGCTCGAGGTCATCAACCGCGGCGAGCCAATCGCCCTCCTCGTCAGCGATGTTGTCATGCCGCTGATGGACGGCCCGACGATGGTTCGCGAGGCGCGCAAGACCCGCCCGAAACTTCCGATCCTGTTCATGTCGGGCTACGCAGAGGAGCAGTTGCGCAAGTCGATCGACATCGACAATGTCGCCTTCCTCCCCAAGCCGTTCTCGGTCCAGGAACTGGCGGAGGCCGCGCGCAAGGTTCTGGCGGCGAAATAAACTCACCTTGCGCGCCGCCGGTGCGCTGCTAATGCTTTGAGCGTGGGCAGCACATCGCATACCATCCTCATCGTCGAGGACGAACCTCTCATCGCAATGATGCTCGAGGATTTTCTCGACTCGCTCGGCCATACGGTCAAGGGGATCTGCGAGAGCGTGGCCGAAGCGCGCGAGGCGGTCGAGCAGGGCGGGTTCGACCTTGCCATCCTCGACGTCAATTTGAAGGGCGAGAACATCTGGGCCGTCGCCAGCGAGATGCGTGCGCGCGGTATTCCGTTTGTGATCGCGTCCGGCGGTCACGTCGATCCCCCTCCGGCCGAATTCGCCAACGTGCCAATGATCGATAAGCCCTACACCATCGACCGCATAACCCCGGCGATGGAGGACGCGATCGCCGGCTAAGCTTATTTGATCGGATGATGTTACATACCTTAACATCAATTGCTGTAATGGTTTGACATTGGTCAAATCGAGGCCGCTAGACAGTCCTGAAGGGGCTGCAATGAGCAAGGCCTATCCCACCCAGCGGCATGATTACGACAGCGACGAAGACGAACATCTTCGGCTTGAGCAAGCGCTCGAAGTCGCTCCTCGTGGAGCCTTGATTGTTTCTGGAGTGGCCGTCGCTCTCCTCATGTTATGCTGGTTCGGGATCTACTTGTTCGTGTTCTTGCCGCGCGGGACAATCGGCTGATGGCGATGAGCGAACAGTCGATCCTCAAGACCGAATTGCGGTGGGCGTTGATCGTCGGGGGGATCGTCGCGGTGATCCTCGGCACAATTCTCTACACCGCCGTCTCGATGGGGATTAACCCGCCGAGCAACCATGAATTCGCCGACCCCAAGACGCTCCATCTCTCGGCCGAATTCACCGAGAGCAATCTTGGCACCCGCATCGACCCCAACGGCCAAATTACCGCGAGGGTCATCGCCACCCAGTTTGAATTCGTGCCCGGGTGCATCATCCTGCCCGCCAATCGGGACGTGACGATGCGCTTTACCACCCCCGACGTGATCCACGGCATCTTGGTCACCGGCACCAACGTCAACACAATGATTGTTCCGGGCTACGTCGCTCAGGTCCATACCCGCTTTACCAAGACCGGCGACCTGCTGATGCCGTGCCACGAATTTTGCGGGCTCGGGCACAGCCAGATGATCGCCACCGTGCGCGTCGTCCCCCCCGAGCAATTCCATCCCGATGCCGAGGGAAGGGCCGCCTGTGGTAAGCCTAGCTGAGGCCAAGCCGGCGCCGCGATCGGTCGTGACCAAGGCCCGCGCATCGGTCCTCTCGACCGGCCGTCTCGTCACCGCGCACCTGTGGGTCGCGATCATCGCCTTCATCGTTGCCTGCTTCCTAGGCGTCTGGCAGATGTGGGCACGCAGCCCGCTGCCAGCCCCGGCACACAGCGCGGCCAATTATTTCCGTTCGGTTACGCTCCACGGCGTGTCGATGGCATTTGTGCTGACGACCTTCTTCATCATGGGCTTTGGCTATTATGTCGCCGAGACCTCGCTCGGTCGCCCCTTGCCCTCGCTGCGTCTTGCGTGGATCAGCTTTTTCGCCGGCGTGATAGGTGTGCTGATGGCCGCTTTGTCGGTCGTCTCGGGCAACGCCTCGGTGCTCTACACCTTCTACCCACCGCTGACCGCTACCCCGTGGTTCTACCTTGGCCTTGTCCTCGTCGTCGCCTCGAGCTGGATCTGGTGCATCCAGATGATCGTCGCGATGCGAGCATGGCGCCGCGCCAATCCAGGGCAGGCCGTCCCGCTCGTCATGTTCGGCACCGTCGCCAACGCCGTGATGTGGCTGTGGACCACCGTCGGGGTGACTGCCGAGCTACTCTTCCAGGTCATTCCCGCCTCGCTCGGGATCAGCCAGACGGTCGATGTCGGCTTGTCGCGCACGCTCTTCTCGTGGACGCTCCACGCGATTGTCTATTTCTGGCTCTTTCCCAGCTACATCGCCTTCTACACCATGGCCCCGCGTGCCGCCGGTGGACGGCTGTTCTCGGATACGATGGGACGGCTCGCGTTCATCCTGTTCCTGCTCTACTCGCTGCCCGTCGGCCTCCACCACCTGTTCATGGATCCCGAGCACGCCAACGGCTTCAAGTTCATCCAGATGTTCCTGACCGCGCTGGTCTCGGTGCCGACACTGCTGACGATCTTCACCATCACCGCCTCGCTCGAGATCGCCGGGCGGATGCGCGGCGGCAAGGGCGCGCTCGGCTGGGTCGCAGCGCTGCCGTGGGATCGCCCGATGATACTGGCGACGGGGCTTGCCTTCTTCATGCTGTTCTTCGGCGGTGGCGGCGGGCTCATCAACATGAGCTACGGAATGAATGCGATGATCCACAACACCAGTTGGGTCACGGCGCACTTCCACCTGATCTTCGGCGGCACGGTCGTCATCATGTACTTCGCGATCGCCTACGCCATCTGGCCGAGCCTTGCCGGGCGCAATTTCCCGAGCATGAAGCCGCTCAGGCTACAGCTGTGGCTGTGGTTCATCGGCATGATGGTGATGACTATCCCGTGGCATGTCCTCGGGCTTCAGGGCCAATGGCGCCGCGTTGCCGCGTTCGATTACCAGGACCCGATCATCGCCGCGTGGGGCCCGTGGGTGATCGTCTCGCTGGTCGGCGGCATCATCCTCGCGATCAGCGCGCTGCTGTTCGTCTTCAACCTCGCTATGCTCCACCGCCGCGGGATCGGCGGTCCGACCGCGATCGTCTACGCCGAGGCGGTCCACCCGCCCGGCCGAGTCCCCGCCGCGCTCAACGGCTTCGGGCTGTGGAACGTGCTGGTCGCGGTGCTGATGGCCGCCGCCTACGGCTATCCGATCGCGCAATTCTTCATCGACCCGCCACCCCAGGCACTGATCCACCGGTTGAACGCGCAATGAGCGACGAGACCCCCGAAACCCCTGTCGACTCGCCCCCGACCCAAGCCGACCTCGATCGCCCGTGGCGGATCTGGGCAAGCGTCATCGTCGGCGGAGCGATCGCCGCGGGTGCCGTGCTCGGCCTCGTCCTCATTCCCGCCGGCCAGCGCAGCCACTCGCACCTCTCGATGCACAGCGCGATGAGCCGCGCGATGGGCCTCTCCGAAGGCTCGCCCGCGCGTGTCCAGCCGATTAGTACCGCCACGGCCTACCCAGTTTCGCAAGTCAGCTGGGACCCCGCCGTGATGGCCATATTGCGTGCTGGCAGCACCACCCGCGGTGCCCAGATCGCAAAGGAAAACTGTTCGGCCTGCCACGGCAACAACGGCGTTTCGGCTGGCAATTTCCCCAGCCTCGCCGGCCAGTCGCCCGAGGCGGTCTACAAGCAGCTTTCCGACTTTCGCAGCGGCGCGCGGGTCAATGTGCAGATGTCGCCCGTCGCTCAAAAACTCAGCGTCGCCGACCTTGCCAACGTCGCCGCCTATTTCGCCGCCGCCTCGCGCGAATATAGCGCGCTCGGCAGCCGTGACCTGTCGGGCGATACCGCTACCGTCACCCTCGCCCGCGAAGGCGACAGCCACCGCCGCATCCCCGCCTGCCTTGCGTGCCACGTCAACGGCTCGGGCGGCCCGATCGAGACCCCGGTCATCACCGGGCAAAGCGCCGATTACCTTCTGCGCCAGCTCAACGACTATGCCGCCGGTACCCGCCACAACGACGTCTATGGCCGGATGCGCGACGTCTCGTCGAAATTGACCCCCGCCGAACGCGACCGCATGGCGCGATACTTCGAAGGAACGCTCTAGTGGATTGATTCCAACGTTTGAAACCCTCGGTTTCGAGCGGCGATGATTTCATCGGGATTGGCTTTCCAGATGAAGGGCTTGGGGTCGGCGGCGTTGTATTCGCGGATGAACCGATTGATGGCGGCTTGGAGATCGACGACGGAATGGAAGACGCCGTTCCTGAGCCGTCGGCGGGTCAGCTTGGCGAAGAAGCCCTCGACGGCATTGAGCCATGAGCACGAGGTTGGCGTGAAGTGGAAGGTCCAGCGCGGATGGCGCGCGAGCCATTCCTGGACCTTGTCCTTTTTGTGTGCCGCATAATTGTCGAGGATCACGTGGATCGCCTTGCCTGCCGGCACTTCGCGCTCGATGCGGTTGAGGAAACGAATGAACTCCTGATGGCGATGGCGCTGCATGTTCTGCCCGATGACCGTTCCGTCCAACACATTGAGCGCGGCGAACAGCGTGGTCGTGCCGTGGCGCTTGTAGTCATGGGTCATGGTGCCGGCGCGTCCCTTCTTCATCGGCAGGCCGGGCTGGGTGCGGTCAAGCGCCTGGATTTGTGACTTCTCATCAAAGGACAGCACCACAGCGTGAGCCGGCGGATCGACATAGAGGCCGACTATTTCGGTGAGCTTCTCGGCGAACGCCGGGTCGTTCGACAGTTTGAAGCTGCGCCAGCGGTGCGGACTGAGTCCGTGCGCCTTCCAGATCGCCTGCACCGTCGAGGCCGCAACGCCGACCGCCTTCGCCATCGCACGCAACGTCCAGTGGGTTGCCTCATGCGGAGGCGGTTCCTGCGTCAGGCGGACGATCTCGGCGACACGCTTGGGCGGGATCGGCGCCTTGCCGGGCGGACGGGATTTGTCGCGAAGCAGACCATCGACGCCTTCGTGCATGAAGCGCTCCTGCCAGCGCCATACGCAGGTCTTCGACTTGCCAGTCTGAGCCATGATCGCCGAGGTGCCCAGACCATCGCCGCTCAGCAGGACGATCCGTGCCCGCCAAACGTGCTTCTGCGGACTCTGGGGTGCCGATCCAATGTCGCACAATCGCTGACGGTCGGCCGCGGATATGGTGAAAGTGATGCCATCGCGCATCCCACCAGACTCGCACGCCAGCGGAACACTGGGAATCCCCAATCGGACTCTTTCGTTCCGGTCAATCCACTAGCAGTACTCGGGTACCACCTTCACACTGGACTGAATTGTGAATCTTCAGACGCTTGTATCCTGGAGCCAAATCATCGGCGTGATCGGCGGCCTGGCGACCATGATTTTTGTGGGATTGCAAATTCGGGGCAATTCCGAAGCTGTCCGTGCCGCAACGGCGCAGGCAGTGATCTGCCCCCTTCTGAGTGGTCCAAAATCAATGTTATTTTGGATCACGAAGGAGACTGGGAATGCCATCGAAGAAGCACAAGCCTGAGGAGATCATTGGCAAGCTGCGTGAAGCGGAGATCGTGCTGGCGCAGGGAGGA
>JANXUU010000062.1 GCA_025356055.1 Sphingomonas sp. | reverse complement strand
GCCGGCTCGTCGCCCGCGCTATCCTCGAGCGCGACGACCATGACCTCGAACTGGTCGCGATCAACGACCTTGCCGACGCCAAATCGAACGCGATGCTGTTCAAGCGCGACAGCGTCCACGGGCCGTTTCCTGGAACGGTCGAGGCCGACGGCAACGACATCATCGTCAACGGCAAGCGCATCCACGTCACCGCCGAGCGCGATCCGGCCAAGCTCCCCCACGCCGCCAACGGCATCGACATCGCGCTCGAATGCACCGGCTTTTTCACCGATCAGGCGGGCGGGCAGAAGCACCTCGATGCCGGCGCCAAACGCGTGCTGATCTCGGCCCCGGCGAAGGGTGCCGACCTGACCGTCGTATTCGGCGTCAATGACGACAAGCTGTTGCCCGAGCACCGGATCGTGTCGAACGCGTCGTGCACGACCAATTGCCTCGCGCCGGTTGCCAAGGTGCTCAACGACGCGATCGGGATCGAGCGCGGGCTGATGACGACGATCCACAGCTATACCAACGACCAGAAGATCCTCGACCAGATCCACCCCGACATGCGCCGCGCGCGGGCGGCGGCGATGAACATCATCCCGACGACGACCGGCGCGGCGCGCGCGGTGGGCGAAGTGCTGCCCGAGCTCAAAGGCAAGCTCGACGGATCGGCGATCCGCGTGCCGACGCCTAACGTCAGCCTGATCGACCTGACCTTCACTCCGAAGCGTGATACCACGCTTGAAGAGGTTAACCGGGTGCTCAAGGCGGCGTCGGAAAGCGGGCCGCTCAAGGGCATTCTGGCCTACACCGACGAGCCGCTGGTTTCGATCGACCTCAACCACAATCCGGCCAGCTCGACCGTCGACAGCCTCGAGACCGCAGTGCTCGAAGGCAAGCTGGTGCGGGTCGTCAGCTGGTACGACAATGAATGGGGTTTCTCGAACCGCATGGTCGATACCGCCGGCGCGATGGCCAAGCTGGGCTAGCCAGTCATGCTGCGCGTCCTGCTTCGCCCGACCGGCTTCGTCGATTCGCCGTTCGGGAATGACGGCAAGGTGGCGCGGCTGGCCGGCGGGCTGACCTGGTTCGCAAGCGTCGAACTGCTGACCGTCGAGGGCAATCGCCGAGTGGCGAGCGAGCTGGTTCCGGTCGAAGGCATCGAGGCGCGGTTCGACGACGCCATGGCGGCCGACTGGGCGCGGCTGACCGCCCAGCGCGCTTCGCTGCAGATGGGGACACGCACCATCCGCCTCGACCAGCCGCAGGTGATGGGCATCGTCAACACCACCCCCGACAGCTTTTCGGGCGACGGCCACGCCAACGACAGCGCCCAAGCCGCCGACGCGGGCGCGACGATGGCGGGGCAGGGGGCGGCGATCCTCGACGTTGGCGGCGAGTCCGCGCGGCCCGGCGCCAAGACCGTCTGGGAAGGCGACGAGATCGAGCGCGTCCTCCCCGTCATCCGCCAGCTCGCGGCGGGCGGCGCGGCTGTGTCGATCGATACGCGGAAAGCGGCGGTCGCCGAGGCGGCACTCGGGGCGGGTGCGCGGCTAGTCAACGACGTGTCGGGTATGACCTTCGACGAGCGCATGGCGGCCGTGGTCGCGGCGGCCGGCGTGCCCGTGGCGCTGATGCATCACCAGGGCGCTCCGGCGTCGATGCAGGACGCACCGCACTATGACGACGTGCTGGTCGAGATCTACCGGTGGCTCGAGGAGCGCATCGCGGCAGCCGAGGCGGCAGGCATCGCGCGCGAGAAAATCCTGATCGACCCCGGCTTCGGCTTCGGCAAGTCGGTCGCGCACAACCTCGAACTGATGAACGGCCTCGCGCTATTCCACGGCCTCGGCTGCCCGCTGGTGCTGGGCGCAAGCCGCAAGCGCACCATCGGCGCGCTGTCGAACGAAGCCCCCGCCGACCAGCGCCTTGCGGGAAGCCTCGCCTTTGCGCTCAAGGCCGCCGACCAAGGCGCCCAGATCCTGCGCGTCCACGACGTCCTCGAAACAGTGCAAGCCCTCCGCATCTGGCGCGGCCTCCGCGACCAGGCGCTCACGCCGCGGCGATAGGGGTTAGACTGGACGTCGGCTTACGACCCTCAAGCGGACATTCAGAGCCGAATCAGCAATTCCCGAAAGCTGCCACTCATTGACGTACTTGACAGCGGCCGGAACGTTGGCCGGCTGCGGACTGGCATATTTCACACCCTATCTGGAAGTAGCTGAGGACGCCGCCTCCCTTGTTCCGTGCGATACGATCAGAAGGAACGATCCAGGATTTAGGTTTGAAGACGCTCGGCCACAGCAATGTCGTATGCTGAGCCATTATGGCTGGATGTGTTATTGACTTCCAGGTTTGCGATCCGGCTCACCACTGGCTTCTGCAATACGCCGAACTGTTGCAGCACCAGAAACGCATAACCGAGCCAGGGCGAGACCCAGCAGAGCAGTGCGAAAAGAAAGGCCGCTGCGGCAATCGCTCTCAACACTCGATTCCGATTGCGGAGGACCCGAAGAATGGTGTCGTCGGTAGTTTGGGCAACAAGGCCTCCCAAAGCCAAGCTTCCGCCCAACATAAAAGCACCAGTTATGAAACACAGTATGGAAATGCCGAGTGGATCCAATGGCGTCTCCGCGGCGATCCGAGCACCGAACGGAATCAGCGTCACCCAAACAGCACGAACAGATTGGTGGCCAAATCACTTGGCGAAACGGCGCGCACGGCAAGCGACAGGCGGTGGTGGAGCATCCAATTGATGCCGACCATGATAAACACCAGCGCATGAACCAATAGTGCGGGCGTGATCTGCCATAGCCCAGCAATCCCGTGCAGCGTCGGCGGTTTGAGATCGAGCACGAGCAAGGTCAGGACGATCGCGAACACGCCGTCGCTGAACAGTTCAAGCCGAAGTTTGCTCATCTTAACCCATTACTCCTCGTTACTGGATTCGCGCGCTAAAAATCAGCCCTCTTTTCGCGTCATAGCAGGTGCATTCATGCCACGAGATACCGATTACGTGTAGTTGCCAAATTGAAGCAAAAATAGAAGATAAATGTCGCCTTTGTCCCCAGACTTCAATTGGAAGCGCGTTTCCCTCAAAATGAACGAACGGCTGTAATAAGATTAGCAGTTTCCGAAAGCGGTCGTTCCGCTTCCCACCAGTTTGGCCATGGCTCGAGTGTCTGCTTTCCACCAGAAGCTGTCGTTCACGAATTTCCTGTCCTACAGCCCTGGCGATCTGCTTGGGTGTTTCTATGACACTTCGCGAAATGCCCGGACGCCAGCCACAGGTTGTCGACGAAGGCGACGCCCATGGTCGCGCCATCCAGCTTGGCATGGCCGATCCCACGAGGGAATGGTCGCACGGGTCACACGTCAGCGAAACGGCGCCACACTGTCAACCGTGTCCACTTCGATGGAATCCAACGGCGCACGACTCGGCGCGCAAGCAGCGATACCGACCGCCGGTCAGGCCGCAGTATCGATGCCCAACTCGCCAAGCTTGCGATACAATGTCGAGCGCCCGATCCCCAGCCGCCGCGCGACTTCGGTCATTCGGCCGCGGTAGTGGCCGATGGCGAGGCGGATGACGTCGGCTTCGATCTCTTCCATGCAGCGCAAATGGCCGTCGGCGCGAAACAGGGTGACGGGGGAAGCGGCGGCGAGCGCGGCGTCGGTGGTCGAGGCGCTAAGCTGCGGCGCGAAGTCGTTTTTGCGCCCGGTGAAGCGCGACTGGATCGCGATGTGGGGAAAATGCTCGGCGGTGAGGCCTGATTCGGCCTGGAGAGCAGCGCGGAACAGGACTCCGGCAAGCTGGCGGACGTTGCCCGGCCAGCCATAGCGCATCAGCACCGCAAGCGCGTCGTTGCCGATCGACAGTGTGCGCATGCCCGGCTGGTTCGCGTGGCGAGCAAGCAAGTGGCGCGCCAGCGCGGGGATGTCGCCGCTGCGGTCGCGAAGTGGAGGGATGGTGACGCTGGTGCTGCCGAGGCGCGCGGCGAGTCCGGGGTGGAGCTTGTCGAGGATCGGACGCGACGAGGTGGCGATGACCCGGACATCGACCGAGGTCGAGCCATTGCAGCCGACCGGGCGCACTTCGCCGGTGGCGAGGACGCGGTCGAGCGCGGCCTGGGTTTCCTCAGGCAAGGCACCGACTTCGTCGAGAAGGAGCGTGCCGCCGTCGGCCGCGACCATCCGCCCGACCTTTTCGGCAAAGGCGCCGGGGAAGGCACCGGGGACATGGCCGAACAGCTGGCTGTCGATGATATTGGCCGGGACCGCCTTGCAGTCGAGCGTGATGAGCGGCGAGCGGGCGCGCAGCGACGCGGCATGGATGGCGCGGGCGAAGGTTTCCTTGCCTGCGCCGGGTTCGCCGATGATCAGAATTGGAAGACGATTGCGCGCAGCCTTGGCGGCGACCGCCAGCGCGGCGCGAAAATCGGGCGCGGCGCCGACCAGTTCCTCGAGCGGGAGAGGCCCTAGCAGCTTTTCCGACAGCGGCGCGAGTTCGCCAGCGGCGCGGCGGCGGTCGGCGTTGGCGGCGAGCGCGTCGAGCAGGCGCTCGGGCGCGACCGGCTTGACGAGATAGTCCGACGCCCCGGCGCGCATTGCCTCAAGCGCGAGCGCTCGGTCGGTGGGGTCGGTAAGGACCAGGACCGGCAACTCGGCGCGGCAATTGCGCAAAGCGGCGATCAGCGCAGGTCCGTCTTCGGCACGCCAAGTCGACAGCAAGGCGGCTTGGACCTCTCGGCCATGCGGACCCTGCAGGAGTCCGACCGCAGTTTCGATATCAGCTGCGCCGACCACACTCCACCCGGCGCGGGCAGCGATCGCCGAAACGAAGCGACGCTCGGCGGCGTCGGCCTCGACCAGCAGAAGGGAACGATGGGATTCGTCGAGCATATTCCTCCGATAGCCCACTCATAGCGGCGACAGGTAAAGGACGGCTTAAAAGCGCTTGGGGTCCGGACGCGCTATTGTTATGGCTGCAGCAAGTTGGATCATTGAAGGAATTGGCCATGGCCGCGGATGGAGTGCAGCAACAACAGGGCGTGAGCGGGATGGACCTTCCCGCGCATCGCCGCAATTACGACGGCTTCCTCAAGGTCCTCCGGCGTTCGGCGATTGCCGTCGCGATCGTTACCGCGATCGTTATCTTGATCATCTCGCGCTGACTCGGTGAAGATCGCCGTACTCAAGGAAGCCCCCGGCGAGACGCGCGTTGCCGCGATTCCCGAAACGGTCAAGAAATTTGCCGCGCTGGGCGCCTCGGTCGCGGTGGAGCGGGGGGCTGGAGAGGCCGCGAGCATTTCGGATGCGGTCTTTACTGATGCAGGAGCGACGATCGAGGATCGGCAGAATCTGCTTGTCGATGCCGACATCATCCTGTGCATTGGCGGTCCCGACTTGCTGTCAGGGGTGAAGCAGGGCGCGATTCTGGTCGGCGCGCTTGATCCAGCGCGGCGCGCGGACGCGGTCAAGGGCTATGCTGAAGCCGGGCTCGAGGCGCTGGCGATGGAGTGGATGCCGCGGATCACCCGCGCGCAGTCGATGGACATCCTGTCGTCACAGTCGAACTTGGCTGGCTACAAGGCGGTCGTCGATGCGGCGTCCGCCTATGGCCGGGCGTTCCCGATGATGATGACTGCGGCTGGGACGGTCAGTCCGGCGAAGCTGTTTGTCATGGGCGTTGGAGTGGCGGGGCTTCAGGCGATCGCGACGGGGCGGCGTCTGGGGGCACAGGTCAGCGCGACGGATGTTCGCTCGGCGACCAGGGAACAGATCCAGTCGCTTGGCGCCAAGCCGATCTTCGTCGAGAATGTCGCTGGAATCGAGGGCGAAGGCGCGGGTGGCTATGCCGGCGAGACGTCGGCCGAATATAAGGCGGCCCAGGCCGAGCTCGTGTCGAGCCACATCGCCAAGCAGGATATCGTCATTACCACCGCGCTAATCCCGGGGCGTGCAGCACCGCTGCTGGTCAGCGACGCGCAGCTGGCAACGATGCGGGCAGGCAGCGTGATCGTTGACCTCGCCGCCGAAGCTGGCGGCAATGTCGAAGGCTGTGTCGCGGGTGAAACGGTCGAGCGCCATGGCGTGACGATCATTGGAACACGCAATCTGGCTGCAACGCTGGCGGCGGATTCCTCGGCACTCTTCTCGCGCAACCTGTACAACTTTCTCGCCGCTTTCTGGGACAAAGAAACGAGCCAGCCCAACCTGCCGGACGACGACGAAATCGTGAAGGCCGTCCGCCTGACGAAGGGCGGTAAGATCGTAAGCGATCGCTTGCTCGTCCCGGCCTGAGGTTCACTCCGGAATTGAAGGCACAAAAAAGCCGCCTCGACACGAGAGCGGCTTTTCCTGTCATTGGTCAGGCGATCGCTCGATCGCCTTGGATTAGCCGTTGGAGCCGCCCGAACCCTGGCCACTTCCAAGGAACCAATTCCAGAAACTGAAGCGCGTTTGCTTCTTCATCATGTATCCCCTTGTTGGTCACGCGACTCACTTCGCGCTCCCGGGGATATTAACCATAAATAACTTGGTTAGCAAACCATTAAGGTTTCAAGCTACTCGAAGTCCTCGTTCGACTTTCAAACGCTTGAGAACATTGCGCAAACTTGTTGCGCGTCCAATGATGAAGCCTTGCGCGAGGTCGCAACCCATGGTCGTAAGCAACTCAAGAGTCTCGCGATCCTCGACCCCTTCGGCTACCACGATTCGGCCTAGTGAATGCGCCAATGCAATGGTCGACTGAACCATGACCCGGTCGCTGCGGTGGTCACGAAGCGCCTTGATAAAACTCTGGTCGATCTTGATTTCTGCGGCCGGCACTTTTTTGAGATAATCGAGCGTGGATAGGCCGGTGCCATAATCGTCGATCGAAATTTTCACGCCGAGATCGCGCAGGCGGTTGAGCATTTCGATATCCTGTCCGGTACCGGCCAAAGCGGCAGTCTCGGTAAGCTCGAGGATCAACTGCGAGGGAGGTAGCCCATGGCGAGCAAGGCAGTCGGCGACGCGACTTGGCAAGTCTGGATCGTTGAGCAGCCGAGCCGAGAGGTTGACGGCGAGCGCCAGCGGCCGGCCCTGACGGTGGGCGAGCGCCACGGCCGATACTGCCTGATCAAGAATGTGATCGGTCAGCTTTTCAATTCGGTCATGCTGCTCGGCCGCGCCGATGAATTCGATGGGGCTGATCGGACCTTTTTCAGGATGGGTCCAGCGGGCAAGCGCTTCTACGCCGACGATCTCGTTGGTCGCCAGGTCAAGCTTGGGCTGATAGGCAACCCACACCTCACCCTTCTCGATCGCTTCGTCGAGTTGGCTGAGCAGCGATAGCTTCCAAGACGCGTCTGCCAACCGCGCCGGATCGTGATATTTCCACTTCAACCCTTCGGCCTCGGCCTCATCCGCTGCAACCAGAGCGCTTCCCAAGCGATTGGACGCGGCGCGCCCACTACCGATATCGACGCCGAAACTGATCATGACGTCGTAATGCTGACCGCGAACCTTGACCGGGCTACGGAACAGCGCGTGGAGTGCTTCGAGGTGATGGCCGAGCGCCAGACCCGGCTCCGCAAACCAGGCAAACACTCCCTCGTCTCCGTGATACAGCCGCCGCCCTGCCGCTCCGACGCAGAGGCGTGCGGTAATTTGATCGGTCAGCAGCCGTTCGGCATCCTGCGGCAGCGCCGACGCGATTTCGGCATAATTGTGCAATCGCGCCACGACGAGAGGCCGCTCTCGCGACAGAGGGTCCGCGCGCAATGCCACGAGGTTTGGAAGGCCACTCACACCGCTGATTTCGCTGCGATTTCTCAGTCGAGTCCAGTTCACCTGCCCGGCCAAGATCGCCAGGACCGCGATCCCCGGACCGATCTTCAGGAAAACAAGCTGAGCTTGCAGCGGCTCCGGTACAACGACGATGAGAAGAGCACCGCCAGCGAGCAGGAGATTCTGATAAAGAGCTCGCCGAGTGGCCAATGCCAGAGCGCCGATGCATCCGCAGAGCATGAGTGCCGGCAGCCACCCGAGGTCAATCGGGCGATGCCTGATCAACGTCTCCGTTCCCATGGCGTGAATGTAGACCCCTCCCATGCGCCCGTAACCGGGAAGGAAATATTGATCGCCCAACGTGTCGGTCGTCGTTCCGATGAAGGCGATCCTTCCCGAGATGAGATGCGGGGAAACTTTTCCGGCGATGACATCGGCCGCCGACACGGAGAGAAAGGATTTGGGATCGACCGAATAATCGATCGGAAAGGTGGAGTCGGGCCAAGCCTTCCATCCCGCAGCGCTCGTTGCCAAGCTGGGAATTCGCGATCCGTTAAGGCTCACTCCGTAGCTCAATCCTCTCACCTGATTTTGAAAGTCATAATCGAGCATCAGATCAGCAAGTTTCGTGTGCCGTGTGAATTCGATCAACGGTTTAAGGCGAGCGGTGCGATCGCGCGCCAATCCAATCGGCAACGTCACGCGTCCCGACTTTTCCAATGATTTTTCGAACGCCGCGTCGCCGGCGGGATCACCACGATAGGCGAACATGATGTCGAAATTGATCGAGCGCGCACCCATTCGCGTCAATTGATCGACCAGCTTTGCATGCGCTGCCCGCGACCAGGGCCAGTTACCGACCTTGCGCAGGCTCGCATCGTCGATCTTGACGATGACGATGTTGTCGCTGGCCCGATGCTGGTTGAGTCCCGCCCAGGTCATTTGTGTTACGAAGTCGATGGGGAGGGCGAGGTCCAGCACCCCGATGATCAGGCCGGCGAACAGCGTCCACAGCAGCAATCGCTTGGGCGACGCCGGCTTTTTGCTCTTCGGCCGATCAGATCCCGCCTGTTGGCGCACGTCATTCCCTTCGTGATCCTTCCTCTCGCTAACCCGATAAAGGTTAGGATTTTGGAAACTTCGATCCACGGCCGTTGTTAATCGCACCGTTTGCGGCTCGACAGCGGCGGCCTCCCGCGCCAAGGAATGGCCGCGATGCTCATGGGAGGGCGTGTTGGACTTCATTTCGATCCTGTCGATTTTCGTCCTGGCCTGCTTTGTGGGTTATTTCGTGGTGTGGTCAGTGACCCCGGCGCTCCACACCCCGCTGATGGCGGTTACCAATGCGATCTCCAGCGTAATCATCGTCGGCGCGCTGATCGCTGCCGCGGCCGCCGGGTCGTCCGCCGCCAAGTGGCTCGGACTGATCGCGGTCGCACTCGCCAGCGTTAATATCTTCGGCGGGTTCGCTGTGACCGCGCGAATGCTCGCAATGTACAAGAAGAAGGAGCGCTAGGACGTGGCGCCCGACGCTCACACGGATCTGATCTTCAGCATCTCCGAAAGCTGGGTGGCGCTCGCCTATCTCATCGCGGGCGGCTGTTTCATTCTTGCCCTGCGCGGCCTGTCGAGTCCGGTTACCAGCCAGCGCGGCAACCGCCTTGGCATGATCGGCATGGCCATTGCCGTGCTGACGACGCTGCTGACCCACGGTATCGCCTCGATTGGCGAAATACTCGTCGCGATCGCAGTCGGCGGCAGCATTGGGCTTGTCACCGCGCGGCGGATCCAGATGACCGCGATGCCTCAACTGGTCGCGGCGTTTCATAGCCTAGTTGGCTTGGCTGCAGTGCTCGTCGGGGTCGCTGCTTATCTCAACCCCATCGCTTTCGGTATCGCCACACTCATTTGCCCGGAGGCAGGGCCGCCATGCTTCGCTTCGGAAATTCATCAGGTTAGTCGCATCGAAATGGGTCTCGGCGTTGCGATCGGCGCGATCACGTTCTCGGGCTCGGTGATCGCGTTCCTGAAACTCAACGGCAACATGTCGGGCGCGCCGATCCTGCTGCCGCTGCGCCATATTCTCAACCTTGGCACGCTGATCGCGATCCTTGGGCTGATTGGTTACTTCACCCAGGACCAAGCGCCGTGGGTGTTCTGGACGCTGACCGCGCTGTCGTTTGCGATCGGATTCCTGCTGATCATCCCGATCGGCGGGGCGGACATGCCGGTCGTCGTGTCGATGCTCAACAGCTATTCGGGCTGGGCGGCGGCGGCGATGGGCTTCACGCTCCACAACAGTGCGATGATCATCACTGGCGCGCTGGTCGGCTCGTCGGGCGCGATCCTCAGCTACATCATGTGCCGCGCGATGAACCGCAGCTTCATCAGTGTCATCGCCGGGGGCTTTGGTGCGGTTGCGGGACCAGCTAGCGGAGCGGAAGCGATCGACCGCCCCTACAAGCGCGGTTCGGCCGAGGACGCCGCGTTCCTGCTGCAACAGGCTGACCAGGTTATCATCGTGCCGGGTTACGGCATGGCGGTTGCCCAAGCGCAGCATGTGCTTCGCGAGATGGGTGACCAGCTCAAGAAGCAGGGGGTGCGGGTCAAATATGCGATTCACCCCGTGGCCGGCCGCATGCCTGGGCACATGAACGTGCTGCTGGCCGAGGCCAATGTTCCGTATGACGAGGTGTTCGAGCTCGAGGATATCAACTCCGAGTTCGCGCAGACCGACGTCGCCTTCGTCATCGGCGCCAACGACGTCACCAACCCGGCAGCGAAGACCGACAAGACATCACCAATCTACGGCATGCCGGTGCTCGACGTCGAGAAGGCGCGGACCGTGCTCTTCATCAAGCGCTCGATGGGCGGCGCTGGCTACGCCGGGGTCGATAACGAGCTGTTCTATCGCGATAACACGATGATGCTGCTTGCCGATGCGAAGAAGATGGTCGAGGAAATCGTCAAGGCGCTGGGGTAGACTTAGCCTGCGCTCCACCGAAATTAACACACATCCGCGTCGTTAAGCCCTTGGATTAACAGCGCCGTGAGATAATCATCGGCCACTGGCAGCGCGCATATCATGCAGCGCTGGGGCGAGGAGGCGGACTTGAGGAAGCTTGGCATCATCGGCGGAACGGGCTGGGCCTCGACCGCGCTTTATTATGACCAGATCAACCGCGGGGTCGCGGCACGGCTTGGCGGACTACACAGCGCACCGCTTGCCATCGAAAGCCTTGATTTTGCTCCCGTGGCGGCGATGCAGCGGGCGGGTGATTGGGACGGTGTCGCCGAGGTCACTATCAGGGCCGCGCGGCGACTGCGCGATGCCGGCTGCGCTGCGCTGCTGATGGCATCTAACACCATGCACAAAGTCGCCCCGGCAGTATTCGAGGTCGTCGACCTGCCGCTGATTGACATATCCGAGGCCGCGGCCCGGCAACTCGTCGCGGAGTATCGTTCGAGAATTGCGCTGTTGGGGACGCGCTTCACCATGACCGAACCATTCGCGCGCGAGGCGTACGAGCGCCAGGGCCTGACGCTCCAGCCGCTAAGTGATGAGTGGCAGGGAGAGGTCGACAGAATCATCTATGAAGAGCTTGCCGCTGGACGGGTGGTGCGAGAAAGCCATCGCAAGCTAAGGACGCTCATCACCGAACTTGGTAAGCAAAAAGTACAGGCGGTGGTGCTGGGCTGCACCGAACTCGTGCTCGCGGTCGACGTCCGCGCCAATGTGGTGCCGGTCTATGACACGACCGCGATCCATGCGCGAGCCGCGGTTGAGTGGATTGTTGGTGGGGAGGTGATGGCCGAACGTCGAGCCGCCTGAGCCGTCAGTCCTCGATCCGTGCCCGCCGTCGATCAATCAACCACACTGTAAGCGCGACGACAATCCCGATGCCGGTTCCACGCAGAATACCAAGCATCGGCTGGCCGACGCTCAGGCCCCAAATTGCGCCGGCGAGGATCGCCATCATGAGGAACAGGCCGCCCGCCTGACTGCTTCGCATCGACATGCTCCGTCTGTGGCAGAAGCGGGGCGCGGGCGCCACCCTGCGACGTGGTTGACGGGGCGCTAACGACACTTGTGCGTGGTCCGCAAACGGGTCGTGAAATAATCAGCGGGAATGGAAGCATTCTTCATCAGCGGGCGCGGAGCGATTGCCGACGCCGCCGGGCTCATCGAGACCTATGGCGACGACGCCGGTTTCGAAGCCGCCGCGCGCGCTCATGCCAGCCGCACTGCGGGCAATGTCCAGCGCTTCTGCCATTGGCGGCAGATTGAGCGGGTCATTGCAAACTTGGCGAGCGACGAGGTTGTCGGTAGCGTTCACTAAGCGCTAGGCTGCTCTTGTTCACAAGGGGGAGCGTGGCGAGTGAAGAACTGGAATGTCCGCAAGGTTATCGTCGCGCGCGAAGACATGCCCGAGCACCACCGGCTGGCGCGCTCGCTGTCTTGGCCGCATCTTGTCGCGCTTGGCGTCGGCGCGATCGTCGGGACGGGGATCCTGACGCTGATCGGGGTTGGGGCGGCCAAGGCGGGGCCATCGGTCATTTTGTCGTTCGCGATCGCCGGACTGATCTGCGCCTGCGCTGCGCTCGCTTATGCCGAAATGGCGACGATGATCCCGGCGTCGGGGTCAGCTTACACCTATTCCTACGTTGTATTTGGTGAGTTGATCGCATGGATCGTCGGCTGGTCGTTGATCCTCGAATACAGTCTGGTTGTCAGTGCAGTGGCGGTCGGCTGGTCGGGTTATGCAGCGGGGTTCCTGACGAGCGTCGGCGCGGGGTTGCCAGCGGCACTGACCAACGGACCCGAGCTCGGCGGGGTGTTCAACCTGCCCGCAGTGTTCATCATCGCGGTAGTCGCCGGACTACTCTCAGTCGGAACGCGCGAGAGTGCAACGTTCAACGCCGTCCTCGTCGCGGTCAAGATTCTCGCCCTCGCGCTGTTCGTGTTCGTCGCGTTGAAAAGCTTCAACGCCGTGAATTTTCACCCGTTCATGCCGTTCGGGTTCCCCCGCTCCGGGTCGGCGGGTCACGAAGTTGGCGTGATGGCCGCGGCCGCGATCATCTTCTTCGCGTTCTACGGGTTCGATGCGATCGCCACCGCGGCAGAGGAAGCCAAGAATCCAGAGCGCGACCTCGCGATCGGAATTGTCGGGTCGATGATCGCCTGTGTTGCCATCTACATGGCGGTCGCGGCCGCCGCGATCGGCGCGCTGGCATACACCCGCTTTGCCAATTCGCCCGAGCCATTGGCGTTGATCTTGCGTGAGATCGGGCAACCTGGCGCGGCACGAATCCTTGGCCTGTCCGCCGTCGTCGCACTGCCGACGGTAATCCTCGCCTTCTTCTTCGGCCAGAGCCGGATATTCTTTACTATGGCGCGCGACGGTCTCCTCCCGCAAAGTCTTGCGCGGGTTTCGAAGCGCGGCACGCCGGTGCGAATCACGATCTTCACCGCGCTGGTTGTCGCGATCATTGCGGCGATCTTCCCACTCAACGAAATCGCCGCGCTTGCCAATGCCGGCACCCTCATCGCCTTTGTCGCAGTGTGTGCAGCAATGCTCACCATGCGCCGCCGCGAGCCCGATCGAGAGCGCAGCTTCCGCGCGCCAGCACCGTGGCTCATCGGCGCCGTCGGCATCCTCGGCTGTGCCTATCTTTTCTGGAGCCTGCCGGTGAAGACCCAGATGTATTTCATTGCCTGGAACTTGATCGGACTGGTGGTCTATGCCTTTTACGGAGCCGGCCGGGCCGAGCGGGCGAGGGGCAGCATCGGCGAGACGTCTTTGCGATCTGCGAGGCGGTCCTCGACCAGTTGGGCAAGTTCACGACCGCGTTCGAAATAGCTGTAAGCCGGGACGGCTCGCGCGTGACCGCGGGCCGCGACTTCTTGCCGCTCGACGGGGTGGTCGAGCCAATAGCGAACTTTGGCAATCAACTCTTCAGGCGAGGCAAAGGTGTCGATTTCCGATGGCACGTCATAGAGCGAGCGTATCTCGTCATTATCAATGTGCAGCATAAATCCCCCGCACGCAGGGATTTCGAAACTGCGAGTGGAGACGAGGTCAGCGAAGCCGGTCTTTGGATCCTTGCCCATGTGGAATGCTAGGTTTATCTTGGCGGTCGTGATCTCGGCGGCATAAAAGTCACCACTCAACGCTGTTCCCGACAAGGTTCGCGCAAGTGCCGTCCCCCGCGCATATTTGGACCAGCGTTGACCGACAACGCGGATCACAGTGTTGGGCATTGCCTCGGCAAGCGTGAGCATCAGCGCTGCTTTTCGAGGGTTGGCGTTACCGATGTAAAGGACGTCGATAGGCGGCTGATTGGGTGCACGGACCGGCCGGTGCACCTCGCCGCCGTATCCGTGATGAACGAGCGCGACGCCGTCTGGAGGCAAGATCATCTTCAGCGCGTCCAACTGGAAGGACTTGGTGGTGGCAACTAAATCGTAGTTGGCCATGGCTTCGAGCGGAATATCGTCGAAGTGATAATCAGGGTAATAATTGACGAGCAGAATGCCGCGGTGGTGCAAGGCGGCGAGTGTGTCTTCGCGGATCCCAACTCCCTTGACGGTGAGGAAGACGTCGGGATTGTGGGTTTGGGCTGATGCGAGGATGGCGCGCTGCAAAACGTTCAGCCGCTCTTGGTGCCGCAGCCGTCCCTCGACGCGCGATCGAAAATTGTGACTTGGCGGAACATACTGTCGAATGTCGATTTCGTCGACCAGCCAACCAAAATCGCGCAGGCCCGGCACGATGCCGCGCGCCGTAGCACCCGGCCAAAACTCGCTAGCAAGGATTGCGCGGACAGGTTTTGACGAGGTCATCGATTCCGCTTTGGTTGATCCGTCATGGCGTCGATGATCCCGGCGACGCTGGCCGTCATCGACTGTTGCTCAAAGATCTCTCTACTGCGCATGCCATAATCGGCGAGTAGCGCGGGATTTTCGGCAAGGTCCGCGAGGATGGCAGCCAACGCGCTGACGTTGCCGCATTCATATACGAAGGCGTTTTCTCCTCGCCTAGCGATATCGGTGGGTCCCTCGGCACCGACGCGATCACTCAAGACCATCGGCAGGCCGATGCACGCCGCTTCGGAACAAACCAAGGGGTGAGGATCAGCCTGCGAGGTGTGGACGAGGACATCAGAGCCCGCATAGAGCATTGGCAGGACGTCAACATTAACGAAACCGAGGAGATGCGCAGGCACTCCCTCCAACTTCACTTGCGCGGCCAATTCATCACCAAGCTCGCCACCACCGGCCAACAGTGCGTAAATCGGTCGGGTCGTCTGACCGCGGAGGCGAGCGACCGCCTCAATTAGATCCTGCGGTCGTTTGCGATTGGACAGTTTCCCAACGAACAAGGCGAGGAGCGCGTTGTCGGGAAGCTGGTGGCGCTCAATGAGTTCGGCGCGCGCCACCTCGCGCTTCGTTGCTGCGTCACGATAGCTGGTCTCGTCGATCGTGAAAGGGCTTCGGAAGATCCGTTCGGGCGGTGCGCCATAGTGCCGATAATAACGCGCATTCTCGTCGCCGACGGCAAGGAAGGCATCGACCCGCCGATAATGCCAACGCACGACAAATTGCTTCGCGATCTGCTTGAGCAACGAACGCGGCTCACGCAACTCACTGTCGCTGATCATTATCAACTGGCGTCGATTGTCGTTAGCCCAGCGAGCCGCGCGCCGAGCTATGGCCATCGAGTAGCCATAGACCATGACAGTGTCGGGATCGAAATCTGCCAGGCTTTGGGCGAGTTCGGGATCGAGCTTCGCCAACTGGTCGCCGCGCGTGGCTGCGGCGGCACCGGGCAGGAAGACATGCCGATAGTCTGAAAGTAGATCGATCTTCCATGCAATCTCTGTTTGCATTTCCTCGTCATAATAACGGTCCAGCCCGACACGGCTTGCGAAAAACACGCACTGCTGCACGTCGCCGCTCGCGGCTAGCGCTCTGTAGAGCGGCACGAAATGCTGGATCGGGTGCGAAACGACAATCGCCAGCCGCCGCCGGTTGGAGCAGCGTTGATTCATGGCTTGCTGAGCGGCTTCGGCGCGGATCACGGCTTTAATGAATCACAAAGGGCAGTTTTGGACAGGTGCAAGGCTGCTGTGGCGCGCCTGTGGAGAGTTGGCAACCAAAACACCCTAAATGCGCTCAAGTGAGGCCGCGCCGCCGGAATGCCACAACGTGTCCATAGCGCTCAAGCAACTCAAGTTCGGGGTCGTTGGCAATCGCCTCCACTAATTCCTCGGCTTTTCGTCCGTCGGGCGCATCGTGGAGTTCGAAAACACAGATGCGAGCGCGAGTAATGAACTCGCGATCATTCTGCCACATTGCCCACTCGGCACCTTCGATATCGGACACGAGCGAATAGTCGTCGCCGTTCAAGTGCGCCACGAGATCGCGCAAGGAAATACTCTCGACGGAGATGGTCGCGCCGCCGTCGGCACGCACGGCGCCACCGAGATTGTCCTCGCCAAAGGAAAAATCGACATGGGTGCTCCCGGCGTAATCAATCGCTTTGTTGATCAGCTCGACCGGAGCAGAGGTGTTGGCGCTTAGATTAGCTTCGATCAGCCCGAGTAACCGACGGTCCGCCTCGACAGAGATCACGCAGTGCGGAAGTTGGACGCGGCGACGCAAATGACAAGTCATGACGCCCATGCTTGCGCCAAGTTCGATCACGCTGGCATCGCCCGGGATGTACCGTTGCACGAACCGGTATTCTGCCGATTCATACCCTCCGAGAAGGAGTGATGCGCGGACCTGATCAGAAACGAGCCCGCTGGACGTAATGACGGTCAAGTTACGGTGAGGGATGCGATCGCGAAGCAGCCGACCAGCGATATGGCCTACGACGGGCTTCATGACCAGGCGACCGATAACGGAACGGATCCGCATTTTCGTCACGGTCCAGAAACTTTGCCGTGAGAGTGTATCAGGAGGCACTGCGAACCCAGCCAGATTAAATCAATCAACACGGCCAGTCGCCGCTGCGTTGGTCCGTTGCGTCAAGTCATGGCCGGGGTCAATTCCGGATATCTATTAATATTTGAGGAAGCCTTCCAGTGAGCTTCTGAGTTCCTCGACCGACAATCGGCCCCAGCGGTCGGCCCAAGGAGACGAGTCCGCCTGATCGTTGCGCAGGTAGGCGGGCTTTGACCAGCGCTGAGGGGTCAAATTTGGCTTGGCGTTGGCGAGGTTGGCGATATCATAGGGGTGAGCGAAGATGAGCCCGAGCTGGTCGCCGTGAGCCCAACTGACGGTCGCAAACAGGCTGCCGGCGTCCCCGAGGTCGAGATATACTTCGCCACCTGCCGGGCAGGGGATCGAGCTTTCGACCATCGCGCCGTTTGCCGAGATGTTGCGCAAGCGAACGGGGATTGTGTCGTGCTGAAACAAGATTTTCCCCGACCAGATCATAGGGTGGCGCGGGCTGCTTCGGCGGGCGGCGCTGCTTTCGACAGCAAGCGGTGCAGCCTCGGGTTCTGGCCCGGACGCAGGTCTGGTCTCGATATCAGGGAAGCTGCGACGAAGGACTGCTCGAAGGAGGTCATCGCGCTGTTCGGGCTCGGCTTGGATCTGTGTTTCATGAGCGAACTCGAGGCCGTACCGGGTCTTGCGAATCCAACGGACGGCGCATTCGATCGAGCCGTGCTCGCCCAGATTGAGTTCGACCTGATCCCACAGCCGCGGCTTGAACGCGCCTTCAACCATCGCCCCGCCGCCCGACAGGTTGATCAGCTCTACCGGATGGAGACGGCTGCGGAAGCATACCACGGCTTGCCCGCCGACGAGCCGATGGCGGTCGGCTGTCCGGTGATCGGCGGTTCGCACGACCTCGCGCGCAACGAGAATCGCATCAAGACCCTCGCCCTCTGCTAGCGAAGGCTGCTTCTCGCCAAGCAGCAACTTGGCCGGGACGGGCTTGCCCGACAGCGACGCGCGAAAACTATTCATCGATCTGACCTCGCATCCCATGGCGTGGCACAGCCTAAGGGGCGAGGGTTACGAAACGGTAAGCGCGATCGTAAGAGGCAGCCCGGCGCGAAGGCCGGGCCTGACCGATGTTGCTTACGAGCTGTAATACATCTCGAACTCGACAGGCGACGGCGTGGTCTCCCAGCGCATCACTTCTTCCCACTTGAGCTCGATGTAGGCATCAATCTGGTCTTCGGTGAATACGTCGCCCTTCAACAGGAAGTCGCGGTCGGCGACCAAGCTGGTGAGTGCCTCGCGCAAGCTGCCGCAGACGGTTGGGACGGCAACTAGTTCGGCGGGGGGCAAATCGTAAAGGTTTTTGTCCATCGCCTCGCCCGGGTGGAGGCGGTTCTGGATACCGTCGAGACCGGCCATCAGAAGCGCGGCGTAGCACAGGTAGGGATTGGCCATCGCATCGGGGAAGCGAAACTCGACGCGTTTGGCCTTCTCGCCCGCGCCATAGGGGATGCGGCACGATGCCGAGCGGTTGCGCGACGAGTAGGCGAGGAGGACTGGAGCCTCGAACCCGGGAACCAGCCGCTTGTAGCTGTTGGTCGTCGGGTTGGTGAAGGCGTTGAGCGCTCGCGCATGCTTGATGACGCCGCCAATGAAGTAAAGCGCCAGCTCTGACAGGCCGGCGTAGCCGTTGCCGGCGAACAGTGGCTTGCCGTCGGCCCACAGCGAAATGTGGGTGTGCATCCCCGAGCCGTTGTCCTGAGCGATCGGCTTGGGCATGAAGGTCGCGGTTTTGCCATAGGCATGGGCGACCATGTGGACGACGTATTTGTAGACCTGCATGCGGTCGGCGGTCTCGACCAGCGTACCGTAGGTCAGCCCGAGCTCATGCTGAGCGGCGGCGACTTCGTGGTGATGCTTGTCGCACGGAAGCCCCATCTCAAGCATCGTCGAGACCATTTCCGAGCGGATATCGACCGCGCTGTCCACCGGGGCGACGGGAAAGTAGCCGCCCTTGGCGCGCGGACGGTGGCCGAGGTTGCCGCCTTCATAATCGCGGTTGGTATTGGTCGGCAGCTCGATGTCGTCGATCTTGAACGAGCTTTCGTTATAGCTGTTCATGAACTTGACGTCGTCGAACATGAAAAATTCGGCTTCCGGGCCAACGAACACGGTGTCGGCGATCCCGGTCTGTTTGAGATAGGCCTCGGCTCTGGTGGCGGTCGAGCGCGGGTCGCGAGTGTAAAGCTCGCCGGTTCCGGGCTCGACAACGTTGCATACGAGGATCAGCATCGGGGTCGCGCTGAACGGATCGATGTAGGTCGCGCCAAGATCGGGCATGAGGATCATGTCGCTCTCGTTGATCGCCTTCCAGCCGTCGATCGAGGAGCCGTCGAACATGAAGCCGTCGTTGAGCATGTCCTCGTCGATTGCCGAGGCGACCATCGTCAGGTGATGCCACTTACCCTTGGGATCGGTGAAGCGCAGGTCGACCCACTCGATCTCGTTTTCCTCGATCAGCTTCAATACTTTGCCCGAGTCCGACATGAGTTCGCCCTATCCGTAAAAATTGATTCGCCGCCTCGCGCGGCCACGTCTTACCCTGCCGCTTGCTGCACTGCGGAATCCAGTGGAGTCGCAACCGAGGTGAATATTTCACCATGATTTTGGATGGAAGGGATGCGGGGTTTCGAGGCGGGGCAAGCGGGTCAACATGGAAGCCACGTCGGCCTCATTCGGCCTGCACGGCTTTGAGCCGGCAGAAATGATAAAGACGGCGCGCGACGTCTTTTTGTTTAATTTTTTCAGTCCTTTCATTCGACCGAGCAAAGTTAGCGGGAGCCGGGGCGCGAAGCAAGAACTGGGTCAGCTGCTCGTCAAAGTAGCGGCGTTCGCCGACCTACTTGCCCTATAAGTAAAATCGGGTGTGCGACCCCGTTGATCGCGCGCAACCGCTGAATGCCGACATCGAGCGAAGCGACCCAGACACAGCGGAACCGGCGAGCTTTATAGCGATTGCAAAACGCATAGGCGCCGCTGCGGCTGATGTCGGCGCTTTGGCAGGCATCCTCGACCCAGCCGCTTATAGCAAGCGCGTCGAGGAAAGGACCCGCCGCTCAGGCGTAAAGCCATCGTGGCTGGGGCGTATCACGATGGGCGTAGGGGAGTCTAAGTGAGGTGTTTCAATGAACCCGTATGGAACATAGAATGTTTTCTGTAGGAAGGCACGCTCGTCAAGGCGCTTAGGCCTTCTCGTGAGCTTTCACATATTCTTCTGGGTCTTCGTCGCTCGCCTGGATCCCATCTCCCGTGAGATAGTCGGCTTCGAACCGGGCAAACTGGAGGGCAAGCTTGTGGCTCAGGTCTAAATCGGCGTTCTGGCGAAAGTCAGACAGGCCTTGGCGCTCTTCCTCGGCGAGGTGGTCGCCATTAACCTCGTTGGCCTTGCCAACGGCGTCGATCCAGCCCTTCGAGCCAACTTTGTGGTTGGCGACCTCAGCCACGGCGTCCCGAATTTCGTTATGATCCTTGATCGCGTCCTTGGTCTCATCCCCAGCGTCGTCGGCATCAGCGGCGCCCCGGCCGATCTTGAGCAGCGTCGGATAAAAGAAGCGTTCTTCGGCCTCGGCATGCGTGTCGAGGAACGTGCCCAAGCGCGCCCACAAGGAAGCGAGCGTGTCCTTCTCGCTGCGATCAATCTCGTCGATCTGCGCGAACAGGCGGCGGATCTGGGCATGATCGTCGAGGATGAGTTGAGTGATGTCCATGGCGGTTCATTCCTGTGAGTTAGCGCAATGAACCGCGGGGCTGATGGATCGTTCCGTCTCGCCTCTACCGACCCGGTTTTAGAAGGCGCGTCGACGGGCGGCGACAAGCATTCGCAGCAGCATTGCGATCGGGCGGGGAACGCCGACCTTGCCTTCGAGCCACAGGCTGACCGCCGAGCGGCTGACCCCGATCGCGGCGGCGAGTTCGGCCTGGGTCTTGTAACCGAGCTTCAACATTGCAGCCTTGAGCTCGTCCGGAGGCATGGAGGCCAGGGGATTTTCTTCAGTCACGCTGCGAGCGCTAGGGGTAAGTGGGGGCGGTGATCAAGCAATCCCCCAGTATCTCGAAGGAGCGCAGCCGTGCGGCGTGGTCGAAGATTTGCGAAGTGACCATCAATTCGTTGGCGCCGGTGCGGGCGATGAAGGCTCGGGTCGCGGCCGCGACGGTCGCGGGAGAGCCGATTGCGCTGCATTCGAGCCGCTGGTCGAGCGAGGCGTGAAAGCGAACGGGGATGGTATCACGATAGCCGGCGAGCGGTGGCTTGAGCTGGCCGGGCGAGCCGCTGGCGAGCGCAACAAAGGCTTGCTCGAGCGAGGTAGCGAGAAGCCGCGCCTCGTCGTCGGTGTCGGCGGCGAAGACGTTGAAGCCGAGCATGACATAGGGTTCGCCAAGGAACCGCGAGGGCTTGAAGTCGCGGCGGTAGGTCGCGAGCGTGGCGTCGAGCATGTCGGGGGCGAAGTGCGAGGCGAAGGCATAGGGTAGGCCGAGGTGGGCGGCGAGGCTCGCGCCGAACAGGCTTGACCCGAGGATCCAGAGGGGGACTTGCAGACCCTCGCCGGGGATAGCACGGACGCGGGCGGGGAGGTCTGACGGCGGATCGAAGTAGGAGATCAGCTCGACCACGTCGCGCGGGAACTGGTTGACGTCGCCGGTAAGGGTGCGGCGCATCGCATAGGCCGCGGCCTGATCGGTGCCCGGCGCGCGGCCGAGGCCGAGGTCGATGCGGCCGGGGTAAAGTGCGGCGAGCGTGCCGAACTGCTCGGCAACTTGGAGCGGGGAGTGGTTGGGGAGCATGATCCCGCCTGCGCCAAGACGGATGGTCTTCGTGCCGTGGGCGACGTGGGCGAGCGCGACCGCAGTGGCAGCGCTGGCGATGCCGGGCATCGAGTGGTGCTCGGCCATCCAGAAGCGGTTGTAGCCAAGAAACTCGGCATGGGCAGCGAGGGCCGCAGCGTTGCGCAGCGCGGTGCCGGCGTCGCTGCCTTGGGGAACAGGAGCAAGATCGAGGACTGAGAGGGGAATCATCTATTCTATATGGGCGCTACTGCTGAGATCACTAGCGCGGGTTACCCACTCCCGCTCAGCTCTCCTGAGTTGCCCCTTTTTCCAAAAAGGGGGTACGTCAGACGGCGTCGGCACCGCGGTCGCCGGTGCGGATGCGGACGGCTTGTTCGATCGAAGAGACGAAGATTTTGCCGTCCCCGATGCGTCCGGTGCGCGCACTGTTCTCGATCGCCTCAATGACGCGGTCGACGAGGCCGTCCTCGACGACAACCTCGAGTTTTACCTTGGGGAGGAAGTCGACGACATATTCGGCGCCGCGGTAGAGCTCGGTATGGCCCTTCTGGCGGCCGAAGCCCTTGACCTCGGAGACGGTAATTCCGCTGACCCCGACCTCGTGGAGGGCGTCCTTGACGTCGTCGATCTTGAACGGTTTGATGATGGCTTCGATTTTCTTCACGCGTGCCCCCGCTTCGGTCGTCGTTCACTCATGTTGTAGCCCTCGATCTCGCGATCGCAATGACTTTGTGTGCGGTGCACAATCCGAGAAATGTCGTGATCTTACAGTCAGTAAGGCGGTCGATCGAACCCACCGGGGCTGCGGGTGAAGATTTCGCAAGGCCCATCGGTGATGCCGATCGAATGCTCGAACTGCGCCGACAGCGAGCGGTCACGGGTGACCGCGGTCCAGCCATCGTCGAGCAATTTGCAGTCGGCGCGGCCAAGGTTGATCATCGGTTCGACGGTGAAGATCATTCCGGACCGAAGCTCGGGACCGGTGCCCGCGCGGCCGGCGTGGATGACCTCGGGGCTGTCGTGGAACAGGCGGCCGACGCCGTGCCCGCAAAAGTCTCGGACGATCCCGTAGCGGTGCTTTTCGGCATGACCCTGAATAGCGGCAGCGATGTCGCCGAGGTGGTTGCCGGCGCGCGCCTGCTCGAGGCCGAAGATCAGACATTCATAGGTTACGTCGACCAGCTTGCTCGCTTTCAGCGGCACGTCGCCGACAAGGAACATGCGGCTGGTATCGCCGTGCCAGCCGTCAAGGATCGGGGTGACGTCGATGTTGACGATGTCGCCTGCCTTGAGCGCCTTGTCGCCGGGAATGCCGTGGCACACGACGTGGTTGATCGAGGTGCAGCAGCTTTTGGTGAAACCACGATAATTGAGCGTTGCGGGAATGCCGCCGCCCTCAACCGTCATGCAATAGACGATGTCGTCGAGCTCGCCGGTGGTGACCCCCGGCACGACGTGGGGGATAAGTGCATCGAGGATCGAGGCGGCGAGCCGACCCGCGGCGCGCATGCCGCTAAACCCCTCGGGGCCGTGTAGCTTGATCACGCCCGAGCGGCTTTCGGCACGATCGTCGACAGCGACGCTGACATATTCGGTCATCACCCCTAGATAGGCAGCGGGCAGCGCGAAGTCGAGGACGGCACGAATGAACGGAAAAGTGTGGACGGCGGCGCTGGTGGTGATTGGCGACGAGATATTGTCGGGGCGGACGCAGGACAAGAACATCGCGCAAGTCGCGAGCTGGCTTAATGTGCAAGGCATCAGACTGCGCGAAGTGCGGGTGGTGGCGGACGTGGCAGAGGCGATCGGCGATGCGGTGAAAGCGATGCTGGCGGCGGATGACTATGTTTTCACCACCGGCGGGATCGGACCGACTCACGACGACATCACGGTCGATTCGATCGCGGCGGCGTTTGGTGTCGGGGTCGAGATTCACCCCGAGGCGAGAGCGACGCTCGAGCGCTATTACGAAACGCGCGGCGGGATTACCGATGCGCGGCTGCGGATGGCGCGGGTGCCCGCAGGGTCCGACTTGATCGTCAACAAGATGTCGGGGGCGCCGGGAATCAGGCGGGGAAATTTGTTTATCATGGCGGGCGTGCCGCACATCACTGCGGGGATGCTCGATGCGCTGACGGGCACGCTAGAAGGAGGCCGGCCGCTGGTGTCCGTAACGATCGGCGGGTTCGTGCCGGAGAGCGAAGTCGCCGACTTGCTCGGCGCGACCGAAAAGGCGCACGAAGGAATATCGATCGGAAGCTATCCATTCTTCAAGGAAGGGCAGGTGGGAGCCAATTTTGTCGTGCGGTCGGAAGATTTGGAACTGGCGGAGGCGTGCGCGAAGGAGTTGGCTGGCGCGCTTGAGGAGAAGGGTTATTCCATCATCAATGGGGGCCTGTAATTGGTCGCCACTTCACGGCTTCCGCTGCTCGGTTGCTCCGTTCCAAGACGCTTCCCCGGCGAGTCTTGAAATGGAGCGGGCGAAGGGAATCGAACCCTCGTCGTAAGCTTGGGAAGCTTCTGCTCTGCCATTGAGCTACGCCCGCCCCGCGCGAATCCGATTGGCATAGGGGGTGGGGCAGCGTCAACATGCGATCTGCTCGACGCGGGCGCCAGGGGGCGGCTAAAGGGCGGCAATGGATAATGAAAAGAAGGGGCATCCGCCGCTGGCGGGGCGGCGAGTGCTTGACCTTTCGCGCGTGCTCGCGGGGCCGTGGTGCACGATGGTGCTGGCGGACCTCGGCGCCGAGGTGGTCAAGGTCGAACATCCGCGCGGAGGAGACGACACCAGGCGTTGGGGACCCCCGTTCGCGGGCGGTGAGTCGGCCTATTACCTCTGTGCCAACCGCAACAAACGCAGCATTGCAATCGACCTTTCGACGGCCGAGGGGCAGGCGATCGTGCGCGCACTTGCCGCGAAGGCCGATGTGCTGGTCGAAAATTACAAGCTTGGCGGACTCGACAAATACGGCCTTGGGTACGACGCGTTGAGCGCGCTCAATCCGCGGCTTATTTATTGCTCTGTGTCGGGATATGGCCGCGTCTCGCCAGTCGCGGCGCGCGCTGGCTACGACTATGTGATCCAGGCCGAAGCGGGCTTGATGGCGGTGACCGGCGAGGTCGACGGCGAGCCGGTCAAGGTCGGGGTGGCGGTTTCCGACCTGTTCACGGGCATGGCCGCGGCGCAGGCGATCCTCGCCGCGTTGATCGCCGCTGACCGCGACGGGGTGGGGCAGCACATCGATATGGCGCTTTACGATTGCCAGTTGGCGATGATGGCCAATGTCGCGAGTGCCGCGCTGATGACGGGCCGCGAGCCCGAGCGGTTCGGTAACGGCCACCCGACGATCGTGCCCTATGAGTTGTTTGCGACGAGTGACGGGACGTTCGTGATCGCGGTTGGGAATGACGGGCAGTTCGCGGCGCTTTGCCGACTGCTTGAGCGGGTCGATCTAAGCGCGGATCCGCGTTTTGCGACGAACAAGGCGCGGGTGGTCAACCGCGAGACACTGCTCGCCGCGTTACGCACGATCTTTGCGAGTCGGCCGACGAACTATTGGCTCGACGGCCTGCGTGCAGCCGGAGTGCCAGCGGGGAAGGTGCGTGGCGTTGGCGCAGCGCTGGCGGCGCCCGAAACGATTGCTCGCGGCATGGTGCGGCATGTCCCGCATCCGACAGCGGGCGAGATCGGGATGGTGGCGTCGCCGCTGAAGCTCGGGCGCACTCCGGTGGTCGAGCCTATTGCGCCGCCGCTGCTAGGCGCTGACGGCGACGCAGTGCTGGCCGAGCTCGGGTATGAGGCTGAGCGGATCGCCGAGTTGCGCGCGACGGGCGCGATTGGCTGATTGCTCAAACGGGGAGCGCGGTGGTGTATTTGACCCGCTTCAGCGCGAAGTGCGAATTCGACGACGCGACTGCGGGATGGCGGAGGAGGTCCTGCATCAAGAATGCCTCGAAATCGCGGACGTCGCCGACGACGATGCGTAGCATATAATCCCACTCGCCGGTCATCGAATAGCATTCCATCACCTCGGCGCGGCCCAAGATGAAGGCCTCGAGGCTGGCGCGGGCGTCGGGCTGCTGCGAGTTCAAGCGGACGTGGCAGACGACGTCGAGCCCGCGTCCGATCGAGGCCGGATCGAGCAGGCGAACCGCGGGGCCGAGAATGCCGGCTTCCTCCAAGGCGCGGATGCGACGCCAGCAGGAAGCAGGGGACGAGCCGACTTCGGCAGCGAGCGAGGCATGGCTGATGTCGCCCCGGCGTTGAAGCACGGCGAGGATGCGGCGGTCCGTGGCGTCTAGGCTTGATTGGGGCATTCTGATCACCGATCATCCGTTTTGCGGAACATAGTTATCATTGATCGCCAGATTTAGTGCAAGTCTGGAAGGAAGTTGCGCCTGTTTGCTGATATTGCTCCATATCAGGAGAAATTCCCGGATGACGCGTGAGACGATCGAACAGCCTGCCGTCGATGCGTCGGCGAACACCATTGCGGGTCCAACTGACTGGCGCCGGGTGGCGTATCTGACCCTGCTCTCGCGCGCGCTCGACGCGATGGAGGAAACGCAACTCGTCCCCGAGAAGAAGATTTTCTACCAGTTTTCCGCACGTGGCCACGATATGGCGCAGGTGCTGCTCGGTTTGAAGCTGGACCGGCCGCAGGATGCGGCGTGCGGCTACTATCGCTCGCGCCCGCTGCTGCTCGCGTTGGGGGTCGATCCCGAGGTCGCGCTGGCCTCGGCGATGGCGCGCGAGGGCGGTTACTCGGGCGGGCGCGATATTGGGAGCGTGTTCAACTTCCCCAATCCGGTTGGTGCGTCGGCGTTGCCGATGTGTGGCGGGGTGGGGGCACAATATACGCCAACTGCGGGATGGGCGCAGGCGATCGATTATCATCGTCGCGTGCTTTGCGACGTGTCCTACGAAGGCGCGATTGCGGTCGCACTGGGGGGAGACGCTTCGGTCGCCGCGAACGGCTTCTGGTCGGCGCTGACAATCGCGACGACTCAGGCGCTGCCGATGCTGTTCTACATCGAGGATAACGGGTTCGGGATTTCGGTGCCGTCAAGCTTCCAGACTCCGGGGGGCGACATCGCCGCCAACCTCGCGAGTTGGCGGGGCTTGCGGATTTTCGACGGTGACGGGACCGATCCCGTAGTGGCCGAAAATCTGGTCGATGCGGCGGTGGGATTCGTGCGCGGTGGCGAGGGACCCGCGTTACTGCGGCTGACTGTTCCGCGACTTGAGGGGCATAGTTTTCAGGACACGCAAGCCTACAAGGCCGACACCCTTGTCGCATCCGAATGGGCGCGAGATCCGCTGCCCAAGCTGAAAGCGCATCTTGTCGGGTCGGTGCTGAGCGAGGGCGAGTGGGCCGGGCTCGAGGAACAGGCGGCGCAGGCGGCGGAAGCTGCTCGGGTTGCCGCCGAGGCTCGCGACGTGGCGTCGGTCGAGTCGGTGCTTCGCAATGTCTTCTCCGAGGAAGGCGCATTGCAGGCGATGGGTGGGCAGTGGACCAAGGGCTATTCGCCTTCTGAAACGACCGACGTTGCAGTGGGAGCCGGGCAGCGAATCAACATGGTCACTGCGATCCGCCGGACGCTCGATCATGAACTGGAGATCAACGCGCGCGTTGTCCTGTTTGGCGAAGATATCGGGCCCAAGGGCGGGGTCCATGCGGTCACCCTGGGCTTGCAGGCAAAGCATGGCGAAGCGCGCGTGTTCGACACCAGCCTCAGCGAAGAAGGGATCATCGGCCGCGCCGTCGGCATGGCGATCGCCGGGCTGATGCCGGTTCCGGAAATCCAGTTCCGCAAATATGCCGAGCCCGCGACCGAACAGATCAACGATTGCGGGACGATGCGCTGGCGGACAGACAATCGCTTTGCCGCGCCGATGGTGGTGCGCATCCCCGGTGGCTTTTTCAAATGCGGCGATCCGTGGCACAGCCAGACCAATGAGGTCGCGTTTATCCATAATCCCGGCTGGCAAGTCGCGGTGCCGTCGAATGCCGAGGACGCTGTCGGGCTGCTGCGCACGGCGCTTCGCGGCAACGACCCGGTGATCTTCTTCGAACATCGCGCGATGCTCGACCATGCGTGGGCGCGGCGGCCCTATCCGGGGGACGATTTCGCGCTGCCGTTCGGCAAGGCGAAGCTGACG
>JANXUU010000137.1 GCA_025356055.1 Sphingomonas sp. | reverse complement strand
GAACAATGGCGCCTCGGCATGGATCGGCGCGCTGAGGTCGCTGCCGATGGGCCCGCGCTCGTCGATCGGCTCGCCGATGACGTTCATGATCCGGCCCAATGTCTTGGGGCCGACAGGGACGCGGATCTGCGACCCGGTGTCGGTCACGGGCTGGCCGCGGGTCAGCCCTTCGGTCGCATCCATGGCGATGGTCCGGACCATGTTCTCGCCGAGGTGCTGGGCGACCTCGAGGACCAGGCGATTGCCGTTGTTGCTGGTCTCGAGCGCGCCCAGGATCGGCGGCAGCTCGCCGTCGAACGCAACGTCGACGACCGCGCCGATGATCTGCGCGATGCGACCGACGAGGTTGCTCGTCGGGGTGGGGGCAGTGCCAGTCTTGGTGGTATCGGCGGCGGTGGCCATGATGTCTGTCCTTGGCTTTTGAGCGGTTAGAGCGCTTCGGCGCCCGAGATGATCTCGACGAGTTCGGTGGTGATCGCCGCCTGGCGCTGGCGGTTGTAGACGATCGCGAGCTTCTTGATCATGTCGCCGGCGTTGCGCGTGGCATTGTCCATCGCGGTCATCTGCGACCCGTAGAAGCCGGCTTGGTTCTCGAGCAACGCGCGATAGATTTGGATCGCGATGTTTTTGGGCAGCAGCGCTTCGAGGATGGTCTCCTCGTCGGGCTCATATTCAATCGCGGCGGGGGCAGCGCTGGTCTTGTCGACGATGGGCGCGGCGACGGGTGCGACTGGGATAATCTGGTCGACCGTCGGCTCCTGCAACAGGGTCGAGCGGAAGTTTGCATAGGCCAAATGCGCGACGTCGAACTGTCCGGCGAGAAAGCGCTGGGTGACGTCCTCGGCGATCGCCAGCGCATCGCTGTAGCCCGGGGCCTTCATCGTGCTGGTGTCGTGCTGCGCGATGATCCCGCTCGGATAGAAGCGGGCGATCACCGGACGACCCTTGCGGCCGACGATGTAGAATAGGACGGTCTTGCCTTCGCCCTCAAGCTGCTCGGCCTTGCGGCGAGCGGCGCGCACGATGTTGCTGTTGAACGCGCCCGCGAGCCCGCGATCGCCGGTGGCGAGCACGATCAGGTGGGTCTCGTCCTTGCCGGTGCCGGCCATAAGTTTAGGCGACTGCGGTCCGACGGTGACTCGGCTCGCAAGGCTGGCGACGACCGCGGCGAGACGCGTTGCGTAGGGCCGCCCGGCCTCGGCATTGGCCTGCGCCCGGCGCAGCTTCGCCGCGGCAACCATCTTCATCGCCTTGGTGATCTTCTGCGTCGACTTGACCGAGCCGATGCGCATCTTGAGGGACTTGAGCGAGGCCATGAGCTCAGGCGAACTGCTTGCCGAAGGTCGCCAGCGCGTCCTTGAGTGCCGCCGAGGTCGCGTCGTCGAGTGCCTTGGTGTCACGGATCTTCGCAAGAATTTCGGGCTTGTCCGAGCGCAGATAGCTCAGCATTGCCGCTTCGTAGCGGGTGATATCGGCCGTCGGGACCGGGTCGACAAACCCTTGCGTGCCCGCGAAAATCGAGGCGACCTGCTCTTCTATCGGCATCGGCTGAAACTGCGGCTGCTTGAGCAGCTCGGTCAGCCGGGCGCCACGCGCGAGGAGCTTTTGCGTTGAAGCGTCGAGATCGCTTCCAAACTGCGCAAAGGCGGCCATTTCGCGATACTGGGCAAGCTCGAGCTTAATCGAGCCAGCGACCTTCTTCATCGCCTTGGTCTGCGCTGCCGAACCAACGCGGCTGACCGAAAGCCCGACGTTGATCGCTGGACGGATGCCCTGGTAGAACAGGTCGGTCTCGAGGAAGATCTGGCCGTCAGTGATCGAAATCACGTTGGTCGGGATATAGGCCGACACGTCGCCCGCCTGCGTCTCGATGATCGGCAGCGCGGTCAGTGAGCCCGAGCCGTTGTCTGCGTTCATCTTGGCGGCGCGCTCTAGCAGGCGGCTGTGGAGATAGAAGACGTCGCCGGGGTAGGCCTCGCGGCCCGGCGGGCGGCGTAGCAACAGCGACATCTGACGATAGGCGACCGCCTGCTTCGACAAATCGTCATAGACGATTACAGCGTGCATGCCGTTGTCGCGGAAAAATTCGCCCATCGCGCAGCCGGTGTAGGGCGCGAGATACTGCAGCGGGGCGGGCTCCGACGCGGTCGCGGCGACGACGATGGTATATTCCATCGCGCCATTTTCCTCGAGCGCGCGCACGATCTGGGCGACCGTCGAGCGCTTCTGCCCGATCGCGACATAGATGCAGTAAAGCTTCTGGCTCTCGTCGTCGCCGGCGTTGGCCTTCTTCTGGTTGATGAAGGTGTCGAGCGCGACGGCGGTCTTGCCGGTCTGGCGATCGCCGATGATCAACTCGCGCTGGCCGCGGCCGACTGGGACCAGTGCGTCCAATGCCTTGAGACCGGTCTGGACGGGCTCGTGGACCGACTGGCGTGGGATGATGCCGGGGGCTTTCGTCTCGACGCGGCTGCGCTTGTCGCTGACGATCGGGCCCTTGCCGTCGATCGGATTGCCGAGCGCATCAACGACGCGGCCGAGCAGGCCCTTGCCGACCGGAACGTCGACGATCGTGCCGGTACGCTTGACCGTCGAGCCTTCCTTGATCGTCGAGTCCGACCCAAAGATCACCGCGCCGACGTTATCGGCCTCAAGGTTCAGCGCCATTCCCTGGATGCCGCCGTCGAATTCGACCATCTCGCCGGCCTGGACGTTGTCGAGGCCGTGGATGCGGGCGATGCCGTCGCCGACCGACAGCACGGTACCGACTTCGGAAACCTGCGCGTCGGCGTCGAAGTTCGCGATCTGGTCGCGAATGACGCGGGAGATTTCAGCGGCGCGGATATCCATGGTCAGCCTTTCATCGAATCAATGTTGGCGGCGGGGCTAACCCCGCATCGCCTGTGCGAGCGTGTTCAGTCGGGTGCGGATCGACGCATCGATCATCTGGCTGCCGAGCCGGACGATGATTCCGCCGAGAATGGAGGGATCGACTTGGGCGTCGATCGATACGTCGCGCTTGGCGCGGGTCTTGAGCTGGGCGGCAAGCGCGACGCGCTGATCATCGTTCAGCGGGTGTGCGGTGGTGACCTGCGCGGTGGTTTCGCCCCGATGTTCGGCGGAGAGGATCCGGACGAGCGCGATGACCTTCGGCAACTCGGCCAGACGGCCGTTCTCGGCGAGCACGGCCAGGAAGCGCCCGGTCAGCGGGTCGATCGAGAGGAGCGGGGTCAGGGCGGCAACGACCTTGGCGGCTTCGGCGCGGCTGACTAGCGGACTCGAAACGAGGCGCTTGAGGTCGGCCGACTCCGCCAGTGCCTGCGTCAAGGATTTAAGGCTCTTGGAAACAGAATCAATCTGCTTCTCATCACGCGCGAGACCGAACAGCGCAGTCGCATAGCGCCCTGCGAGGCTAGCCTGAATACCGCCGGAATTCTCCACGCGAGTTAAGCTCCAAGTCGAAGTTTGGCCCCTGCATGAATGGTGGCGCAAGTGGCCGAAACCACGCACCCCCGCCGGGTTGCGCGGCCCCTAGCAAAGGGTGGCAGGGGACGCAAGACGGCGGCTTTGACCGCAAGCTTCGGGATGCGGACGCAAAACCCCCGATATAGAAGATGCTAAACGCCAGCATCGAGCGGTATTGAACGCACGGCACGGCACGGAAGGACGGTTCAAGCGATGCTCATGGTGACCAAAATCATTGACGGTGGCGCGGCCTGGGCGGCGTTCGAACAGCGCGATCGGGCGCACGACGGGCGCTTCGTCGGGGCAGTCCGGACAACCGGCATCTACTGCAAACCGTCTTGCCCGGCGCGTCATCCCAAGCGTGAAAATGTAATATTCTATCCGGACGGCGCGGCCGCTCGCGCAGCCGGTTTTCGCGCTTGCATGCGCTGCCGACCGGATGAGGTCGGGCGCGATCGTGAGGCGGTGGCCAAAGCGGTGCGGCTGATTGAGAAAGCCGACGAGATGCCCTTGCTGGCCGATCTTGCGGCAGCGGTGGGCTATGCACCGCATCACTTCCAGCGCTTGTTCACGCGCGATCTCGGGGTTTCGCCGGCGGCCTATGCGCGAGGGTTGCGCGCACGACGCGCGGAGAACCATCTTCTGGAGGGCAAGTCTGTGACCGAGGCACTTTATGAGGCGGGCTATGCGGCTCCGTCGCGCTTTTATGCGGAGGCTGGCGAGCGATTGGGCATGGCCCCGTCGGCGTGGCGCGACGGCGGGCGCGGGGCGGTGATCCGGTTCGTCACGACCCAAAGTCCGCTCGGACCGCTGCTTATCGCGGCGACTGAAAAGGGGATTTGTCGGCTGACCTTCGGCGAGGAAGAAGGCGCGCTCCGGAAAAAATTCCCCAACGCGGATATCCGCCCCGACGACGGCACGATCGCACCGTGGGTTGCAGCGGCGCTGGCGCAGATCGAACGACCCAGCGATCACCAGCTGCCGCTCGATGTGCGCGGGACGGCGTTCCAGGAAAGGGTATGGGCCGAACTGCGCAAGATTCCGGCCGGCCAGACGCGTAGCTACGCCGAGATCGCCGCAGCAGTTGGTTCGCCGGGGGCGGTGCGGGCGGTGGGGACGGCGAACGGGTCGAATCCGGTGTCGGTGCTGGTTCCCTGTCATCGGGTGATCCGCTTGGACGGAAGCCTTGGCGGCTATGGCGGCGGATTGCAGAACAAGGTCACGCTGCTTGCTGCCGAAGGGATCAAGTTTGACGAACCGACACTGCTCTAAACGGTGCGCGCCCAGCCTTCGGTGGCGGGGCCGAGTGCGGCGAGCACCTCCGCTGCCTGTGCGCGCAATGCCGCTCGTCGCTCTTCGCTCATCTTTCGCCACGTCGAATAGGTATTGAACAGACGTCCGTTGCCGCCGAGCTTATCCTGGTTGCGCGCGAGGAAATCCCAGTAAAGCGAGTTGAAGGGGCAGGCGTCGGGCCCGACTTTTTGCTTCACGTCGTAGCGGCAGGTTTTGCAATGATTGGACATTCGGTCGATGTAGGCGCCGCTCGCCGCATAGGGCTTGGTGGCGAGACGGCCGCCGTCGGCGAACTGGCTCATCGCAAGGACGTTGGGATGTTCAACCCATTCGTAGGCGTCGGCGTAAACAACGAGAAACCAGTCGGCGACTTGCTTTGGCGCGATCCCCGCGAGCATGGCGAAATTGCCGAGAACCATCAGCCGCTGAATGTGGTGGGCATAGGCGTTGTCGCGAGTGTTGCGGACGGCGTCGCCGAGACACGCCATTTCGGTGTCACCGGTCCAATAGAATTCAGGGAGGTCACGCGTTGCCCCGAGGAAGTTCTCCTCGCCAAGCCCCGGCGTCTCGCGCCAGTACATGCCGCGAATATATTCCCGCCAGCCGACGATCTGGCGGATGAACCCCTCGACCGCGCTTAACGGAGCATCCCCCGAGCAATAGGCGGCCTCGGCGGCGGCACAGGCTTCTTCGGGGAGCAACAAGCCGCAGTTTAGGCTGGTCGAGATGCCGGCGTGATAGAGATAGTCGGCGCCTTCGAGCATGGCGTCCTGATGCTGGCCGAAACGCGGTAGCCGGATTTTGATAAAGTCCGCGAGGAGGTCTCGCGCCTGGCTCGTGGTAACGGGGAGGGCGAAGCGATCGACACGCCCGAAATGGCCGGCAAATCGCTCCTCGACGAGCGCGATGACCTCGCTGGTGATCTCGTCGGGGTTGAAGCGCAGCGGGCCGGGCGGGTCCTTGTCGGGCGGGCCACCGCGATTGTCATGATCGAAGTTCCACTTGCCGCCGCTCGGCTTGCCGTCGGGTTCCATCAAGAGCCCGGTGCGGCGGCGCATGGTACGGTAGAAATTCTCCATCATCAGGCGCCCGTTTTGCGCTGACGCCCAAGTGAAAAAATCGGACAAGGAGCAGAAGAAGCGGTCGTCGTCGAGAATGTCGACCGGGATGCCGAACACGGACTGCCAGCCGCGAATAGCCTCGCGCACTCGATACTCACCCGGTTCGACAAGCCGGATCGCGTCCGGACGATGGCGATCGACAGCCCGCGAAACTTCGCCGGTGAAGCTGCCGCTGTTCGCCGGGTCGTTCAACCGGACGTAATCGACCTGCCATCCGCCCTGCTTCAGGGTTTCGGCAAAGTGGCGCATTGCGGACAGGATCAAAACGATCTTTGCCTTGTGATGGCGAACGTAGGTCGCCTCTTCGGCGACCTCCATCATGAGCACGACGCTCGTCGCTGGGTCGGCGTCGCGCAGGCTGGCGAGGGAAATACTCAGCTGATCGCCGAGCACCGGGACGAGTACGGTCATTGTTGTTAAACCCCGATCAAAGGAAACTATAAGGGTCGACATCGACCGCTACGCGAACCTTCGCGCCCCACTCGACCGCTGCCAGCCAATCCCGGATGACGTCCTGCACATCAAGGACGCGGGCGGCGTGGACGAGGATACGCTGGCGGTGGCGACCGCGCAGCATCGACAGTGGAGCGGGGGCAGGGCCGAACACCGCCATGCCGTCGACGATCGGTGCGGCGCGCGAAATGCGGCGGGCCGTGGCAATGGCCTCGGTGGCGTCTTCGGACGAAATGACGATCGCGGCGAGGCGACCGAACGGGGGCATCGCGGCTTCGCGGCGAGCGGCGGTTTCGGCGGCGATGAATCCCGGAGCGTCGCCGGCGACCAGCGCCGCGATAACCGGGGCCAGCGGGTCATGAGTCTGGACATAGACCCGGCCCGGCTTGTCGGCGCGACCGGCGCGACCGGCGACCTGGCTGATCTGCTGGAAGCTGCGCTCGGCGGCGCGCAGGTCCCCGCCTTGCAACCCAAGGTCGGCATCGACCACGCCGACCAGCGTGAGGTTCGGGAAGTGGTAGCCCTTCGTCACCAGCTGCGTGCCGATGACGATGTCGATCTCGCCGTCCTCCATCCGGGCGACGAACTCGGCGGCCTTCCCGGGGGACCAGATTGTGTCGCTGGTGACGAGCGCGGTGCGAGCATCGGGAAACAGGGCGGCGACCTCGTCGGCGATGCGCTCGACCCCGGGGCCGCAGGCAACAAGGCTGTCCTCCTCCCCACATTTGGGACAGGCGCGAGGAGGGGGCATGACATGACCACAATGGTGACAGGCGAGGCGGTGCATCAGCCGGTGCTCAACCATCCATGCGGTGCAGTTGGGGCATTGAAAGCGATGCCCGCAATGGCGGCATAGCGTTAACGGAGCGAACCCGCGGCGGTTGAGGAACAGCAACGACTGCTCGCCCGCAGCGAGATTGGCCTCGAGTTCGGCAACCAGCGTCGGGGCGAGCCATCGCCCGCGCGGCGGCGGATCCTGGGTCAGGTCGATCGCGGTGATGGTAGGGAGCGTCGCACCGGCGAAGCGGCTTGGAAGGCAGACCTCGCGGTAACGGCCGATGTCGACCATGTGGCGGGTCTCGATCGCCGGAGTTGCAGACGACAGGATGACGGGAATGTCCTCGAACTTGGCCCGCATCACGGCGACATCGCGGGCGTGATACTGGACCCCTTCTTCCTGCTTGAAGGACGGCTCGTGCGCCTCGTCGACGACGATCAGTCCGAGCTTTGCATAGGGCAGGAACAGCGCCGAGCGGGCGCCGACGGTCACGGCCGCCTCGCCGCTGGCGATGGCGCGCCACGCCCGGCGCCGCTGCGACGAGCGCAGGCCCGAGTGCCATGCCGTCGGCGGACAGCCGAAGCGCGCCTCGAAGCGCTTGAGGAACGGCTCGGTCAACGCGATTTCGGGGAGCAGGACGAGTATCTGGTCGCCCCGGCGCAGGGCAGCGGCGATGGCCTCGAAATAGACTTCGGTTTTGCCCGATCCGGTCACTCCGTCGAGCAGGATCGGGTCGAAGCCGCTCGCCTCCGCGAGGAGCGACGCGGCGGCTTTTTGTTCGAGGGAAAGAATGGGCTGGTGAAAGTCGGGATCAGGGATGCGGAGGGGCCGATCGGCCTCGACTTGAACCGCTTCCAGCGCACCGGCCGTCACCAACCCGCGTAAGACCGTGTCGCTGACCTCGGCGATGTCGGCGAGTTCGCGGATCGTGCCTTGGCGTCCAGCGAGCCGCTCAAGCGCCTGCTCGCGTTGCGGGGTAAGCCGCGCGGGGGCGGTGCCGGTCGGGCGATACTCGGTCACCTGCTTCGAGCCGGCCAGCGCCGAGGCACTGGGCAGGATCATCCGCAGCACGCTGGCGAGAGGGCTTAGATAATAATCCGCGGTCCACTCGGCTAGCCGGCGCAGTGGCGCCGAAATCGGGGGCACGTCGACGACCCCGGCAAGCGGCCGCAGCCGGTTGTCGCCGACTTCCTCGGTCACCAGCCGCTCAGCTTCCCACGCCACCCCGATTAACTGGCGGGGGCCAAGGGGGGCAATAACGACGGACCCCGGCTCGACCGAAAGGCCGTCGGGGAGGCGGTAGTCGAGCGGGCCGAGCGCTGCGTTGAGGGTAACCACTCGGCAACGGTTGAGCGCCACTGTGGCCTACTTGCCCCGCTTCTTTCGATGGCTGTCCAAATCGAGCACCGCGGTCTCCTCGCCCTCCGGCATCAGGCCAAGACGCCGCGCGACTTCCTGATAGGCCTCGGCCTCGCCGCCGAGATCCTGGCGGAAGCGGTCCTTGTCGAGCTTTTCGTTCGACTTCATGTCCCACAGGCGGGCGCCGTCGGGGCTGATCTCATCGGCCAGGATCACGCGCGAAAAATCATTTTCCCAGATGCGTCCGAACTCGAGCTTGAAGTCGACCAGGCGGATGCCGATCCCGGCGAACATGCCGCACATGAAGTCGTTCACGCGGATCGCCATATCGGCGATGTCGTTCATCTCGTCCTGGCTGGCCCAGCCGAAGCAGGCGATATGCTCGTCGGCGACCATCGGGTCGTTGAGCGCGTCGTCCTTGTAATAATATTCGATGATCGTGCGGGGCAACTGGGTGCCTTCCTCGATCCCGAGGCGCTTCGAGATCGAACCCGCGGCGACATTGCGGACGACCACCTCGATCGGGATGATCTCAACCTGACGGATGAGCTGCTCGCGCATGTTGAGGCGGCGGATGAAGTGGGTCGGGATGCCGATCGTCGCGAGCGCCGTGAAGATGTGCTCGGAGATGCGGTTGTTGAGCACGCCCTTGCCCGCAATCGTGCCCTTCTTCTGCGCATTGAATGCCGTCGCATCGTCTTTGAAATACTGGATCAGCGTGCCCGGTTCGGGCCCCTCGTAAAGGATTTTGGCCTTGCCTTCGTAAATCTGGCGGCGACGGGTCATGGGCAGTTGCGACTTTCGCGAAGGAACAGGACGTAGGGCGGCCTATAGGCGTCGCGATCCGGCTTCGCAAAGGGTCAGTGCACCTCGCGCCGCTGGGACAGCGCCTTGGTTGCGAGCGAGAAGCGCGGCTCGACACCCTCGCGGCCGAGCAACAGTGCAGCAGCCTAATGTCCGACCTCGGGCCCATGTTTGAACCCATGCCCCGATCCACCGCCGACGAGGAGCACGTCGGCGAGATAGCGATGATGGTCGATGAGAAAGTCGCCGTTGCCGCTGTTTTCATACTGGCAAACACGGCTCTCGACGAGTGGGGCGCCACGCAGCAGCGGAAACCGGCGGTCACGGAAGGCAATGATCTCGGCCAGTGCTGCCTCAGACGGCACGCGGCTTTGGGTATCGGGATCGACCTCGACCCCGTGCGCGTCGTGCGCGAATTTGATGCCGCGCCCCTCGAGGTCGGGGAAGCCGTAGTAAATGTCGCCGCCGTTGAAGTCGGCCCAGCCGGGCATCGCCCCAGGCTGGAAGCGGCGGTCCCCGGGCGGGGGAGCGAAGAAGAAGACTTCCTGCCGGGTCGCGACGATCCGGCGGCCGATCGCCTGCGGAAAGAGCTTGGGAAGCCACGGACCGGCAGCGAAGACGAAGCGGTCGGCGGCGATCGTCTCGCCGCTCGACAGCCGGATCGAACCGAGGCTCGCCGCCTCCTCGTTGGGCGCGGCGACATTTCCGATGAGATATTGCCCGTGATCCGCGATGAACTTATGGACCAGTGTCTGCACGGCGCGTCGCGCCATTAGCGCGCCGAAGCCCGGCTCGTAGAGCGCGGCATGGACCCCGCTGGTATCGATCATTGGAAATCGCCGAGCCATGTCGGCGGGCGAGAGCGGCTCGGTTGGCAGCTCCAATCGGCGATGCGCGGCAAGGCTGTCGGAAAGATAGGGACTGTCGGTCGGGAAGAAGAACAGCACCCCGGACGGGATGAAGATCGGCAGGCCCGCGCGAGCGCTCAGTTCCTTCCACGGTGCCAGGCTGTCGAGCGCCATCTTGGTATAGATTGCGTCCCGGCCATAGGCGGCGCGGGTCATGCGCGATTCGCCACCGGAGCTTGCGCGATTGTTGGCCGGCCCGCGCGCGTCGATCAGCGTCACGTTGTGGCCGGCCAGCTGGAGGTGGCGCGCGCTCCACGCCCCGAACACGCCTGCCCCGACGACCGCGATATGGAGCTTCGACCCGTGTGTCGCGACGCGCCCGATAGCGGGGGCCGCCATCGCGCCCGCGACCCCGCCGAGCACGGTCCGGCGAGACAGCGCG
>JANXUU010000123.1 GCA_025356055.1 Sphingomonas sp. | reverse complement strand
TGCGCTTAGCCCCGACACGCCGCGTTTCTCGACCGGCTATGGCGACCTTGCCCGCCAGCCGACGGTGCTGGTGGAAACCCACTCGCTCAAACCCTATCGCCAGCGCGTGCTCGGCACCTATGTGTTGGTCGAGGAGTCGCTGCGGCTGCTCGGCGCCGAGGGGGCCTCGCTCGACCGGGCGATCGCCACCGACCGCGCCAGCCGCCCGGCGACCGAGGTCATGACCTGGAAGGCAAGGCCGACGCCGCTTTACGTCATCCCCGACTATAAGGGCATCGCCCACACGCGCCGCCTGTCTCCTGCATCGGGCGGGAAAGAAATAAGCTGGCTCGGGCGCGCGGTGACGCAGCGCATGCCCGTGATCGGCAAGGATCCCGACACGGTCGTGACGCTTCCCGCCGCCTGGTGGGTGCCCGTGACCAAGCCCGACGTCATTGCGCTACTCAAGCTGCACGGGGTCGAGGTCGAGACGCTGACCGCCGCGCAAACCATCACGCTCGACATGGTCCGCCTGCGCGGACCCAGGCTCAAGGCCGCCGACGAGGGCCACATCCCGCTCGTTGCCGCCGCCTATGCTCATTCCGCGCGAAGCGAGACCTATCCCGCCGGGTCGGTCCGCGTATCCTCCGACCAGCCGCTCGGCCTCCTCGCCGCCGCGATGCTCGAGCCCGAAAGCCCCGATTCGCTGCTGGCGTGGAATTTCTACCCCGAGATCCTGATGCGGACCGAATATATGGAGGGCTATGTCATCGCCCCGCTTGCCGAGCGGATGCTCGCGACCGATCCCGCTCTCCGGGCGCAGTTCAAGGCAAAGCTCGCCGCCGACCCCAAATTCGCTGCCGACCCGGACGCACGGCTCGGCTGGTTCTACGAGCGCACACCCTATTATGACGAGCGCTTCCTGCTTTATCCCGTCGGACGCGAACTGAAGAAATAGGGATTAATGCACGAAACGAGCCACGACATCACGATAGCTGCGCGACACCTTCACCTGCGCCCCTGAGTCTAGCACCAGGAAACATTCGCCATTGGTGTGCGGTTTGACCTGCTTGACCAGGTCGAGGTTGACGATCGTCGAACGGTGGACCCGCTGAAAACGCCGGGGATCGAGCCGTTTTTCCAAGTCCTTCATCGTCTCGCGCAGGATCAGCGTATTGTCGCCGGTCTGGATGCACATATAGTCGCCCGCGGCGTCGATCCGCTCGATCGTGTCGACGTCGACGCGGAAGATCTGGCCCTGGTCGCGGATGTTGATCATCTTCTCGAAGCGGTTGGCGGCATGTCCGTCGCTGCTCGTCTCCTCGGCCAGCGTCTCGGCCGCCTCGGGAGCATGTTCCTCGAGCGCTTCCTTCAGCCGTCCGGCTTCCTCGGCCCCGCGCCGCTCAGCCAGCCGCTGGCGAACCCGGTCCATCGTCGCCGCCAGCCGATCCTCCTCGACCGGTTTCATCAGATAATCGACCGCCTGCGCCTCGAACGCGCGCAGCGCATGGTCGCCATAGGCGGTGACGAACACAAACAGCGGCGGCTCGACTTCCATCAGCCCCTGAATGACTGAAAACCCGTCGAACCCAGGCATCTGGATATCAAGGAAAACAAGGTCGGGCTTGTCAGTCTTGATCGCGCGGATCGCCTCGCGCCCGTTGGCGGCGGTGGCGATGATCTCGACATCGTCATGCGCCTGGAGCCGCAGTTGCAGCCCCTGGGTCGCAAGCGGTTCGTCATCGACGAGGATGGTGCGGATGGTCATGATCGATACTCGCTCTCGGACGGGATTTCCAGGATAACGCTATAGCCCCCCTTATCGTTCGCTCGGCTCTCGAATCCATGCGCTGCGCCGTACGCCTGGGTCAGCCGGTCGCGAATATTGGCAAGTCCGACCCCGGTCGACTCGGTCGCCGTGCCGTGGCCGCCCGCCCCCGCCCCGCTGTCGGCGACCTCGATCCTCACCGCGCGGCCTTCGCGGGACGCGGTGATCCAGATGTCGGCCCCCTCCTCGCTCGGCGTGACCGCATATTTAATCGCATTTTCGACCAGAGGCTGGAGCAGCAGCGAAGGCAGCCGCGCGCCGATCGTCTCTGCATCGATCCGGAAATGCGGGCGAAGCCGATCCTCGAAGCGCATCTTCTCAATCTCGAGGTAGAGCTTCAGCGTCTCGACTTCCTGCGCCAGCGTTACTTGTGCGGTCGGCTCGTTGATCAGCGTGTAGCGCAGGAAACTCGCCAGCCGCGACAGCATCGCATTGGCCCGCTCGGTCTGGCGAAGCAGCACCAGCGTCGAAATCGAATTGAGCGTATTGAACAGGAAATGCGGGTTGAGCTGGTAGCGCAACATCGCCAGCTGGGCCGACGAGGCCTGGCTCTCCATTTCCTCACGCTGCTCGATTTCTTCCTCGAGCAGAAGGTAATAGTTGATCCCATAGTAAAGTGCCGACCATGCCGCGAGCAGCGCGAAATCGAGCAGGATCGCACCGAGATACTCAATCCCCACCGGGCGTGCGTCGGGCCGCACGAAGGTCGCATTGCTCCACGTCTCGATGAACGAGAAGGCGGCCGAGGCGAACACCACCGTCCCTAGGCTGATCGTCGCGGTCCACAGCGATCGCATGGTGATCAGCCGGCGATAGAGCGACGCCATCAACAGCGTCAGCGAATAGCCGGTCGCGGTCAGCAGCAGGGTGTGGACCAGGAACATCAGGCCCATGGAATTGGCGATGCCGTTCAGCGAGCGGAGGATGAAATATCCCGTCCACCCGGCCGACTGGAGCAGCCAGAACGCCTTGTTCTTGTCGTCGAAAAAAGGGCTGTCGAGGTTGACCCGTTCGAGGATCGGGCGCGCCGGTCCCTTGCCCGATGCCGCGCTCTTGCGGCGCACCGGGTATCGCGGCGCGGCGGGCACCGGTTGCGCGGCAGCGTCATCGCGCGCTGCCTCGTCGATCATCCGCGCACCGTCAGGCGCCATGGAAGCTTCGCGGGATAAGGGTCGTCATTAGTTCGATATAGGCGGAGCGCCGGGAAAGCCCAAGCGCTCCGCCCTATCTGAGCTCAGGCGTCCCGGCCGCCAGGAGTATGCGCGCCCGGCAGCGGCGGGACCGGCTGCGGCGGCGCATCGGGGTCGAGTTCATTGACCTCGCTGCGACCGAGCCCGACATGGCTGCGGCTGCGCGAATAACCAAAATAGATCAGCAACCCGATCGCGCCCCAGCCGAACAGCACCATCTGAGCCACGAACGGCAGGAACAGGTAGAGCCCGACGCAGCCGACAATCGCCAGCGGCGCGACCACATAGATCGCCGGGGTGCGGAACGGACGATGGCGGCTGGGGTCCTTCTTGCGCAGCACCATCACCGCGATGGCGACCATTGCAAAGGCGAACAAGGTTCCCGAGTTGGAGTAATCGGCCAGCTTGCCAACCGGCAGGAAAGCCGCCGCGATGGTCACGACAATGCCCGTAAAAGCCGTCACGACGTGCGGGGTCTTGAAGCGCGGATGAACGCTGGCCAACTTCTCGGGGAGCAGCCCGTCGCGTGCCATGACGAAGAACACGCGGGTCTGGCCGAACATCATCATCAGCACGACCGACGGCAGCGCGAGGAAGGCGGCAACGCCCATCAAATTGCCGATCTTGGTCCAGCCGACACTGCGCAGGACATGTGCCAGCGCCTCGTGGCTGCACGCCAGCGGTTCGTTGACGCCGCTCGCGACGATTGCGGCGCAGCGCGCGGCGAGTTCGGATGACCCGGGCGACAGCACTTCGCC
>JANXUU010000111.1 GCA_025356055.1 Sphingomonas sp. | reverse complement strand
CTGGTTTCGGCCCGCGGCGGCATGGGCAGTTGCCACGCCGCCTTGCTTGCTGCGACCGTTTTGGTTCCGGGGCTGCGCGCCGTCGGCTTCGGCGACGCGGTATGCCCGCCGGCCGCCGCCGTTGCGCTGCGCGTCGTCGCCTGACTCAGGAACGGCCGGTCCACGTCTTGGTGGACCGGCCACCGTTCGATGAAGCACCTCTATGCTTTCGCGATCCTGCTGCTGGTGAGTACCGGCTATGCCTTGTGGCGGGGCGATCGCGACCATCGGATCGTCGCGGCAATCTGTCTCGCCGCCGTGTTCGCCACACAGATTGCCTTGGATCCGGTCACCAGCCGCTACTCGGGGACCGAAACTGGCGTCCTGCTTGTTGACGTGGCGACCTTTGGCGGGTTCCTGATCGTCGCGCTCCAATCGACCCGTTTCTGGCCGCTTTGGGTAGCGGGGCTCCAACTGACGACCAGTCTTGGACATTTGCTCAAGACGATCGACATCGCCCTGCTGCCAAAGGCCTATGCCGTCGCCCTGATCTTCTGGAGCTACCCGATCCTGCTGATTCTCGCGATCGGCACGTGGCGCGCGCATCGGCGGCGGCACCTCACCGCTTAGGCTGGCTCCCGGCCCTGCTCTCCGGCTAAAGCGCGGGCATGTCGCTCCCTGGCCTGTCCCTTGCCCTGCTCGATGCGATCGAAGAACCTGCGCTCGTCGTCGAGGCGGAGAAAGTCCTAGCCGCCAACCTTCCCGCACTCGCCCTGCTCGGTGAGCGCATCGTCGGACGCGACATCCGCTTCGTCCTGCGCCACCCTGACGCGCTTGATATCATCCTGCTTGGGCGTGGCGGGTCGGGAGAGATTGGTTCGCTGGGCGGTCGCGAGCAGCCGTGGACGATCCTGGTCCGCCCACTTCCCGACGGAGTTCAGCTGGTTCGCCTCGTCGACCGCTCCGCCACCCTCTCGGCCGAGCGAATGCGGACCGACTTCGTTGCCAACGCCAGCCATGAGCTGCGTACCCCCCTGACAACGATGATCGGTTACGCCGAGACGCTTGCTGAAGACGGAGCGATCGACGAGGCGATACGGGTCAGGTTCGGGACAATGATCCATGGCGAGGCGCGCCGCATGCTCCGCATCGTCGAAGATCTGATGAGCTTGTCGCGGATCGAGGCCGACCGTTTCGTTCCACCAGTCGATGAGGTCGCGCTTGACCAAATTGCGCGAATCGCCGCGGACAATGCCCGCCCCCTCGCCCGCCAGTGGGGCTGCGCGGTCGAGCTGTCCCTTCAGGCCGCAGGACCCATCGCCGGCGATTTAACTCAGTTGCTCCAACTGGCAGACAACCTCGTTGGCAACGCCATCCGCTACGGCTCGGTCGCCGCCAACGCCTCGATCACCATTGCCACGTCGGTCGAGGCCGGCCGCGCGGTGCTCTGCGTGACCGATCGCGGCGAGGGCATTGCCTCCCAGCACCTCCTCCGCCTGACCGAGCGCTTCTACCGCGTCGATGCTGCGCGAAGCCGCAACTCGGGCGGCACCGGGCTTGGCCTGTCGATCGTCAAGCATATCGCCGAACGCCACCGCGCCAGTCTTGATATCCGCAGCATCGTTGGCCAGGGCACCACGGTCACTGTCGCCTTCCCCTTGCTCTAGCCCGCGCCGCGCCGCATGGGGCACGCCATGGCCCGCAAGCGCTCACACCCCGCCCACAGCTCCAACCGCCCGCGCTTCTGGGGCCGCCACGCGGTCGCCGCCGCGCTCGACAATCCCGACCGCCGTGTGCTCCGCGCCTGGGCGACCCGCGAGGGTGCGGCGCTGATGAACTTCCCACCAGAAGTCCCGATCACCTTCGCCGACGTAGCGGACCTCGGCCGCTTGGTCCCCAACGACGCCCCGCACCAGGGCCTGGTCATCGAAGTCGATCCGCTCGAGGACATGTGGCTCGCCGACGTGCTCGGCGACGCGCCCGAAAAGGCGATCCTGCTCGTCCTCGACCAGGTCACCGATCCGCACAACGTCGGCGCCATTTTCCGCTCGGCCGCGGCTTTCGGAGCGATTGGCATCGTCACCCAGGATCGCCACTCGCCAACCGAGGGCGGGGTGCTCGCCAAGGCCGCCTCGGGGGCACTCGAACGCGTTCCGTGGATCCGCGTCGTCAACCTTGCCCGGGCGCTTGAGGAGATCGCCCAAGCCGGCTTCTGGCGGATCGGCCTCGCGGGCGACGCCGAGATTGATCTCAAAGATGCGCTCGGCCCGCCGCGCGTCGCGCTCGTGTTGGGAGCCGAGGGTCCCGGCATGCGCGCCAACACGCGCGAGCATAGCGACGCGCTCGCCCGATTGCCCATTGGCGAGGCAGTGGAGAGCCTCAACGTTTCTAACGCCGCCGCGATCGCGCTCTACGCCGCCAGCGTCGCCTGATGGTCCGCACGGTCGAGAGTCTAAACACGAGCCTCGACGCACTCGCCTCACGCGAACCCGGCTTTGCCGCGGTCCTCGCCCGCCACGGTCGCCCCGAACCCCGGCTAAGCGAACCCGGCGTCAGCAGCATGATGCGGACTATTGTCGGTCAGCAGGTCAGCGTTGCCGCCGCACGCTCGATGTGGGTGAAACTCGAAGCGAAGTACGGAAGTCCGCCCAATCTCGACGCCCTCCTCGCCGCCAGCGACGAGGAGCTGCGAAGCGTCGGCCAATCGCGTCAGAAAGCCGGCTATCTGCGTAGCCTCGCCGCGCTTGTCCTCTCGGGCGAACTCGACCTCGCCAACCTGCCCGCAGACGATGAGGAAGCAATCGCGCTGCTCACCCGGATCAAGGGCATCGGCCGCTGGTCGGCCGAGATTTACCTGCTCTTCGCCGAAGGGCGCAGCGACGTCTGGCCGGCGGGCGACCTCGCCGTCCAGGTCGAGATCGGGCGACTGCTCGGCCTGCCCGAACGCCCGTCCGAAAAGCGCCTGCGAGAGATTGCCGAAAACTGGCGCCCGCACCGCGGGGCCGCCGCCGTGCTCGCCTGGCATAGCTATAATCTAAAAGCAGGATCCGAAATAGTGATTTAAATTCAGCCGCTTAGGTAAATTACAGAATTTATCCGAACGCACGTGAACAAGGCTATCTTTCTCTATTCACAGTGAAGTCAAAGACTTGCATTCAGGATAACACGGCCGCACTCGACTGTACTGCTAACGCCCCATTTCCAGTGTTCGTCACCGAGCGGACGCCGGAAGCGTGCGTCGGCTGTCGACCCTTGCGCACACCAGATTTTGGGCTAAGCCACACGTATGTTTTTCCTCATCGCGGCTGCCCAGCTTTCTGTTGCCGACTTGCAGGACCTTCGTTGCGTGTATGTCTTCCAAACCGCCGCAACGGCATTGAAGGGCACCGAGCGTTCAACACTTTTCGGCGGTCAATTATGGTTCGAGGGGCGGTTGTCGGCGAGACAACCGAAACTAAATGTATCCAACTACGTCATTGAACACTTCACATTCCGAAAGGTCGAGGTCGGAGATGCTGACTTGATGCGCTGTTCACAGGCCTTCACGGACTGGCAAACTGCGGATCTCGCCGGGAAAGAACACAAGTAATTCGCTGCTTGTCACGTCGGCTCTCCATTGTTGCGGAGATTCCAAAAAAAAATAAGGCGCCCTATCAGTCGCTGATTTCTGCGGTTCCCACGGCACACAACTGCGCAGAGCGATGGCATAGCTATAACAACGTCGGAACCGCGATTTAGCGTCGCATCCCCAAGGGGTGGCGGCGGCCTTCGAGTCCGCGGAAATTACGCGGCCCAAGATCGAGCCGCAGTGGCGCCATCCGGCTGTCGCCTTCGCCCTCGCCTTCGTTCGAACTGGTCGCCCGGCCCAGGATGAAGCTCGCCGAGGTCTGCCCTGCGCTGCTGCCCCATTCATAAAGCGCGTTGAACGCTACCAACGGCACGAACAGCCGACGGCCATTGACCTCGTAGGCGCGGACCTGGTCAAGTGGCAGGCTAACGATGCTTTTGAGAGCGATCTTGGCGAGCGGCGCGATGGCTGCCATTCGATCCCCCGCCCCGATCGGCTTCTCAAAGAAGCGCCTCAGCTCGGCATCCTGTTCGGTCCCGGCGTTGATCATGCAGGCCTCGACCAACACGTTTCGCGCCGGAGCGTTGCCGCTGTTCGTGACGATCACGTCGAATTCGACGCTCGCGCGTGCCTCATCGATTACGGCGCGCGTTGGGTCGAACTCGATCTCGAGCCACGGCCGCAGCCGCGTCGAGACGATCCCGCCCGCGCCGATCGGATACTGCGAAGCCGCGCCCTTTAGCGCAAAGGCATCAGGCCGCTTGATCGTAATTCCGCCAATGACCGGCGCGCGGACCAGGGGCGCGGACTGCGGCGCAAGCTCGGGGATGGGCGGCGGCGGCGGCACGGGCGGGAAGCTGCGAGGCTCCATCTCGCGAGGCAGGCTGATCGGCCCCGCCGCGAGCGCCGGCTCTTCTCGCCAGCGCGACCGGAACAGGAAGGCGACCGCCGCGCCGCCGGCGAGTAGCAGGACGATGATCCACGCCAGCGTCGAATCACCGTCTTCATTGCCGGACTGCTGGAGCGGCGCGCCGGCGCCCATCGGCTGGCTCGAGATACGCGGAATATCGGCTTCATTGGCGGGTGTTGGCTGCGATGACAGAGGATTGGCGGGTGGCAACGCAACGGTCACTTCGCTTGCAGCGGGCGTATTAGCCCGCGTCGGCGCAGTGGATGCGATCGGCGCCTGCACGACAGGGGTAGCAATCGGCGCGGTCGAGATCGTCGGCGGCGGCACGATTCGGGACAGCGTTCCGGAAGGCGCTGGCACCGGCTCGCGAGTAACCCTCGGTTCGCTACGCACCGGCCGGCCCGGCACTTTTCGCGGCGTGATCAGGTCTGGCGGCACGTCCTGCGCGGGCGCTTGTACTGCCGGCTTCACGCCAAGCGAGAAATTGCGCAACTGCTCCGGACCGATCGCGTCGGCGCTATTGTTGGTCGCGGGCGCGACCTGGCCGAGCGCCGCCATCGGCATCAGCGCCATCGCAAAGACAGCCAGTCCGGCGATTAATGCGCGGCGCAAATTGCCCGACCCGCGCGCGAAACTTTTCATTCACCTGCCTTATTGCGCGGCGGGCGAGCCAGCCGCGAGCCTCTCACCCCGGCGCGCCTCATGCCGCCATACGCGCGGCGCTTCAAGGGCAGGATGCGCTAGCGAGCGTCGACCAGCACCAATTCGGCCTGCTCGTCGGCGACGATCTCGACCCGCTCCTCTCCGTGGATCGCCACTCCGTCGCGCGGTCCGGCTGCGACCCCGTTGATCCGCAATCGCCCCGAAGCGACAAGGTACAGATGCCGCGTCGGGTCGGCCGCATAAACCAGCGATTTGCCGGCCGACAGCGTTGCGCCGAGCACTTTCGCGTCGGCGTTGATCGTCAGCGCACGATCGTCCGCCGAGCCGCTCGCCAGCACTTGAAACGACCCTTCGCGCGCCTCTTTGGGGAAAGGCATCGCCCCCCAGCCGGGCGCGACTCCGCGAAGATCGGTCTCGATCCAGATCTGGAACAGCGTCGTTTCCTCATCCTCCAGATTATATTCGGAGTGCGTGACCCCGCTCCCCGCGCTCATCACCTGCACGTCGCCAGCCCCGGTGCGACCCTTGTTGCCCATTGAATCCTGGTGCGTGATCGCGCCGGTCCGAACATAGGTGACAATCTCCATGTCGCGGTGCGGATGCGGCGGGAAGCCCGACTTGGCCGCGATGCGATCGTCGTTCCACACGCGAATCGCGCCCCACTGCATCCTGGCGGGATCATGATAGCTTGCGAACGAGAAATGGTGGCGGGCGTCGAGCCAACCGTGGTCGGCGTGGCCGAGCGAAGCGAAGGGGCGGATTTCGATCATGCCACCAAGATGGGCACTTTGCGCGAGCACTCAAGTGTTACGAATATACCGTAATCCCGCGGCATAGCGCGCCGCCTTCTGGGCATAGTGCGCCGCCGACGCCAGCAGCGCGTGGCGTTCCTCCTCGCTCAGCGCCCGCACCGCTCGCGCCGGCGACCCGACGATCAGCATTCCAGGCGCAAACATCTTGCCCTCGGTCACCAGCGCTCCCGCCCCGACCAGGCACCCGGCCCCGATCACCGCCCGGTTGAGCACCCGCGCGCCCATCCCGATCAGCGCCCCGTCGCCAATCGTGCAGCCATGAAGGATCGCCTGATGCCCGACGGTAACGCGGCCCCCGATCGTCAACGGCGCGCCGGGGTCGCTGTGCCCGATCGCGCCGTCCTGCACATTGCTCTCGTCGCCGATCACGATCGGCGTGTTGTCGGCACGGATGACTGCGCCGAACCACACGCTGGCGCCGCGACCCAGCTGCACGTCTCCGATCAGGTCAGCTGACGGTGCGACCCACGCCCCTTCGCCCACCAGCGGCGCCATCCCATCGATTTCGTACAACGGCATGGCCCAAGCCTAGCCCCGCTCGCGCGTCTGATCCAGCGCGCGCTTTGACAGGCGGCCACTCGTCGCCCATCGCTTGCGCAAAGGGGACAAGCACATGAGCATCGAATTGAAAATTCTCGCCTGGGGCTGCGTCCTTGCCCTCGTCCACATCTTCGCTGCGGCGCAGGTGCGTACGCGCCAATACGGCACCAAGTGGAACGTGAGCGCGCGCGATGAGCAAATGCCCCCGCCAAGTCCGCTCGTCGGCCGGCTCGAACGCGCGCAAGCTAATTTCTTCGAGACCTTCCCGGTCGTGATCGCCGCCATCCTCGCCATCGAGGTCGCGCACCTCAATAATAATCTGACGGCGCTAGCGGCGATGCTGTGGCTCGGAGCCCGCGCGCTCTACCTCCCGCTCTATGCCGCAGGCGTGCCCGTCGTCCGAACGCTGGTGTTCACGGTGAGCTTTGCCGGGATCGTCGCGCTGCTGTGGCGGCTCCTCGCCTGATCAGGCGAACCAGCTGGTGCCAAGCCGAAGTGCGCGAATTTCTGAACCCGTGAGTGACATTGGGGGCACGGCCTTTCGCCTCATCTTCGCCAAATGGTGCCCAGAAGAGGACTGCGAGGGGTTGGCTGGTTCGAGTCCTCGTCGGGTGCGAAGTTTTGTCCGGTGTTTTCAATGGTCGTCGGTTCGAGTGTCAGGAGAGGACTCACACCATCCCGACGATGCGGCTTATCGTCCGGAACATCGTCCGGTGACGGCTCGGGATATCGATGTGAGATGTCACTGACGAGCCGATCATCGTCGGCTAGACCGTAGTGCAGAGCCTCGTTGAAGGCTCGTGGTGGAAGGTCTTCGGGATGATCGTCGTCAAGGCCGTCAGGAGCCTCGTGGGGATCGTCGGGACGCTCGACCATTCATTCCTCCGATGATGCGTGGACGACGATTCTGGAGGCTCTCAGGCGGTCTGGGAAGAGTCTTCATGGACGCGCGCCGTATCAGAAGTCGTCGTGTATCTGGTCGATGAAGGAACCGTCCTTCCAAAGGAGCACGCCTTGGTCTCGCACGAGCCAGACTTCTCTGAAGGCCGTCGCAGCCGGTTCAGTTGCTTCCCTCATGTGTGCCGTGCGGAACGCAGGTTGGAAGCTGAACATTGGTGGGTTCAGGTGGATCACGAGGCCGGTGCAGTCTCGGTAAGGCTCACGGGTGATAATAGCAGGATTCATCTGGCGAGTACGCCACGTAAGGGCGCTGATCGGGTCCTCGAGTATAACTTCCTCCTCTACGTCTCTGTGCAATTTGTACATGCGGGGTATGCGATAAAATGTGGCTTTACTCGTTAGTCATTTTACCCTTGAGCCACTGTAAAATCATCCTTTTACTGATCAAATCTCGCGCGGTGTGTGCCCGGTCAGTGATCTAGTCTCTTTAATCGAGGGGCCGCCAAGGAGCGATCCTAGCGGTTTCAAAACCTTTGAAGCTCACCTTGCGCAGTTCGCGACCTAGCGAGCGCCGGTCCCCATAGGTCGCGTTGCTAGTCCCTCCGCCCATATAATGACCCATTATGTACTCTTGGGCTTCGCGCGACACCCCGCACTCACGGGCAGCGGTGGGCCATGTGTGGCGAAAGTCCCGCGCCCCTCTGCACCCTTTCCGCCAAGCGTCATTGGCGCGAAGGTACTTCCCCCACCATTCGCCGAAACTGGGGAACAAGAGGTTACGGGCGCCCTTAGTGCGCAGTGTCGGGAATAGAGCCGTTTCCTTGCTGGCCTTGAGCCAGGCGACGTACCTGAGGAACCCAAGGTCAATGAGCGACGGGGGTACGGGAAAGGTGCGACCCGCGCCCGGCGTTTTGAGACGTTGCTTGCCTTTGCGAGGATGGGTCCCGGTGTCCGTTATGGTGAGTGTCCAGCCCCAACCCTCCCCATCATTTTGAACGTCCGCGACCATTAGCTGAGCGATTTCCTCAGGGCGGGCTCCCGTTGTCAGGAGGAGCAATGGGACCCAATAAGCCGCCTCCCCGCGACAAGCGCTTGGACGGGCGCCAGCCGTGAATACTGGCAGAGAGAATATCTTGTGAAGCTCCGCGGCGTTGAATCCGGCGCTCACGGTCGGGGGTGGCGCTTTGCCGATATTGTGACGAGCAAAGGGGTTGAGGCGTCCCGGATCGATCCCACCCGAGGAAACCAATTTGTTCCAGAGGGCCGATAGGGACCCAAGGTGAGTCGAACGGGTTTTCCAACTTAGCCGCGGAACGTCGCGCCCCTCAGAGGACTTAATGACCTCTCGCACCTGAAGGCGCTTTTCGCGGACGGATCGGTTTGCGGGGAGGCGAGCTAGAAGGTCCGCAAACTCCGTGACTGTGGCGCGGGAGATTGCTTGAGGGGCGAGGTCTCCCATGGCGCTCCTAAAGAGACTTAGGGCCGTTTGGCTGGCTTGCTTCGTAGAGGCCCCTACGCCGGTTGGGCGCTCTAATTCCGTGAGAGCCAAGACGACAAATCTCGGTTGAGCTTGCGCTTTCCGGCTGGCCGCGGCTGCGAGTGCCTGAGGGGCCTCTTGGGATGAGGGGGTAGGCACCAGCGCCCCCTTGTCCCGTGCCATACGGATTTCGTTTCCTCGTATCATGGCCTTGAGAAGTTCCCGGCAAAGGGCGAGGAAGGACACACTCTCTTTGTCCAGCCGCAAGCCGTGTTTGGCCGCAAGGCTTTCAGCGTCCAGATGGAACATACCGCGTATGAAGGCAGGGCTGCGCTCCGCGAGGGTGTCACGCAGGCCATCGTCGGCGGCTTCATGCATCTCAGGGTCCGCGGTCCCCATGACGCGCCGTGCCTCGTCCTGAGCTAGGAAGTCCGTTTCGAACTCTTGAGCGAGCCAGGCAATCCGAGGGGCGTCAAGATCATCGTAGGCCCCGGCCAGGGACTTCCGCGCCAACGTCGCGGTGCGCTCGTATTCGGCATTGGCGGCTTCGTAGCGAACCAACGCGCCCGGCTCCGTCACGCTCCTTGCGCCGAGGGACCGTACCCACTCACGGGAGCCCACGAAGGGACGGAGTGGCGCGGGGAAGGCCCTGCGATATTCAAGACGGCCAGACTTCAAGCGGCGAACGTATTCCACAGCGACACCCATAACCAAGGCTCCAGCTTGGCGCTTTTGTAGCGCCTCTTTGTAGCGTCGGAGCTGTAAGAGTGGTCCATATTCTGCCATTTTTCAGCGATTGCAAGCGCCTGGCGGAGCGCTGGTGCCCAGGAGAGGACTCGAACCTCCACGACCTTGCGATCGCCAGCACCTGAAGCTGGTGCGTCTACCATTCCGCCACCTGGGCACGGTGCTTGTCATCGTCTGCGCGGTAGAGCCGCGGCGGTTAGCGGGGGGCGCGGCGGCTTGTCAACCGGCTTGGGGTGCGGGTAGAGCGCGAGGCCATGAACCCCTCCCCGCCCGGCGCTTCGCAGGCCCCTGATGCTTCGCTGAAGCTCGTCACCGTCATCGGCGGCGGCGGATTCATCGGCCGCTATGTGTGCGAGGTGCTGCTTCGCGCCGGGGTCCGCCTGCGGGTGGCCCAACGCGACGTCCGCGCCGCCTATTTCCTCCAGCCGCTCGCAGCGGTCGGCCAACTGGGCTTCGTCGCGACCAGCCTGACCAACCGCGCCAGCCTCGATCGCGCCTGCGAGGGGGCCACCGCCGTCATTAACCTCGTCGGGATCCTCAAGGGCAAGTTCGACGCGGTCCATGTCGAGGGCGCCCGCAATGCCGCCGAGGCCGCTGCGATCGCCGGCGCATCCGCCTTCGTTCAGGTCAGTGCGATCGGTGCCGACGCCGCCTCCGTCTCCGCCTATGGCCGCTCCAAGGCCGATGGCGAGGCCGCCGTACGCGCTGCCTTCCCGACCGCCACCATTATCCGCCCGAGCCTCGTCTTCGGCCGCGAGGACCAGCTTACCAACCGCTTCGCGCAGATGGCGCGGCTCCCCTTGCTGCCCGTCATCGCCGGCGGTACCAGGTTCCAGCCGGTCTATGTTGCCGACCTTGCCCGGGCGATCGCCGCCGCCGCGCTCGATCCCATTTCCTACGCTGGGAAGACTTACGAAATCGGCGGCCCCGAGGTAATGTCGATGCGCACCCTCAACGAGCGCATTGCCGCGCTCGCCGGCCAGTCTCCCGCGATTGCCCCCGTTCCCAATTTCATCGCCGAACTGATCGCTAAATTGGGCTTCCTGCCCGGTGCGCCGCTGACTCGCGATCAGTGGGCGATGCTCCAGACCGACAATGTTGCCGCCCCCGGTGCCCCCGGCCTCGAGGCGTTCGGAATCACCCCGACTCCACTCGCCGCCGTCGCCCCCGCCTGGCTCGACCGCTTCCACAAGGGTGGCCGCTTTGCTCCGCGCAGCGACGAAACCCCCACTTCGCTATAAGGCCTCCCCCCCGCTTCGCTTTAAGGAACGCCCGTGCCGATCATTCTCGTCGTCATCCTGCTCGGCATCGTCGAGGGGATCACCGAATTCCTGCCCGTCTCCTCGACCGGCCATCTGATCCTCGCCAACGCCCTGCTCGGCTACGATCCCGAGACATGGAAAGTGTTCAACGTCGTCATCCAGCTGGGTGCGATGATGGCCGTCGTCGTGCTCTACTGGCGGACCTTCGTCGCGGTGATCATGGGGCTGGTGAAGCGCGAGCCCGGGGCCTTCGCCTTCGTCCGCAACGTGCTGATTGCATTCCTTCCCGCCGCGGTCCTCGGCCTTGCGATACACAAGCAGATCGAAGCGATGCTCGGCTCGGCTCGGATCGTGTCGGTCGCGCTGATCGTCGGCGGCATCGCCATCCTCATTATCGAGAAGACCGCCAGGCGCGGCGACATTGCCTCGGTCTCGGCCATCCCGTGGCACAAGGCGCTTTTGATCGGCGTCTTCCAGTGTCTCGCGATGATCCCCGGGGTCAGCCGATCCGGCGCGACCATCCTCGGCGCGCTCACCCTCGGGGTCGAGCGCCGCACCGCTGCCGAATTCAGCTTCTTTCTCGCGCTCCCGACGATGGCGGGAGCCACCGCGCTCGAGTTGTTCAAAAACCGCCACGAGCTTGGCCCCATCGGCCTGCCGATGATCGGGCTTGGCGCGCTGGTCTCGTTCCTCGTCGCCCTAGTCGTGATCAAGGCCTTCCTTGCGATCATCACCAAGCGCGGCTTCGGCCCGTTCGCTTGGTACCGCATCCTCGTCGGCGGCGCCGCGCTCGCGTGGCTGACGCTCGGCTAGGCGTTCAGGAAAAACCAATCGAATCATGCTATGGCAAGCGGATCGTCGATTCACGGAGTAACCCAATGCGTCCCCTCCTGATCTTCCCGCTGCTGTCCCTCGCCACCCCGGCGCTCGCCCAGGCTTACCCGGCGCCGGCCCCTGTCCCAATCCCGCCGCAGATCATGGACCCCGCGCTCCCGGCCCAGCTTGGCCGCATGGCCGGTGCGCTGACCCACGCCTTCATGAACCTTCCCGTCGGCGAACTCGAAGCCGCGATCGATGGTCGCCCCGCCACCCCCGCCGATCGTCGCAAGACCGTCGGCAGCGAAACCCGCCGCGAGAACCCCTACGCTGAGCAGGAGATTCAGCGCGATGTCGCCTCGAGCGCCGGAGCGATGCAATCCTCGGCCCGGGCGATGCAGCGCACCCTGCCCGCAATCCAGCAGGCCCTGGGCCAGGCCGCTGCAGCGATCGAACGCGAAACCGCCAACCTGCCCAGCCCTAACTACCCGCGCCGCTGATAGGGGTCTGCGCAAGCCGTTTCGCAGCCGAAATATGTTTGATCGTGTGTCGGCTGGCGGACTCGCATAAATCCGCCATTTATGAGATCTTGACCGTGGGGAGGCGCCCATGGCTAGTTACCGTTTATACTGCCTTGACCGGCGGGGGAAAATCACTGCCGCCGAATGGATCGAAGCCGACGACGATGCTGCGGCGCTCTCCGCTTCGCGCGCGCTTGCGAAGCCGGTGGCGTGCGAGCTATGGCTACATAACCGGATGATCGATCGGATCGAGCCAACGCCCGTATAACGCCAGGTGGCCGATACCCGGTGGACGCGCCCGCCGCGCACGCTAAAGCTCGCCCCCATGTGGCAACTTTTTCAATTCCCGCTGTGCCCCTTCTCGCGCAAGGTCCGCCTGGTGCTCGGCGAGAAAGGCATTGCGCACGAACTGGTGCGCGAAAATCCATGGGATCGCCGCGACGAGTTCATGGACTTGAACCCGGCGGGCGAAACCCCGGTACTGGTCGAGACCGAGCTTGGCCTCACCCTCATCGGCAGCCAGCCGATCGTCGAATATTTCGACGAGACAATCGACAAGTCGCCGATGCTCCACGGCAACGCCGCCGCCCGCGCCGAAATTCGTCGGCTGACCGCCTGGTTCGACGAGAAATTGTTCCGCGAAGTGGTCGAGCCGCTAATGAACGAGCGGATGCGAAAACGCCTTGTCAGCCGTGAATCCCCCGACACCGGCGTGCTCCGCCAGGCGATGAAGGTAGCCAATGGGCACCTCGATTATCTCGATTATCTCCTCGACCACCGCCGCTGGGTCGCCGGCGCCGGCCTCAGCCTCGCCGACTTCTCGGCAGCGGCGCAATTATCGGTGATCGACTATCTCGGTGCGCTCGATTGGCGCGGCCACAAGCAGACCAAGGACTGGTACTCGGTCATGAAATCCCGCCCTGCGTTCAGGCCCCTGCTGGGCGAGCGCATGGAAGTGATCGTCCCCCCCGCGCACTACGACAAAGTCGATTTTTAGCAGGAGCGCCCGAGCCGTCATCCGGAACACGTTTCAGGATTCTGACACAAGTTCAGGATGACGCTGGTGACACTGTCCGCACCGCCGTCATCAGGTAGTTCAGCCGCAAATCCTCGCTCCGGTGGAGCCCCCTCGTCGGCGAGAAGGCAATCCCTTCGACATCGGCCACGCGCATCCCCGCCGCTCGCACGATATCCCCCAACGCCTCGGGCCCCAGAAACTTGTCATAATCATGCGTGCCGCGCGGGATCCGCCCGAATCCTTCCGCCAGCGTGATCGTCAGCAGCTTCGACAGCGCGGTCCGATTAGGCGTCGACAGAATCAGCATCCCCCCCGGCGCAACCCGCGCTGCAAGCGCCGCGACGAACGCCCCCGGATCGGCGACATGCTCGACCACTTCCATCGCCATAACCAGGTCGAACAGCCCCTCGACCGCCTCGACCCCAACCGGGCGATAATCGATCGCGAGCCCGCGCGCATCGGCATGCGCCGCGGCTACCGCAACCAGCTCGGGCGCCGCATCGACCCCCGTGACAGCCGCCCCCATTCGCGCCAGCGGCTCGCACAGCAACCCCGCCCCGCATCCGACATCGAGCGCGCGCTTGCCCGCCAGCGGCCGTAAGGTGCACTCGTCCATCGCCCAGTGCTGGTCGACCCGGTCGCGGATATAGGCCAATCGCACCGGGTTAAGCCGGTGAAGCATCGCCGATTGGCCCGCCGGATCCCACCAATCGTCCGCCATCGCCCCGAAGTGCGCTGCTTCCGAATCGACGACGCTCGACGTCGGTGAGCGCAACGGATGCACGATACTTGTGTTCGTCATGAGCGGTTCCTAACAGGACGCCGCGACTTACCCAAGGAACTCCGACCGCCCCATGCCCAATATCGGACAGCGCATCGTCATGAAATTCGGTGGCACTTCGATGGCCGGGATCGAGCGCATCCGTCACGTCGCCGACCGCGTGAAGCGCGAAGTTGCCGACGGTAACCAGGTCGCGGTGGTCGTCTCGGCAATGGCCGGCGAAACCGACCGCCTTGTTCAATTGTGCAAAGACGCCGCCCCGCTCTACGACCCGCGCGAATATGACGTGGTTGTCGCGAGCGGAGAGCAGGTCACCGCCGGACTGCTCGCCATGACCCTGCAAGGCATGGGCCTCAACGCGCGCAGCTACATGGGCTGGCAATTGCCTATCCGCGCCTCGGGCCACGCCTCCGCCCTTATCGAAGGGATCGACGTCGCGGTGCTAGAACGCGTGTTCGACGATCGCGGGATCGCGGTCATTCCCGGCTTTCAGGGCGTCACCAGCGAAGGCGCGCTCGCCACGCTCGGCCGCGGTGGATCAGATACCTCCGCCGTCGCGTTGGCCGTCGCTGCGAAGGCCGACCGCTGCGACATCTACACCGACGTCGACGGTGTTTATACGACCGACCCCCGCATCGTCCCTCGCGCGCGCAAGCTCGACGTCGTTACCTATGAGGAAATGCTCGAGCTGGCCTCGGTCGGCGCCAAGGTCCTGCAAACGCGATCCGTCGGCCTCGCCATGCGCTATGGCATGCCGCTTCAGGTCCTTTCCTCATTCGAAGATTTGCCCGGCACAATGATTGTTGCCGACGAAGGAACCACGATGGAACGCAACATCATCACCGGCATCGCCCATGACCGCAACGAGGCGTTCATCACGCTGACCGGCCTGCCCGACCGCCCCGGGACCGTCGCCGCCATCTTCCGTCCGCTTGCCGACGCCGGGATCAACGTCGACATGATCGTCCAGTCCGCGCGAGCCGGCCTCAAAAGCGACCTCACCTTCACCGTCCCCAAGGCCAGCCTCGCCCACAGCGTCGACGCCCTCGCCAAGGTCAAGGAAGCGGGCGGGTTTGAGGAGATCGTCACCAACACCGACATCGTGAAAGTCAGCGTCGTCGGGGTCGGAATGCGGTCCAATGCCGGCATCGCCGCGCAGATGTTCGACACGCTCGCCGAGCGCCAGATCAACATCGTCGCCATCTCGACCAGCGAGATCAAGGTCTCAGTCCTGATCAGCGAGGATTACACCGAGCTCGCCGTCCGCGTCCTCCACACCGCCTTCGGGCTCGATGCACCGGCCGCCGCGCTCGACGCGGGAGCGGCAGCATGAGCGGTGAGGGAATGATCGTCGAACCGCGCGCAATGCATGGGTCGGGGATCGGCGAGGAGCTGGGACGCGCCCGCCTCGCCGAGCTGATGCACCGCGGCACCGACTTCCTCGGCTGCGAAGTCGCCATCATGTGCGGCGCGATGAGCTGGGTGTCCGAGCGCCACCTCGTCTCGGCGATCAGCAACGCCGGCGGCTTCGGCGTGATCGCCTGCGGAGCGATGACCCCCGACCTGCTCGACCGCGAAATCACCGCCACCAAGGCGCTGACGATCAAGCCGTTCGGCGTCAATCTGATCACCATGCATCCCATGCTGAGCGAGTTGATCGACGTCTGCGCCAAGCATCACGTGACCCACGTCGTCCTTGCCGGTGGCCTCCCCCCGGGCGGTGCGATCGACCAGATCAAAACCTCGGGCGCAAAACTCATTGCCTTCGCCCCCGCCCTGTCCCTCGCCAAGAAACTGCGCCGCTCCGGAGCGGATGCCCTCGTCATCGAGGGGATGGAAGCGGGCGGTCACATCGGCCCCGTCTCCACCTCGGTCCTCGCCCAGGAGATCCTGCCCGAAGTCGCCGCCGAAATCCCGGTGTTCGTGGCCGGCGGGATCGGGCGCGGCGAGGCGATCGCCGCCTATCTCGAAATGGGCGCGGTCGGGGTCCAGCTCGGCACCCGCTTCGTCTGCGCCACCGAAAGCATTGCCCACCCCAACTTCAAGAAGGCGTTCCTGCGCGCCTCGGCCCGCGACGCCGTTCCGTCGGTCCAGCTCGATGCCCGCCTCCCCGTCATCCCCGTTCGCGCGCTGAAAAACCGCGAGACCGAGAATTTCGCTGCCAAACAGCGCGAGATCGCCAATCTGCTCGACGATGGCACCCTCGAAATGGCTGAGGCCCAGCTTCAGATCGAACATTATTGGGCCGGCGCCCTGCGCCGCGCGGTGATCGACGGCGACATCGAGTCCGGCTCGGTGATGGCCGGCCAATCGGTCGGGATGGTGAAACGCGAAGAACCCGTCGCCGCGATCATCGCCGAGCTGGTCGAGGAAGCCGTCGCAGCGTTGGAGAGCCGTGGCTAGCCATCAGGTCAGCGAAGGCCAGCCGCCCAATCGGCAAACACCCGTCTATTCTCCGCTGCGCTCGCGTGCTGCTGACCACATGCACGCTCTGACGGGCAGCCATGACGCCCGGCGCCGTCCCCGCCTTCGTGGCACAGTCGGGCGGGGCGGGTATGGATCGCGTCACGGCTGCCCATTGCGGCTATGTTCCGGCACCCGCCTGTATATGCCCGCTCGGGTTGATTTGCGCGCGCGCTACCGCGTCCGAAATGGCGTGAGCTTTTCGCGCGCTTGGCGCTTTGCGGATCGTCGCCACGCGCTTGGCCCCCGGCCCGTCGCCTGCTAGCGCCGTTTGATGCCCACCCCTGCCGTCGCCGCCGCACGCGAAATCCTTACCGGGCTCCACGCGTTGATGGCCCGCCGTGGCTCGCCGCAGGCCAAGCTCGATCATGTCGTCGATCTCATCGCCACTGCTCTGAAAAGCGAAGTCTGTTCGATCTACCTGATGCGCGAAAATATGCTTGAGTTGTTCGCCACTTACGGCCTGCGCAAGGAAGCTGTCCACGTTACCCGCCTCGCGCTCGGCGAGGGCCTGGTCGGCACGATCGCGCGTGAGGCCCGCATCCTCAACCTCGCCGAAGCCGCCGACCACCCCGAGTTCGTCTATCGCCCCGAAACCGGCGAGGAACGCTTTCACAGCTTTGCCGGCGTCCCCATCATCCACCGCGAAAATGTCATCGGCGTACTCTCGGTCCAGCACGCCGAACCGCGCGGCTATGAGGATGTCGAGATCGAGGCGCTGCAGACCGTCGCGATGGTCCTGTCCGAACTCATCGCCAGTGCCCGTCTCGTCGACCTTACCCGCCGCAGCGGCCACAGCGAGACTGGCGCGGTCCGCGTCGCGGGCCTCAAGCTGGTCAGCGGCATGGCGCGCGGAGTCGCCGTCTTCCACCAGCCGCGGGTCCTGGTCCATCAGACCGTCGCCGACGATACCGAGGCCGAGCGTACCCGCGTCTACGCCGCCTTCCGCCGCATGCGCGAGCAGATCGAGAACATGACCCGCGAGGCCGAATTCGGCACGATCGGCGAGCATCAGGAGATTCTCAAGGCCTACAAGATGTTCGCTTATGACGAAGGCTGGAGCCGGCGCATCAACGAGGCCATCGACTCAGGCCTCACCGCCGAGGCGGCGATCGAGCGGGTCCAGCAACGCACGCGCGCCCGGATGCGCGATATCGACGACCCCCTCCTCAAGGAGCGGATGCACGACCTCGACGACCTCGCCAACCGCCTTCTGCGGATCGTCTCGGGGCGGATGGGCACCGCCGCGCAGACCGGGCTTGCCAAGGATACCGTGCTGATCGCGCGCAATCTCGGCCCCGCCGAATTGCTCGAATATGACCGCCGCCGCTTGAAAGCCGTTGTCCTCGAGGAAGGCTCGCTGACCGCCCACGTCACCATCGTCGCACGAGCAATGGGCGTCCCCGTGGTCGGCCGCGTCGCCGATATCCGCCATGTCGCGAGCGAAGGCGACACCGTGCTCGTCGACGGCGATCTTGGCACCGTCGTCGTCCGCCCGACGCGACCGCTGTCCAACCAGTTCGACACGCGCATGACCTTGAGCCAGCGTCGCCGCGCCGAGTTCGCCGCGATCCGCAACCTGCCCCCGACGACGAAGGACGGCACGCGGGTCACGCTGATGGTCAACGCGGGCCTTGCCGATGACGCCGCCCAACTCGACATCACCGGCGCCGACGGAATCGGCCTGTTCCGCACTGAATTCCAGTTCCTCATCGCCGCCACCCTTCCCGGCCGCGAAAGCCAGCAGCGCCTCTACAAGAGCGTGCTCGACAGCGCCGGGGACCGCCCGGTCGTGTTCCGCACGCTCGACATCGGCGGCGACAAGGCGCTGCCCTATCTCCAGGATCACCGCGACCAGAGCGAGAACCCGGCTATGGGCTGGCGCGCGCTCCGCCTCAGCCTCGAACGCTCGACGCTGATGAAGGCGCAGGCGCGCGCGCTGATCGAGGCGGCGGGCGGCCGAGTGCTGCGCGTCATGTTCCCGATGGTCTCCGAGCCGTGGGAATATGAAGAGGCGCGCGCGCTGTTCGAGGTTCAGCTTGAATGGGCGAAGAACGCCAAGCGGTTGCTCCCCACCCGGATCGAATATGGTGCAATGCTCGAAGTGCCGAGCCTCGCCGAAATGCTCGATATCCTCCTCCCCCGCATCGATTTCCTGTCGATCGGAACCAACGATCTCACCCAATTCCTGTTCGCCGCCGACCGCGCCGACCCGCGCCTCGCCGCGCGCTACGACTGGCTCAGCCCTGCGATCCTGCGCTTCATTCGCCGCGTCACCAACCAGGCAAAAGCGGCCGGAGTCACCGTCCGCATCTGCGGCGAGATGGGCGGACGTCCGCTTGAAGCCATGGCGCTGATCGGCATCGGCATCGAGCATTTCTCGATCACCCCGGCGGCGATCGGACCGGTCAAGGCCATGGTCCGATCGATCGACGCCCCCGCCATCCGCGCCAAAATGACCGAGCTTCTCGCCAAACCGCCGAAAAACATGCGCAAGACCCTCACCGACTGGGCAAAAAAGCACGGCGCGGCGGTCGATTGACAGACCAACCCATGTTGACACTGCCCCCCCGCCCTAAGACAAGCGGGCTTGAGGGGACTGCAATGGACGAGGTCGAGGACGGGATGGCAATCGCAACGGTCGGCGAGCGGCTGCGTTCCGCGCGCGAGGCGCAGGGTCTGACCCTCGATGCCATCGCTGCGCAGACCCGAATCCCAACCCGCCACCTTGCCGCGCTCGAGGCGAGCGAATGGGCGACCCTGCCCGCCCCGACTTACTCAATCGGTTTCGCCAAGAATTACGCGACCGTCGTCGGCCTTGATCGCGCCGAGATCGCCGATCAGCTACGCTTCGAAATGGGCGGCACCCGCCCCGTCTCGATCCAGCCCGAAGTATTCCAGCCGGCCGATCCCAAGCGCTCGATGCCCAAGTGGCTGATCGTCGCCGCGGTCATCGGCGCGCTCCTGCTCCTCGGAATTTTCAGCTGGCTGCGCAATCGCGACCTGGAGCCGGCCGCGACTGCCACGCCGCAGGGCGTGGTCGCACCCACACCGGTTGCCGCACCCGCTGCTGCTTCGCCGATTCAGGCACCACCGACCAGTGGCCCGGTGTCGATTGCCGCGATCAACGCTCCGGTGTGGATTCACGTCCGCGACGGCGACAAGACGCTCAAGATCGGTAACCTGGCGCCGGGCGAGCGCTTCGATCTCCCCGCCACCGCCACGGCCCCGCAGCTCGACGCTGGACGGCCCGAGGGACTCAAGATCACCGTCGCCGGTCGCGACGTCCCCGCGATCGGCAAGTCCGGCCACCCCGTGTCCAAGGTCAGCCTGCTTCCCGCCAACCTTGCCAAGGGGGGCACGACGGTGACCGTCGCTTCAGACCCGCCCAGGCTTCCCGGCAACATTCAATAGTTCATCGCCGCGACAGCCAGCCGGTTGAACAACCATGATTTCACAAATCCGGACCGACACCATGCTCCTGCGCACTCTTTTGCTTCTCACCCTCTCCCTTACGCCGCTCGCCGCTGCCGCGCGCGAACCAGTCACGCCAGAACAACGCATCGAGCGGCTCGAGCGCCAGGTTCGCCAGGTCCAGAAAACGGTCTTTCCCAAGGGTCAGCCGGCCGATACCGCAGGGTTCACCGACGCCCCCGCAGCGACGCAAGAAGCCGTCACGTCGATGACGGGCCGCCTCGACGTGATCGAGCGGCAGGTGACCGAACTAGTCCGCACCTCTGAGGAAAACACCCATCGCCTTGGCGTCATGGAAGCCGACCTCGCTCGCCTTCGTGCCGACAATGACTCCCGCTTCAAGGCGATCGAAGTCGGTGCCGGCGCAGCAACGCTCCCCGCCGCCGCCAGCGAGGCCGGACCGCTGCCTGTCGTCGCTCCCCAACCCATTCCTCCACGCGTCGCCGCCGTCACGCCCCCCGCCGCCTCCGGTTTCGAGAGCGCCGGGGAGGCCGCCTATGTCTCCGGCTTCGACCTGTGGGCCGCCAAGCATTATGACCAGTCGATCGCCCAGTTGCGCGCAATGGCGTCGAGTTTCCCTGGCCACCGCCGCGTCAGCTGGGCCAATAACCTGGCTGGCCGCGCACTGCTCGACAAGGGCCAGCCACGCGCCGCCGCCGAAGCCCTCCTCGCCAACTACCGCAGCAACCCCAAGGGAGAACGCGCGCCCGACAGCCTGTTCTACCTCGGCCAGTCGCTGGTGAAGCTCAACCAGGCGAGCCAGGCTTGCAAAGCCTATGCCGAGCTTACCGACGTCTACGGCGCCTCCCTCCGCCCCGCGCTCGCCGCGATGGTCCCCGCCGCCCGTGCGCAAGCAGGATGCAAGTAACTTAAATCTCCCCGAAACCGGGGAGGGAACCAGCGCGACTGTAGGAGAGGGTCTTCGGCATGAACCAAACCCGCTTCGCCGCCGACCTCGGGCCGCTCGCGCCCGCTGGCCGCATCGGCATTGCCGTGTCGGGCGGTCCCGACAGCCTCGCCCTGCTAGTCCTCGCTGCTGCCGCGCGCCCCGGCGAGGTCGAAGCCGTCACCGTCGACCACCGCCTCCGCCCCGCCTCCCGCAACGAAGCTGAAGGCGTCGCGGCAATCTGCGCCGCAATCGCGGTCCCGCACATCATCCTCTCCGCACGCTGGACCGACCCCCCAACGGCCAACGTCCAGGCCCGCGCCCGCGACGAACGCTACGCCCTGCTCGCCCGGTGGGCCACCGACCGCAGACTGTCCGCCGTCGCCACCGCGCACCACGCCGACGATCAGGCCGAAACCCTGCTGATGCGTCTCGCGCGCGGCTCGGGCGTCTCGGGTCTCGCCGGTGTCCGCCCGTCGCGCACACTTTCGCCGGGCGTCGCCCTGATTCGCCCGCTCCTTGGCTGGCGCAAGCTCGAGCTTGAAGCGATCGCCGCCGCCGCCGGCCTCGCCCCCACCGACGACCCGTCCAACCGCGACCCCCGCCATGACCGCGCCCGCGTGCGCTCGTGGCTCACCGAAGCCCCGCTCGACGCCGAACGGCTCGCCGCCAGCGCGGCGTGGCTGCGCGAAGCCGACGACGCGCTCGATTGGTCTCTGGCGCAGGCCGACCGCCTCACTCACTGCGGCAATATTGTCACGCTCGACCCCGAAAACCTTCCACGAGAGCTACAGCGCCGCCTGCTCCTCGCCGCCTTCAGTGCCCTCGACGCCCCCGCACCGCGAGGCCCCGACCTAGCCCGCGCTCTCAACGCTTTGACCAGAGGCGGCACTGCCACTCTCGCCGGAATGAAGCTCTCCGGCGGCTCGCGTTGGTGTCTTTCCCCCGCCCCTCCCCGCGCTCGCCGCTCATGACCTGTCACTCAACGCAATCGACCAGTCAGTGAAACTATTTGTTGACCATCTCGTGTTCAGGACCGAGCAAGTTGCGGAACGATAAAATCTGCGCCGCGGCGACGCCCCTCGAGGACTCTAAATGCGCCTGACCCTGATTGCCGGCCTGCTCCTCACTTCCCTCGCGCAGCCGGCGTTGGCGGCAAGTTCGCCCGAGCTCGTCGGCCTCGAGCGCCAGCTAACCAACCTGATCGCCGCGCGCCCCGGCCAATATGGCATCGCCGCGCTTGATCTGCGCGACGGTTCGACCGTCACGGTCAACGGCGACACCCCCTTTCCGATGGCCAGCACGGTCAAGGTCGCCATTGCCGCTGCCTATCTTGCGCAGGTCGATCATGGCCGCCGGCGCCTCGACGACCTGATCGGTGGCCGCTCGGCCGCCAAGCTGATGGAGCTGATGATAACCCGCAGCGACAACATCGCTACCGACCAATTGCTCGCCAACCTCGGCGGTCCCTCGACGATCCAGCAATGGCTGAACTTCAATGAGCTAACCGGAATCCGCATGGACCGGACCATCGCCCAGCTATTGCGCGATCGCGGCCACCTTGCCGACCGCAAGGACGTCGCCACGCCAACCGCGATGGTCACGCTGTTGCACAAACTCGACAGCGGCAACGTCCTCAAGGCCGACAGCCGCTCCGTCCTGTTCGAGTTGATGAGTCGCTGCAAGACCGGTACCCGCCGTATCCGCGCCCTGCTCCCCGTAGGCACCCGGGTCGAAGACAAGACGGGCACGCTCGATGGTGTCACCAATGACATCGGCTTCATTACGATGCCTGACGGCCACCGCGTCGCCTTGGTTGTCTTCGCGCTCGGCGGACGCGATCGCCAGCCGGGCATCGCCGAGGCCGCGCGCGCCATCTACGACCGCTTTTCGGCAGGCGTCCGCACCGCTTTCACCACCCTCGTTCCGGCGCAATAAGGGGCGCGTCAGCTTCGCCGTTCGCGTCGCGACCGAAGCCGACCTTCCGCCCATGCGCGAGGTCACGCGGCGCGCCATCGACCAGCTCCAGTTGCCGTAATTGCTTCCCGCCGAGTTCCCCGCCCGCGCCGCCGTAATGGGGCTCGACACCAAACTCGTCGCCAACCGTACCAATTTCGTCGTCACCGCAACCGGTGGCTTGGCCGGTTGCGGGAGATGGAGTCGCTGCGCGACCCTCTATGGCAGCAAGCACAGCCACGCGCTGCGTGAACTCCGCTTGCTCCACCCGCGCACCGAACCCGCGCGGATCCGCGCATGTACACCGACCCGACTTACGTACGCCGGGGAATTGGTCGCTCGATCCTCACCCATGCAGATAAATCGCCCGGGCCGACGGCTCCACCGCCGCCGAACTGATAGCTACCTGGGCCAGTGGCGCGCTCTACCGCACCTGCGCCTATGTCGAGGCAGAGCGCACCTGAGCCGACGCGGATGTTGTTTCCGTCCCGTTGATTCGCATGGTACAGCCGGTCGCCTGATGATGCCCGCCCCCAACCGCCCGACCCTCGCGGCCGCCGCGCTCCTCGGCGCCTCGGCGGTAATGTTGGGCGCGTTCGGCGCGCACGCCCTGCGCTCGAGCCTGGGAGCGCAGCAACTCGGCTGGTGGCAGACCGCGACCCAATATCAGCTCGCTCACGCGATCGCGCTACTGGTCATCGCAATTCTCCCCTATCGTCGAGCTCCGCTCGCCGCTTGGTGCATGGCGCTCGGCACGATCGTCTTCTCGGGCACCCTCTATCTGATGGCTCTGGGCCTACCCCGCTGGCTCGGCGCGATCACCCCGGTCGGCGGCCTCCTGCTGATCGCAGGGTGGCTGATGCTCGGCTGGGGCGCGCTGGAGCGGGACGGAAGCACCGTTCGCTAACTTCGTGCGATTGCCCGCACCGCGAACAACGTCAATGCGGAGGCGAAGGCAGCACGCCTGTGGCAAGCAACCTCAATCGGCTGCCAAATGCATCATCGCGTCGGCTTGAGCGGTCCGTATCATTGTCATTAAGGTCGATGCGCCTATCTTAGCGAAGTGACCACGCCGGCCCACCAAGGACGATCCGAATGAACGAGAAAAAGCCCAATGCCTGGACCAAATCGCTGCTCATCTGGGTTGGCGTGCTGTTCGGGCTCGTGTTGTTCGTGCAGATGATCGACGGCGGGCGCGGCGCCACCGCTGGCCAGCCGCTGGCCTACTCCGAATTTGTCCATCAGGTTGATGAGGGAAATGTCCGCGGCGTGACCATTGCGACCTCGTCCACCGGCACTGGCGCGGTGATCAGTGGCAAGCTCGCCAACGGCCAGACTTTCCGAACCGTCGCCCCGACCGACGCCAACGTTTCCGACCGCCTCATCGCGAAGAATGTCGCGGTCCAAGTAAAGGCAGAAGAGCAGTCCTCGCTGCTCATGCTGATGATCTATAATTCTCTGCCCTTCCTCCTCATCCTCGGCGTCAGCTTCTTCGTCTTCCGCCAGATGCAGAAGAATTCGGGCTCGGGCGCGATGGGATTCGGAAAGTCTCGCGCGCGCATGCTCACGCAAAAGGAAGGCCGCGTGACTTTTGCCGACGTCGCCGGCATCGACGAGGCCCGCGAAGAGCTTCAGGAGATCGTCGAGTTCCTCAAGGATCCGGGCAAGTTCGCCCGGCTCGGCGGCAAGATTCCCAAGGGCGCGCTGCTGGTTGGCTCGCCTGGTACCGGCAAGACTCTGCTCGCTCGCGCCATCGCCGGCGAAGCTGGCGTGCCGTTCTTCACCATCTCGGGCTCGGACTTCGTCGAAATGTTTGTCGGCGTCGGCGCAAGCCGCGTGCGCGACAGGTTCGCCGAGGCCAAGAAGAGCGCCCCGTGCATCGTCTTCATCGACGAGATCGACGCCGTCGGTCGTCACCGCGGCGCCGGCCTGGGCAATGGCAATGACGAACGCGAGCAGACCCTCAATCAGCTGCTGGTCGAAATGGACGGCTTCGAGGCCAACGAAGGCATCATCATCATCGCCGCCACCAATCGTCCCGACGTGCTTGACCCCGCGCTTCTCCGCCCCGGCCGCTTCGATCGCCGCGTGACCGTCCCGCTGCCCGACATCGAGGGCCGGGTGAAGATCCTCGAGGTCCACATGAAGAAGGTCCCGCTGGCTCCCGATGTCGAGGCGCGCACGCTCGCGCGCGGCACCCCGGGCATGTCGGGCGCCGACCTCGCCAATCTCGTCAACGAGGCGGCGCTGATGGCCGCTCGGCTCGGCAAGCGGCTGGTCGCGATGGCGCAGTTCGAGCTCGCCAAGGACCGCGTCATCATGGGCACCGAGTGGAAGTCGCTCGCCATGACGCCCGAGGAAAAGCGGATGACTGCCTATCACGAGGCCGGCCATGCCCTCGTCCGCATCCACGAGCCCGCTTCGGACCCGATCCACAAGGCGACGATCATCCCGCGTGGCGGCGCGCTCGGCATGGTTGTGTCGATGCCCGAACGCGACAACTACTCGTACCACCGCGACAAGATGTTCGCTGACCTGGCTTCGGTCATGGGCGGGCGCGTTGCCGAAGAAGTGATATTCGGCCACGACAAAGTCTCTTCGGGTGCGTCGAGCGATATCAAGCAGGCGACCAAGCTCGCTCGGGCGATGGTCATGCAGTGGGGCATGTCCGACATATTGGGCCCGCTCCAATATGAAGAAGAGCAGGGCGAAACCTTCCTCGGCTATTCGCAGACCCAGCGCCACAATATGTCAAACGAGACCGCGCTGACGATCGATGCCGAAATTCGTAAATTGGTCGAGGGCGGCCATGCCCGGGCGACAGAAGTCATCTCGACTCATACTGATCAGCTCCACGCGCTGGCTGGCGCCTTGCTCGAACTCGAGACGCTGACCGGTGAGGAGATCAAGACGATCGTCGGGGGCGGCAAGATCGACCGTGCGGGTGATATCCCCGTCGCCTTGCCCACGGCCGGCTCGTCGATCCCCAGGACCCGCCGCCCCAGTGCACTCGGTGGTCCAGCATCAGCGGGGGCGTGATTGATTAACGCCTGACCGCAATTGCGGCGCATAGGGTGCCCGCTTATTGTCCCCCGCAGGCAAGGGGCCGATCGGCGCCGATGAATTGGTTGGCACGGTCCGAGCGATGCCTTTGGCAGTCCGCGCGAATCTGAACTAAACGAATTCATGCGCGTCTTGTTGACACGAAAATACCCCTGTCCGGCCTGACCGTCGGTGAGTTCGATCGGAGTGGCCTGGTGCGAAAATACCTGCTGGCGTGTTTTCTCATTGCTGCACCAGTGACTGCCGCCAGCGCACAAGACGTCGCCCACTTCCTTGTTCGCGTCGACACTTTGCTCCGTCGCGGCCCGTTCGCGCTGCTCTCGCCCGATTTCTACCGGCTCAAACGCCTCGTCGAATCGAACGGCGACGAGCTGAAGCTGGAATTTGCCACGGCTAAGGCACGTCACGAACATACCGCCTTCTGTCCCCCTGTCGCCGACAAGACGCGCGTCAACAAGAACGAATATCTCGCCGCGCTCCGCGCCGTCCCCCCGAGCCGCCGCGCGACGACCGACACGAAAGACGTACTGCGATCCGTGCTTGAACGAAAATATCCCTGCCGCTCCCCGTTGCAAAAAGCCGCCGCCTGACGAACAAGCATCCTGGGGCGGGAGAGCGGACTTGCGTTATTATCATCTAGCCTTTGCTGGCGCGTTCATGCTGACGACAGTTTCTGCTGCAGCACGAATGCCCGCGACACTGTTTCTCCAGAAAGCCGACAGCCTGCGCGCCCGAGGTCCCTTCGCGCTCTTTTCGTCCGAACTCAAGAAGTTGCAGTTTGAGGCAGAGGCGGCGGGCGACGAGCTTCACGATGAACATGCCAAGTTGATGGCGGCGCACCAGCCGACGCCGTGGTGCGCGCCAGTCATCAAATACCTCGGTGCGCGCGAATTGATCGTCGGCATGCACGAAATCCCCCGCGCCGAGCTGGCGCACATGGACATCAAGGCGGCGATGCAGGCGGTATTCGAGCGCCACTATCCATGCCCTCGCTAAACTACCCGCGAGCGCCGCTAGGGGTGGAGGTGGGCGGCACGCCTGCGCCACTCTTCGGCCAGCACCGGTTGCGACGCAAGCTCGCGCAACGCCGTCCCCTCGCCGCGATGACCGCCGCCGATCAAGAGCTTGAACAGCCGCGCAATCGGCCACTTGGGGAGCGCGCGATCAATCAGCATGAGTTGGTCCCCAGCCGCGACCGAGCCGTCTTCGATCACCCGATAGTACCAGCCGGTTCGCCCCGTCTTCACCATTCGAGCCACCAGATCGGGCACACGGAGGAAATGCGCCTGCTTCCAGCACGGCTGCCGCCCCTGCGCGATCTCGACCAGCGCAGTGCCCATTCGAAAGCAGTAGCCGAGGCAGACGTCGGCCTCGGTCCAACCGCTGGTTGAAATATTCTCTCCGAACGCCCCCGCCCCGGCGAGGGGCGGCAAGTCACCAACTTCTTGCTGCCAATCGGCGTAGTGATCAAAAGAATAATGGTGGATGGCCTTGTCGACCCCGCCGTGAACGTCGAGATCGGCTTGTTCGTCCTTTGCAATGCCCGATCGCGTTACCGCGGTGCTGGCACTGACCGGTCGCTTGGCGATGGCGCTGCTACTGCGGCCAGGAGAGAAATCGGGGTCGACCTTGCCGATCAGGAGCGTATTGATGCGGGTCTGCACACCCGCTCCCTACCAAAAGACCGAAGCGTTAGGCCAGCTTGTCGGCGTAAATCATGCGGCCGTTGGCGAGCCGGCTCATGACATTCCATTGGTTCACCCGGCTGAAGGCGAAACAGCCTTCCGAGCGGCCGAGCTTGCCGAAGTCCCGCGCGACCTCGTCCTCGGCGTACCAGGCGTTGTGAATTACGATCGCGCGGCTCTCAGCGTTGCTGTTTGTCCAGTCGAGTCCGCGCACCTTCATCGAGTTGCCGTACTTGCCGTCGTAGGTGTCGCCGGTAACGTAGGCGCCGTTCGAACTCGCAAACGAGCCGAAATCGTTCGAGAACCGCTCCACGTAACCCGAGTGGTCGGGATCGGACCCGCGGCCATGCGCCACGCGGTGGCTTTCAACCGATCCGCTGAGCAGATCGACGAGATGGAAGCGCGGCTCGGCCGACGGCGAGGAGAAATCGACGATGCCGATTACATCGCGATGCGCGATCCAGGGACGCGAATCGAGCGCGGTTCTGGCCTTGGCGAACAGACCGGGATCGATCCCGGCAGGCGCGGTCGGCTTGGGGGCAAACGGGGAAAGGGGGTCGGCGGTGGGTGGCGGAGTGCCGAAAACCAGTGACGGCAAGCCAACGCTGCTTGCCGTGGAGGAAAGCATCAAGCCGCCCGCTCCAACCGCACTCAACCTCAACATTTCGCGCCGATTCAATGACATATTAGCCCTCCGGGAAGCAAGCCATATAGCATGGAAATGCTTAATCGCAGATAAGCTCGCCGATCGATTCGATGCCTTCGTCGCTTGATCGGCTCATTTCATCGTAAGCTTGAAATCGAATCGGAATGGTTACCGACTCGATCCGTCCGCGCCTTGATCGAGGCAGGTGCAGTCTTGAATGTCGCCCCGCGGGCTGCTAATGGCCCGCGACCGTCGTGGAGCTTTGCTTCCGGCGACCAATGTTCATTGGCGTTGCCATTTGCGTTCCGCACGGCGCGGGACGAGGTGGCGGTGCTGCCCAATTCTTCCAAAAGGGGAGAGTGGGTTCAAGGAGTGAAGCGGCTTTTATGCAGATCATCGTTCGCGACAATAACGTCGACCAGGCGCTGCGCGCGCTTAAGAAGAAGCTGCAGCGCGAGGGCGTCTATCGCGAGATGAAGCTTCGCCGGCATTACGAAAAGCCGTCCGAGCGCCGCGCTCGCGAACGCGCCGCTGCGATCCGCCGTGCTCGCAAGCTCGAGCGCAAGCGCGCCGAGCGCGAAGGCGTCAAGTAAGCCTTTCGACCTAGAGGCACGTCGATGTCGACAGTCACCGCAGTCCCGATTCAGCCGCTCAAGCGCGGCAGCTTGGCCAAGCTGTGGCTAGGCATTGCGCTGCTCGTCGCCGCCGGGGTCCTGCTCGCTTGGGCGGGCGCGGGACGGATGCGCGGCCATGACATCGGCGCCGGCCTGATCGTCCGCACGGTCAAACCCGGCCGCGGCCCCAACGTCACGCTCAACGATGGCGTGATGGTTAATTACGAAGGCCGGCTTGCCGACGGTACCGTGTTCGATTCGAACGTTGGCCGCGAGCCTGTCCCCATGCTTCCCGCACAGGTCATCCCCGGCTTCAGCCGCGCGCTGACCGCGATGCAGAAGGGCGGCAAGTACCGAATCCATATCCCTTCCTCGATGGCCTATGGCGCGACCCCGCCGCGCGGGGCGCCGATCCCGCCCAACGCAGATCTCGATTTCGACGTCGAGATCGTCGAGTTGGTCCCCAATGCCGCTCTAATGGCCGCGGCGCAGCAGCATCAGCAACAGATGCAGCAGGACGTCCCACAGCCGCGCTAATCGATCGGTTCTTCGTGCGCGGTCATTGGCTCGCTGGCGTGCGCCCGGCTCAATTCTTGAAGGGTAACCTTGAGTGCCGCCAGTACCGGGTCGGCAAACAGCAATCCCAAAATCCCGAATAACGCGCCCATGATCAATTGCGCCGCGAGGACCAGTGCCGGCGGAAGGTCAACCGTGCGGCGTGCAACATAGGGCACGACGACATAGCCTTCGAAGTTGTGGACGAAAAAATAGACGAATACCGCCCATAGCCCGGCATGCGACCCAGCGCTGAATCCGACCGCGATCATCAAAAGGCCCGAGATGATCGCCCCGACATTGGGGACAAAGGCAAACAGGCCGGTGATAAGGCCGAGCAGCGCCGCCATCGGCACCCCGCCCAGCCGCAGCAAAATAAACGTCAGCACCCCTTCGAATGCCATGCCGATGAACCGCCCGGCGAGCAGCCGGCGAAGCGTAACGCCGATGCGAGCGGTGATCGCATAAAATCGCTCGCGGTGGCGCATGGGGAGCATCCACGCGACACCGCGGTCATAAAGATGCGGCTCCCCAGCAATAAACCCGCCGAGGACGAGGATCAATATCCCGCTCGTCACTACCCCGACCGAATCACGGACCGCGCTCGTTAGCCGTCCGATCGATCCCGATAGTTCGGCAGGCAGGTTCAGCGAAGCGCCCTTCGGCATCAGTCCGACCCCGACCGCCCACGCAAGCAAGCGGTCGATCTGCACGGTCACGACATGTCGCAACGCCTCCGCCTGCGCCGCGAGCGTCGTCCCGGCGTACCACCCCACCCAAATGAAGAACGACAGGCTGGCGAGGATCACGATCAGCAAACGCACGCCGCGCCGGACCGGAATCACGCGCCCAAGCAGCCGAGTCTCTCCGTCGAGGATGACAGAAAACACCAACCCGCCAACGATCAGCATCAGCGGCTGGGCCAATGTGACGATTCCGACTGCAAGCAACACGACCGTGACCCACACCGCGGCGCGCTTGAGTTCGGTGCGGATGATCGGATCGCGGAACTCGACGGGTCCTGGCCGCTCGACATGCGGTTCAGGGATCAGAGGGGCGGTCGGCTCGCCCGACAATTTTTAGCCCTTGGTCCCGCGTAGGCTGTGCCCGGCGCGGTCGGGGCGCAACGAGCGGATCCAGCTGATTGGGTTCAGCCACGCCGCCGCGCCATCGAGCGAAAAGGTCAGAAACTCTGCGCGGCCGCCCAAATTCTCCCACGGCACCGGTCCGCCCAGACCATTGTCGGGGGGGCCGAGCGCAAAGCGGCTGTCGGCGCTGCGATCACGATTGTCACCCATCAGGAAGACATGGTCGGCCGGCACGCTGACCGGACCATAATCATCACCCGGACTACGCCCCAATTCGACCGTGTCGTAAGTCGGGCCATTAGGCAGCGTCTCGCGCACGATTGGCAGGCGGCAGAACTGGCGGCCGTCACTGACCTCGACCAAATCGCCCCGGAATTGGTCGATCGCGCACGGCGCATTGGGGTCGACCGCAATCATCGCCGGGGGGCGAACTTCGGCCTTGACGGGCACATTGTTGAGGATCAGCCGCCCGCCGCGCACTTCGATGGTGTCGCCGGGAAGTCCGATGACGCGCTTGATATAGTCGTCGCTCTGCCCTGGCGGGGTCACGATGACGACGTCGCCGCGCTTGGGCATATGGCCGAACAGTCGCCCGCTCCAATGCGGTAAAACATGGAAGCTGGCCGACACCCACGACCAGCCATAAGGATATTTGCTGACCACCAGCCGGTCGCCCTTGAGGAGCACCGGCATCATCGATTCTGACGGGATGTAGAACGGCTTGGCGACGAAGCTGTGGAAGGCAAGCACCGCAAGCAGTACCCAGGCAAGCCCCTTGATCTCACGCCACAGCGCATTTTCCTCGCGCTTGACGGGAGCGGCGTCGGGCGGAACCGGCTCGCTGACTTCGACCGGGCTGTCGACGCTGTCGCTCATTCTGACTCCAGTTTTCGGGCATATAAGATGACGAATGCCTGCGCCCAGGGATGATCATCGGTCATCGTCAAATGAACCTCGATGGCGTGGCCCGGCGGGGCGAGCGCGTCAAGCCGGGCAGCCGCGCCGCCGGTCAGCGCCAGCGTCGGCGCGCCCGATGGCGCATTGACCACGCCGATGTCCTTCATGAACACCCCGCGCTTGAAGCCGGTGCCGACCGCCTTGGAAAAAGCCTCCTTGGCGGCGAAGCGCTTCGCCAATGTGCCGGCGCGAGTGAAGGGCCGCCGCTCAGCCTTGGCGCGTTCGGTTTCGGTGAAGACCCGGTCGAGGAAGCGTGTCCCGAACCGATCAAGCGACCCCTGGATCCGCTCGATGTTGCACAGGTCCGAGCCGATGCCCACGATCAACGTGCGCTGTCCATCAGGCTCCGCATCCGCGCGACGCTCGCTTCGAGCCCGGTGAAGATCGCCTCGCCGATCAGGAAATGGCCGATATTAAGCTCGGCAATCTGCGGGATCGCGGCAACGGGGACGACATTGTCGAACGTCAGCCCGTGTCCCGCATGAGCTTCGATCCCGTTCTTCGCGGCGAGCGCGGCGGCGTCGGCGATCCGTCTCAGCTCCACCACCCGATCCTCTCCCCCGACAAGGGCAAAGCGCCCGGTATGGAACTCGATCACCGGCACGCCGAGGCGCAATGCGGCATCGACCTGAAGCTCGGTGGGTTCGATGAACAGGCTGACGCGGATCCCGGCGGCGCCGAGTTGATCGACGATCGGGACGAGTGCGGCGAACTGGCCGGCGGCGTCGAGCCCGCCCTCTGTCGTCCGTTCCTCGCGCTTTTCAGGGACGATGCACGCTGCGTGCGGGCGGTGGGCGAGCGCAATTGCCAGCATCTCGTCGGTCGCCGCCATCTCAAGGTTGAGCGGCAGCGCAATGCCGCGCATCAACCGGTCGATGTCGGCATCCGTAATGTGGCGACGGTCCTCGCGAAGATGCGCGGTGATGCCATCGGCCCCGGCACGCTCGGCCGCTTGCGCCGCGCGCAGCGGATCGGGATGCTCGCCCCCGCGCGCATTTCTGATGGTCGCGACATGGTCGATGTTGACCCCCAGGCGCAGGCGGCCGGTCACGAGGCGCGGCTGCCGGGCTTGACCCCGGGGGTCGCGGCGAGTTCGGGCGGAAGATCGTCGGCGGCATAGGTCGGCACGTCGAGTCGGATGAGTGCGGTGTAGGGCACGCCGAGGTCGACCGTGCCGCCCGAGCGGTCGACGAGGCTGGCCGCCCCGATCACTGACCCGCCGGCCTCCTCGATTGCCTTGATCGCTTCGCGCGACGACAGGCCTGTCGTGACGACATCCTCGACCATCAAAACGCGCGCGCCGGCCGTTAGCAAGAAGCCCCGGCGGAAATGGAACACGCCCCCGGGTCGCTCGACGAACATCGCCGACACGCCGAGCGCGCGTCCCATCTCGTGGCCGATGATCACGCCGCCCATCGCGGGAGAAACGACCGCGTCAATGCTCTCGCGAATTTCCGGCAACAGCCTGGCGGCAAGTGCTCGCGCCAGCCGTTCTGCCCGCGCACCGTTCATCAGGACTCGCGCGCACTGCAGATAACGCGGGCTATGAAGACCCGACGACAGGATGAAATGGCCGTCGATCAACGCTTCGGCGGCGTGAAACTCGGCCAGCACTTCGTCTTCGCGCATCGTCGTTCCGCTCACCTTCCGTAGCGGCGCCATAGAGCGACGTTTGTTTGGCGACAACCGGTCGCCGCGGATCAGCGAAAAAGTGGCTGGAACATGTGCTTCAGGGCGTCTAAGGCGCCGCATGTAAAGTTGTTGATCATTTGACCGCCCGCGCGACCTGCGGGTTTGCCACGCCGGAGTAACGATGAAGATTTTGGGGATCGCGATCGCGCTGGCCGCCGCCGCCATGAGCCCGGCTGCTGCCCAATTGCCCGTCGCGACGACGACGACTGCCGTTGCGACGCCGACAGCGGCGGCTGCGAAACCGGCTGCCCCGGCGGAGGTCATTCCTACGCCGGGCATCGGTCAACCCGACGGCCGCATCGGCCTTCAGGACCAGGTTACCCCGATCGGCAACGAGGCCGCCAACTTCCACAATCACTGGCTGCTTCCGTTGTGCTTCGGGATCAGCATCTTCGTGTTGTTCCTGCTCGTCTACGCGATCGTCAAGTTCCGTCGCGGGGCCAACCCGACCCCGTCGCGCAACTCGCACAACACGTTCCTCGAGGTGGCCTGGACGCTGATTCCGGTGCTGATCCTGGTCGCGATTGCGATCCCCTCGATCCGCTTGCTGCGTCACCAATATTCGCCGCCCAAGGCCGACGTAACGATCAAGGTCGTCGGCAACCAGTGGTACTGGACCTACAGCTATCCCGATAATGGCGGGTTCGAGATCACTTCGAACATGCTCAAGGAAGCTAAGGACGTGAAGCCCGGCGAGCGCTTCCGCACCGACGCCGATGGCCCGCCGATGCTCGCCGTCGACGAACGGATTGTCATCCCGGTCCATCGTGTGGTGAAGTTCATCGTCACCGGCGCCGACGTCATCCACAGTTTCGCCGTGCCGGCCTTCTGGACCAAAATGGACGCGGTTCCGGGCAGGCTCAACGAAACTTGGGTCAAGGTCGATCGCCCCGGCGTCTATTTTGGCCAGTGCAGCGAGTTGTGCGGCGCGCGCCACGGCTATATGCCGATCGCAGTCGAGGTCGTCAGCGACGTTGACTATGCGAAGTGGATCGCATCCAAGGGCGGCACGATGCCGAGCGCAAGCAAGCCGGCGACCGGTCCAGACGCGACCGCAGTGTCGCCGCTGTCGCCCGGCGGCACCCCGCCTGCCGCTGCCCCGCAGATCGCTTCGGCCGCGCCGACCGCTCCCGTCCAGACGGCCAAGCCCACCACCGCGCCCAGCCAGGGCACGACCAGCAATAATCATTAGGCGTATCGAGAGCCATGAGCACCACCGCCCCGACCGTCGACGACCCCACGCTTAACGGAAGCGCGCTGACGGCGCACGACCATAACGCGCACGACGCGGATCATGACGCCGACCACAAGCCGGCCTTCTTTGCGCGCTGGTTCATGTCGACCAATCACAAGGACATCGGCACACTTTACCTGATCTTCGCGATCACCGCGGGGGTCATCGGCGGTGCGATCTCGGGCATCATGCGCGCGGAACTAATGCATCCCGGCATTCAAATCCTCAACCAGGCATGGCCGCTCGGTTCGGGCACAACCAACTTCGACGAGGCGCTCCATCACTGGAACGTGCTGATCACCGCCCACGGCCTGATCATGGTGTTCTTCATGGTCATGCCGGCAATGATCGGCGGATTCGGCAACTGGTTCGTGCCGCTGATGATCGGTGCGCCGGACATGGCCTTTCCGCGGATGAACAACATCTCGTTCTGGCTGCTCGTCCCGGCGTTCATCCTGCTGCTGGGATCGAGCTTCGTCTCGGGCGGAACGGGCCTCGGCGCGGGCACCGGCTGGACGATCTATGCCCCGCTGAGCACCTCGGGCTCGGTCGGGCCGTCGGTCGACATGGCGATCTTCGCGCTCCACCTCGCGGGCGCTAGCTCGATCCTCGGCGCGATCAACTTCATCACTACCATCTTCAACATGCGCGCTCCGGGGATGACCCTGCACAAAATGCCGCTGTTCGTATGGTCGATCCTGGTAACCGCCTTCCTCCTGCTGCTTGCGCTGCCGGTACTCGCGGGCGCGATTACCATGCTGCTAACCGACCGCAACTTCGGCACCGCCTTCTTCGACGCCAGCGCGGGTGGTAACCCGATCCTGTTCGAACATCTGTTCTGGTTCTTCGGCCACCCCGAAGTCTACATCATGATTCTACCGGGCTTCGGCATGGTGAGCCAGGTGATCGCCACCTTCAGCCGCAAGCCAGTGTTCGGCTATCTCGGCATGGCCTACGCCATGGTCGCGATTGGAGTCGTCGGGTTCGTCGTTTGGGCGCACCACATGTTCACCACCGGGCTGGACGTGAACACCAAGATGTACTTCACCGCCGCGACGATGATCATCGCGGTGCCGACCGGCGTGAAGATCTTCAGCTGGATCGCGACGATGTGGGGCGGCTCGATCAGTTTCGAGACGCCGATGCTGTTTGCGATCGGCTTCATCTTCCTGTTCACCGTTGGCGGGGTCACCGGGGTCGTGCTGGCAAACGGCGGCGTCGACACCTACATGCAGGATACCTATTACGTCGTCGCGCACTTCCACTATGTGCTCAGCCTCGGCGCGGTGTTCACTCTGTTCTGCGGCTTTTATTACTGGTTCCCCAAGATGAGCGGCAAAATGCTCAACGAGCCGCTCGGCAAGCTGCACTTCTTCCTGATGTTCATCGGCGTGAACATCATCTTCTTCCCGCAGCATTTCCTCGGCCTCGACGGCATGCCGCGGCGCATCCCCGACTACACGCCGGCGTTCGAGAAGTGGAACGTCGTATCGACCTACGGCTACATGGTCACGGTCGCGGGTATGGCGGTATTCTTCGTCAACCTGTTCTGGTCATTGGCGGCGGGCAAGAAAGCCCCCGACAACCCCTGGGGCGAAGGCGCCACTACTCTCGAGTGGACCCTCCCCAGCCCCCCGCCGTACCACCAGTTCGAGACCCTGCCGAAGATCGACTAGGCTTGAGGCGCACACAAACAAGGGCGGTCTTGCGAAGGCAAGGCCGCCCGTGTTCGTTGAAACGCCGAAAGCCGGCTGACCTGCAGCTTTAGCAGATAGGATCGACGTCACGGGGCTTGTCCCTGTGGGAGCGTCGCGCGAATGTCTGGTTTCGACCAAACGCAGACGTTGCGAGTGCGCGCCAAAGGTTGCTCGTGATCGTTAATGAGCAAGGCATTGGCATTAGCCACGGGTGGCCTGCTGCTGTTGGCGCAAGGTCACTCCGCCAAAGCTGATCCATTCGCATATAAGTTCAAGAGCACTCCCGAAGAAGGCCCGATCGGACCCACGATCGAAAGTCTTACACGCGTGCGTTCGACCGATGCCAAAAAATGACAATTCCCACGCAAGCGAACGTCGCCTGTTTCGACGATGCGTTCGCGCGCTCACGATGCCGCGCACCATATGCGCAAAGTGGGGTTTGGCAATCGGGGAGAGCGGCATTGCGCCTCGGGCTTCCTCGTCCGGCGGGTCACCATGGCGACCCGCCGCGCCGCTTACCTGATGCCCTTTTCTTTGATGCCCTTGCTCGGGGCGGTAGGCAAAGCGGTCTCGGTGCAACTACCGCCCTTGACGTTGATGCCACCGATCGGGGTGCCTTTCGCCTGGGGGCTCGGCTTGCAGTCCATGCCGATAACGGACGTCGCCTTTGGCGACGATGCGGGCGATACCTGAGGGACGACGGTTTCGTCCGGGAGGCAGCGACCGCCCGTGTAGGTTCGATGTCCTGCATCGCACGCAGCGGAGGGAGCCGTCGCCGCTACTCCGGGCGCAGTTGGGCAGGACTGCTCGCAACGCTCGTTTGAGTTATTGCTCTTGGTCTTTTGTTTCCCCGCTGCATCCGCAGCGCTGGGAATCAAAAGCGCAAGCGCCGCACCAAAACCTACGACAAATTTCGAATTCATGTTTTCCCCCCGCCCGACAAGAAACCTTGTTTGATTTCTGTTAGTACCATTCAATTAATTGCTCGTCGCAGGTTAGCCGTAGCTGAACGGCTTGCTTGCCAACCGTCATGGCGCGAAGCATTCAGGCTTGCTCGTCGTCCAAAGATTTGCTTACCGCAACGCGATGGTCAAACGCCGGCGGGGGGCTGACCACTCTTCGCGGTCATTCCGCCCCAATTGTCCCGCGCCGCCATCGCCCCCATATCGCCCCATATGGCCATCCAGATCCGCACTTCGCTCGACGAGCACGACGTTGGCGACACCTTCGTCCCGCACCGCCCCGCGCGGCCCGACAAGGCCGAGGGCGGGCGGGCGTTCGTGCTCAAGTCCGAGTACTCCCCCGCGGGCGATCAGCCGACCGCGATCAAGGAGCTGGTCGAGGCTGCCGCGCAGGGCGAGAAAGACCAGGTGCTGCTCGGCGTCACCGGGTCGGGCAAGACCTTCACCATGGCCAAGGTTATCGAGGCGCTGCAGCGCCCGGCGCTGATCCTGGCGCCCAACAAGATCCTCGCCGCGCAACTCTACGGCGAGTTCAAAAGCTATTTCCCCGACAACGCGGTCGAATTCTTCGTCAGCTACTACGATTATTACCAGCCGGAGGCCTACGTCCCGCGCTCGGACACCTACATCGAGAAGGAAAGCTCGGTGAACGAGGCGATCGACCGGATGCGCCATTCGGCCACCCGCTCTCTGCTCGAACGCGACGACGTGATCATCGTCGCCTCGGTCTCGTGCCTCTACGGCATCGGCTCGGTCGAAACCTATTCGGCGATGATCTTCTCGATGAAGAAGGGCGCCCACGCCGACCAGCGCGAAATCATCCGCAAGCTCGTCGCGCTTCAGTACAAGCGCAACGACCAGTCGTTCACGCGCGGCAATTTCCGCGTGAAAGGCGACAATCTCGAGATTTTCCCGTCGCATTATGAGGACAGCGCGTGGCGGATTTCCTTCTTCGGCGACGAGATCGAGGAGATCGTCGAGTTCGACCCGCTGACCGGCAAGAAGGTCGCCAGCCTCGACAGCGTCAAGGTTTACGCCAACTCGCACTATGTCACCCCGGGGCCGACGCTCAAGCAGGCTACCGAGGCGATCCGCCACGAACTTGCCGAGCGGCTCAAGGAGCTTGAGGCCGAGGGCAAGCTGATCGAGCATCAGCGGATCGAGCAGCGGACCAATTTCGACCTCGAGATGATCGCCGCGACCGGCTCCTGCGCGGGAATCGAGAATTACTCGCGCTTCCTCACCGGCCGCCTGCCGGGTGAGCCGCCGCCGACTTTGTTCGAATATCTCCCCGACAACGCCCTGCTGTTCGTCGACGAGAGCCACCAGACCGTTCCCCAGATCGGCGCAATGGCCAAGGGCGATCACCGGCGGAAGATCACGCTCGCCGAATATGGGTTCCGCCTGCCCAGCTGCATCGACAACCGCCCGCTGCGCTTCAACGAATGGGACGCGATGCGGCCGCAGACGACGTTCGTTTCCGCCACCCCCGGCCCGTGGGAGATGGAGGCGACCGGCGGCGTCTTCTCCGAACAGGTCATTCGCCCGACCGGGCTGATCGACCCGCCGGTCGAGATCAAGCCGGTGGAGGACCAGGTCGACGACCTCGTCAACGAAGCGAAAAAGGTCGCCAAGGCCGGCTATCGCACGCTCGTCACCACGCTGACCAAGCGCATGGCCGAGGATTTGACCGAATATCTCCACGAGGCCGGACTTCGAGTCCGTTACATGCACAGCGACGTCGAGACACTGGAGCGCATCGAGCTGATCCGCGACCTCAGGCTCGGCGTCTATGATGTGCTCGTCGGGATCAACCTGCTGCGCGAAGGGCTCGACATCCCCGAGTGCGGCCTCGTCGCGATCCTCGACGCCGACAAGGAGGGGTTCCTGCGCTCCGAAACCTCGCTCATCCAGACCATCGGCCGCGCCGCGCGCAACATCGACGGGCGCGTCATCCTCTATGCCGACCGCATCACCGGCAGCATGGAGCGCGCGATCAACGAGACCGACCGCCGCCGCGAACGGCAGGTCGCCTTCAACCTCGCCAACAACATCACGCCCGCCTCGATCAAGAGCCAGATCAACGACATCATGAGCGACGTCAGCTTGCGCGACGGCGTGCTGGTCGAGACCGGCGACGACGACCGCCCGCACCTCGTCGGCCACAATTTGAAGGCCTATATCGCCGACCTCGAAAGCCGCATGCGCAAGGCCGCCGCCGACCTTGAATTCGAGGAAGCCGGGCGGCTGCGCGACGAAATCCGCCGATTGGAGGAAGACGACCTCGGCATCCCCCAGCAACAACGCACCGCGCCGCGCCCGGCCGGCAATTCCAACGAAGGCAAACCCGGCACGCGCAAGACCCGCTACGGCAAACAGTCGAAGACGCGCTGGGGCGGCAAAAAGTAGCGCACGTCCAGTTCCTGGCCGACGCAACTCCCCGCACTTGCGCGCGTTGCGCCCGTATGAGAATCGTTTCGCTCCTGTCAGGACTTGCGTTGGCCGCGTCGCTCGGCGCCTGCGACCGGTCCTCGCCCGTCACCAATACCGCCGTCGCGCTGCCCGCCAATGCGGTCGGCGATGCTCCCGCTGCGGGGCGTGCCGCGCCGACCGGTTTTGCCGCCGCCGAAGCCGTCGCGAGGGCGTCGATGCCGCTGCCGACCGACGGCATGGCGTGGCGCTGGGACGCGGAAGAAGGAGCCGCCGAATATGGCGCGGGGCCCGAGGCGCCCGCGTTCGAAATCGCCTGCAAGGGCGGCAAGCTGTTGTTTCATCGCATCGATGCCGCCCCGGCCGGCGGCAAGGGCACGATGAGCTTCACCGGCAATGGTCGCGTCGCATCGGTCCCCGCGATCGCGATCGGCAACACCGCCACGCTCTCGAGCAGCTGGCTCGCCACCCAGGTGCCATCGGACACGACTCAAGCCGTGGCCAGGGTGTTCACCGGGCCAGACGCGGTCGAGATCGCACTGTCGGGGACGACCAAGCTCGTCGCCGCCCCTTCGCCTCTCCCGCTGCGCGCCTTCGCCCTTTGCCCCAAATGATAAGGGCGGCCCTTTGCAGGACCGCCCCCATCCGTGACGAACCCGTTTGTATCAGAACCCGAAGTTGAACCCGACCTGCGCCGAGGTCTCGTTGCCCTGGCGCTTGCCGAACGTGCCCGACACGCCGGCATCGATCGACACTGCCTTGACGATCGAGGCGCTCAACCCCGCCGACGCCCGCGCATACGGATGCTTGCTCGACTTCTCGAACGCGAAGTGGTTGACGATCGTCGGCGCGGCGGTCAGCGCATAATAAGCGGTGCGCCCGTCGCCCTTGAAGTCCTTCTCGGCGACCAGCGACGCGAACGGCCGGAACTTGGCACCATTGTCGCCGAAATCGCCGCGCACCTCGAGCCCGGCATCGCCGCGCAATGACGAGAAGCGCTGCTCGCGCACGTTGAGCGTCAGCGCCGCATCGCCCGCCTCGGTGTAGCCGCTGACCTTGGCTTTGGCGTAGTCGAGCGCGACCACCGGCCCGATCCGCAGGCCACCCATCGGCATCAGGTACCCCGCCTTGGCGCCCGCCAGATAGTGATTGCCCGACGGCCGCGCGGTCATGTCGTCGATCACCCCGGTGCGGGTGATGCGATGCTTGTCATGGCCATAGCCGAGATAGCCCTGCGCAAATCCGCCAGCGAGCCCGAAGCCGGCGAACGCGCCGACCTGCATGCTGCGCGAACTTGTCCGCGCGGCATCATTGCCGAACCGCACGCGCGGCCTGGAGTAGTTCGCCGCGATCCCCGCGGTGCCGCCCGAGAAGCCCGCCTCGATCCCGACCGTCCCGCCGACGCTGGTCGACTTGAACTGCTCGTTGGTCATGCTGGCCTTGACCTTGCGCGTGACGCTATCGCCGACCGCGAACAATCGCACGCCCGACAGCAGCTCGCCGTCGCGCGGGCTGCCGGCGTCGAGCCGGGTCGTCAGCGTGCGCCCGAACTGGCGCGCCGTGTCGAGCGCGAGATCGCTGGTCGCCTGAAGCACCAACGGCGCTTCCATCTGCACCGCGACATATTTCGCAACGATCGCGAACCCGGCCGAGGTCAGGTGCAGCCCATCGACGTAGAACAGATACTGGCTCTGCTGCGACGGGGTGCTGACGCAGCTTATCGGGCAGACCCCTGCGCTCGTCAGGCCAAAGGCGGTCGGACTGGCAATGATCCGCTGCCCGACCGAGGCGAGGTCGAGATAATTGACGATCGCCCCGTTGGCCGCATAGCCCGCCAGCGCTGGCTGGATCGCGCTGTTGAACGTGGTCGAGTAGCTGTTCCGGATCGCCTGGGCGGAGGGGTTGCCCGCGACTTCGGGAAGGATGGCAGTATTGCCGGACAGGAAGCTGATATTGCGCGCGCCGGCGGCAACCAGCGCATCGAGACCGGTCTTGGCAAAGCCCGCCGCAGCCGTCGCCGTCGCTGGCGCACCGGCCAGCGTTCCCCCGTTCTGCTGATAGAAGCGGGCATCATTGCCGCCGATCGACACCGCCAGGAGGTCGGTCGGGGCGAACCGTCCGCTGACACGCGGGAAAGCGGCCGGGCCACCGCCGGCAAGAAAGCTGAGATATTCGGTCTGGAATCCCAGTGGCGGTCCGTTGGTATTGACGTTGCTGGTCAGCGCGCCACCGATTGCGAAATTGTCCACCGGCACGTTCAAAAGCTGGCTCAGGGAGTCGATATAATTGGTCCCTCCCGAAAAACGCCCGGTCGGATAAACCTGCGCGTAGGGATTGCCGCCGATCAGCCGGAAGAAGTTGCCGGTGTCGGCATAGCTGTCGCCGAACGCAACGATCCGCGTGACGCGCTGCGCCTCGGCGGGGACGGCGAGCCCGAGCGCGGTGGCGGCCAGCAGCGATGCCGCTGCAAATCGACGAACAGTCATGAAAACATCCTCCCCTTCGGCCGTATCGGCCTGTCTGGAGCGACCATTGCGCCACTGCGCCACGCTGGGAAGTGGCGCGGGCGCAACAGTCAGAAAGTTTCATCAGTTGACGTTACGGATGCCTTATTTACCGCGCACCTCGTTAAAGAGCCGCGACATCGAAAGTGCGCCTCGGTAAAAAGGGGCGACATTAAAGGCGCTGGCCGCTTGGTGAATCAAGCTCGAACACCGTGTCGAGATGGCCGATGAACAGCAGGCGCTTAACCGCACCTTGTCCCTTGGCCGACATCATGCGCGACGCGGTGTCCCGCGCGTCCCGTCTCGCGCAGCGGAATGAAGCGCACCGCAAATCCCAGAGGCTCCAGTCCTGCACGAACCAGGATTCCGACCGCTCGCCGACGACCCGCTGTTCTGGATCACCCATTTCTCGAGCATCGCCAGCGTCCGCCATTGCTCGACGTGGACCGTCGCGATCATCCTTCGCTCGGCGGCGCTCGGCGGCATAGGCCGGAGCGGCGAAAGCGGTCAGCGCAGTCGCGAGCAGCATTGCGGCGAGGGTCGAACAGTGGCGGAGGATCGTCATTGCGCAACGTAGTTTGTCCCCGCCGCCACCGCAATCATACGGGGACACAAGAAAACACTGTCCTACAACAGTGTCTATGTGGTTCGTAAGATCACCAAACGAGGAACCGATCATGCAAGGAACTGGGTCCATGCCCGCCGCCACCGTCGATGAGCTGATCGACGCCCTGATCGACCGCGAGGGCGGCTATGTCGCCAACCCCGCCGACCGTGGCGGCGCGACCTGCTTCGGCATCACCGAGGCGGTCGCGCGCGCTCATGGTTACGCCGGGCCGATGGTCGACCTGCCGCGCGACGAGGCCGCTGCCATCTACCGTCGCCTCTACTGGCTGCGTCCCGGCTATGACGCGATTGCCGAGCGCGCCCCCCGCATCGCCGCCGAGCTGTTCGACACCGGCGCCAACATGGGCCCGGCGGCCGCCACGACCTTCCTCCAGCGCAGCTTGACCGCGCTCAACCGCAACGGTCGCGACTATCCCGACCTCACCCCCGACGGCCGCGCGGGGCCGCGCACGCTCGCCGCGCTCGACGCCTTCCTCGCGCTGCGCGGAGCCCCGGGCGAGACCGTCCTGCTGCGTGCGCTCGAAGCGCTTCGAGGCGAACGCTACCTCCGCCTCGCCGAACGCCGCCCGGCCAATGAGGTGTTTCTTTACGGCTGGCTCGCGAACCGCATCGGCTCGCCCTGACCCGCGCAATACGCCGACGTCACCGTGAACATTCGTCAAATTTTGTGAACATTCGACCTTTTTCAGGAGACAGATCATGGCCTTGCTCGACAGCATCAGCGGACCGCTTTCGCAGCTGCTCGACCGCATCATCCCCGACCCGCGCCTGCGCGACGAGGCCAAGCTGCAACTGCTCAAGCTCCAGGGCGATCAGGAAATGGCCAGCTTGACGACGCAGATGCAGGCAATCGTCGCCGAGGCGCAGTCCCCCGACCCGTGGACCAGCCGCGCGCGTCCATCGTTCCTCTACATCATGTACGGGCTGATCCTGTGGTCAATCCCGATGGGCCTCATCTCCGCGGTCCAGCCGCACATGGCACTGGCCATCTCGACCGGCATGACCGCCTACCTCCACGGCATCCCCGACGAGCTCTACACCCTCTTCGGCACCGGCTACCTCGGCTACACCGCCGCCCGCACCTGGGGGAAAATCAAGGGCGTCGATAAATGACGCGCCCGGTCATGCTGAGCATGATGAAAACGTCGCTCAACTTCGCATTGCGTCCGTAATCGGCGCGCCGACGTTATGCAGGGATGAAAAAACCCGCATTCGTCGCCGCGTTGCTCCTCCTTGCTTCCTGCTCCCCGCCCGACCTACTCAGCGGAATCAACCGTTTCGTGCCTGGCGACAATGGTGCGCATCGGGTGGCGGAGGGCGTAACCTTCGCTCCCGACCGCGGGCTCAAGCTTGACGTGTGGGCGCCGCGCGCCACCGACCACAAGCTGCCCGTTGTCATCTTTCTCTACGGCGGCGGCTGGGTGGCCGGGTCGCGCGGCGGCTACAGCTTTGCCGGGTCGGGCTATGCGGGCCAGGGGTTCGTCACCGTCGTGCCCGACTATCGCCTGGTGCCGACGGTGCGATTTCCCGCCTTTGTCGACGATGGCGCGCTGGCAGTAAAATGGACCCGCGACAATATCGCCCGCTTCGGCGGCGATCCCGACCGGATCGCGCTCGCCGGTCATTCGGCGGGCTCCTACAACGCCGCCATGCTGGCCCTCGACCCCCATTTCCTGCGCGATGCCGGGGTTCCGGCCGGCACGATCAAGGCGGCCGCGCTCTTGTCCGGACCCTACGACTTCTACCCCTTTACCGAGGTGCGCGGGCGCGATGCGCTCAGCAACTGGCCGCGCCCGGCGGAGACCCAGCCGATCAATTTCGTCACCCGCGCCGCGCCGCCGATGCTGCTCGCGACCGGGAGCGCCGACGACATCGTCAAGCCGCGCAACAGCGAGGCGCTCGCGGCAAAGCTGCGCGCCAATGGCGTCCCGGTCGAGCTTAAAATCTATCCCGGCAAGAGCCATGTCGACCTCGCGAAATCGCTCTCGCGCCCGTTCCGCGGGACCACGCCAGCGCTGGCCGACAGCGCCGCCTTCCTCCACCGCGTGCTAGGGCGCTAACCGGGCCACCAGCTCGGCGGCGAACTCGCTTAGCGTATCGTCGCGCGCGCCCATGATGACGATGCGGTCGCCGGGCAGCGCCGTTGCCAGCAACGCCTCGCCGATCGCGGCCCGCTCGGGCACGTGCCTTGCCCTGCTCCCCGCCGCGCGCACCGCCTCGGCCAGCCAGTCGGACCCGCGCGAGCGATCGACCGTCCCGCCCTGATAAACCGGATCGGGCAGGAACAGCTCGTCCGCCTCGCGCAGTCCGTTCGCAAAGGTCTGCGCCAGCTCTTCGCCCATCTTCGCCAGCGGGCCGAAGCCGTGCGGTTGAAACATCACCAGCAGCCGCCCCGGCTGCGCGGTCAGCGTCGCCAGGCTCGCCGCGATCTTGTCGGGGTTGTGCGCGAAGTCGTCGATCACCGTCACCCCACCGGCGGTTCCGACCGTCTCCAGCCGCCGCCGCAGCCCGGCGAACCGGGCGATCGCCGCGACCGCCTCGCCGAGCGGGACACCCAGCGCGACCACGGCGGCGAGCGCCGCGAGCGCGTTCGAGGCATTATGACGCCCCGGCACGGCGAGCCGCACCTGGTGATGCTCCCCGCCATGATCGACGCTGAACGCCACTCCGTCAGGCAGCAGCTCGAGATTGCGCCCCACGAACGCCGCTCCCGGGCTGTCGAAACCATAGCCGAGCAGCTGATCCGCCGGGACTTCATCGGCCAGCATCCGCGCTTCGGGATCGTCGAGGTTTATCACCGCGCGCTTGGCCACCGTGAGGAAGTCCCCGAACAGGCTGCGCAGCGCCTCCATCGAATGATGGTCGAGGCTGACATTAGTCAGCACCGCGACCGTCGGCCGATATAGCGCGATCGAGCCATCGCTTTCGTCGACCTCGCCCACGAACAGCTCGGGATCGCCGACCAGCGCGCTGGCGAACGGCGCTTGCGGCGAGACGAAATTCTTCATGACAGCGCCGTTCATCACCGTTGGCTGGCGATGGCGGGCGGACAAGATCCAGCCGATCATCCCGGTCACCGTCGACTTGCCCGACGTCCCCCCGACCGCGATCGACTTTGTGGCAGCGTTCATCAGCTGGGCGAGAAGCTCCGGTCGGGTGACGTGCGCAAGCCCCATCGCCTTCGCCCGCACGACATCGGGGATGCTGTCCTCGACCGCCGCCGAAGTGACCAGGGTGGCCCCCTCGCTCAGTCCCGACCCGTCCTGCGCGAACAGGCCGACGCCGAGCGACTTCAGATAGTCGAACTTGGCCCCCAGCCGCCCGGCATCGAGTGCGCGGTCCGATCCCGACACCCGCGCCCCGCTCGCGCGAACGATCGCGGCGAGGGGAAGCATGCCGCTCCCGCCGATCCCGCAGAAATGATATTGGTTCGTCATCGCCGCCGCCCTATTGTGGTGGCGAGCGGTTGCATAGGGAGGGCAAATGCGAATTGCGGTCGTCGCACCGAGTTGCGCGTTGAGCGAAGCCGCCGCCGAGCGCGTCCACGCGATTGTCGAAGCGCGTGGCGACGCCGAGCTCGTCGTCCATCCGCAATGCTTCCTGCGCAGCGGTCATTTCGCTGGCGACGACCGCGCGCGCCTCTCGGCGCTACGGTCGGTGATGGCCGATCCGGCGATCGACGCGGTGTGGTTCGGGCGCGGCGGCTATGGCTCAAACCGCATCGCCGAAGCGGCGCTTAAGGATCTTCCCGAGACGGCGCACGCGAAAACCTACATGGGCTACAGCGACGCGGGCTTCCTGCTCGCCGGTTTCCACAAGGCGGGTCTCGCGGTCGCGCACGGGCCGATGGTCCAGGACATCAATCGCGCCGGGGGCGAGGCGGCGATCGGCCGCGCGCTCGACTGGCTGATCCACCGCGACACTTCGGCGCTCGAGTCCGGGCTCTGCGGCGCAGCGATGGCGTTCAACCTGACCGTCTTGTCGAACCTGCTCGGGACCCCGCTCGAACCCCACTTCGCCGGTATCGAGCTGCTCATCGAGGACGTCGCCGAGCATCTCTACCGCATCGACCGGACGATGTTCCACCTTGTGTCGAGCGCCAACGTCCGACGGATCCGCCGCCTTCGCCTCGGCCGGGTCAGCGATGTCCCCGCCAATGAACCGGCGTGGAAGGGCGACGCGCAAGCCATCGTCCGCGACTGGTGCCAGCGCTCAGGGATCGACTTCGCCGGCCCCGCGGACATCGGTCACGATGCCTCAAATCGGGTCGTCCCATTTCCGCTTGCCGCAAGTTAATCAACATCCTTCGCGCTACGCCCTTGCAAGGGGGCCACGATTGCGCTCTATCTCGCCTCCGCAATCAACAGGAGGGCCGAATGGCAAAAGCAACGACCACCGGGACACCGCGCAAGGCTGGGGGCGGACTTGCTCGCCCGGTAACACCATCACCCGAACTCGCCGCCGTAGTCGGTGCGGATCCGCTGCCGCGCAGCGAAGTCGTGTCGAAGGTATGGGCCCACATTCGCCAGCATAACCTGCAGAATCCCGCCAACAAGCGCGAGATTCTGGCCGACGACAAGCTCAAGAAGGTGTTCGGCAAGGACAGCTGCACGATGTTCGAAATGAACAAGCATTTGTCGGCGCACCTCAAGTCATAGGTGCTGCCCCTTAGGGACAAGAAGGGCTCGCGGGGAACCGCGGGCCCTTTTTCATTGCGGCGGCGACTCACCCACGCCACATCCCATTTAGCTTTTCCTGGGTCACCGGGTAGCCGAGATGCCCCGGGATGGTGAGCCAGCGCTCCCCGTCGCGATCTTCGACCCACGGCGTGATCGTTTCGACCGGGTGCGCGCGGGCATGATCACGCAGCGCGGCGGCGCTGTCATACCTCGCCAACCGTTCCAGATTTTTTCGCGTCGGGAAGATCAGGCTTGCGCTTCCCGCGCCATGACGCGCCAGCGCATCCGCCGCACTCAACCACTCGGCGACGCGGTTCTCGGCCTCACCGACATTGGGAACCCACTCGCCGGGCGGCGCGGCAGCGAGAAAGAACATCGTGTCGAACCGCCGCGTCGTGTGGAAATTGGGCAGCCACCGCGCCCACGCGGTCAGCGCACTGGCGTCAAAGCTTAACCCATGAATAGTTAGCAGCGTCGCCAGGCTGGTCCCGGCCAGCAGCGCACGCTGAAGCTCGAGCGCCAGCACTCGGTTCGGAAGCGGATCGAGCGCAACGGGCACTGCGGTTTCCTCAAGCGTCTCGCGCACGGCAGCGATGATCGCCGCGCCATGCTCGACGCCCATCGTCTCGACAAATTCACGATCCTCGGGGTCGATGCGTCCGCCGGGAAAAACCATCGCCCCGGCGGCGAAGGCCATCGTCGCGGCGCGTTCGACCATCAGCAGTTCGGGCGGCCCGTTGGCGACGTCGCGCGCGAGGATCAGGGTTGCGGCGGGAATGGCGGGCTGGTCGGTCATTATCCTTCGCCTAGGTCATCACGGCGCAACAAAAAAGGCCGGTACCGCGAACGGTACCGGCCCCTTGATTTCCCGCTGCCCGAAAGCCGCGCAAAGAAATTACATCGCGTTGACGGCCTTGTTGGCCTGTGCTTCCGACGTGTTGCCGGCGGCAACATTGTCGGCAAGCTTGTCACCCTTGTCCTTGAGCGCGTCCTGCTGATTCTTGAGCGAATCGGAGGCCGCGTCGTTCGAGGTGTTGGCCGCCATCGCACCCATATTATCGGCCATGTTGTCGACATTGGCCTCGACATTGTCGGCTGCGATCTTGTTTTCGCTCTTTTGGCAGGCACCCATCGAGAGCGCCGCGACGCCGAGCACAACGATCGAAAACTTCTTCATGAACAATCCCCTTGTTGTGGTCACGCCAACAAATGCCGCCGTCGCAACACAGACCGCCCCAACGTCGGCTGTAAGCGCAAAGTTCCCGCTGGCGTCCGATATGTCAATCATTGCGGTTTTCGCCCCGCAGGCCTATTTGGGCGGTGCCGGGCGACCGGCTATGTCGGTAGAGTGTTAGGTGGAATAGGCATTTCGGACCCGGGGGGCAGTACCCCGGCGCCTCCACCACCAGCGGCGGTTTCGTCTTGATGGCGCCGTTGCTGATGGGGGCGAAATAGGATCGACGAGTGCAATAAAGTCCTGATTGCCGACCGGCCTGAATGCGCCGTAAAACCGTTCATAACCACAAGTGCCAACGATAACGTAGCACTCGCGATTGCCGCGTAACTGACGGCCTAACGGCCTGAGGTTATATGGACAAAAGCGCGGTTGGACCCCACCGGGCAACAGAAGGGGATTCCAGCGGCTTCCGGAGGAGCCGGGCAACAGAATCCTCCGGACTTTTTCATTGCGTGACTTAGCCCTCGTGGGCATTGCTCGAGCGCCCCGATGTTCGACGGGCTCTCGCGCGACGATTTCCGCAAGAGCTGCGCCAGATCGACAAGGTCATGCTGAACAGCGCGCTGATGGGCAGCGATGCGCTGCGGTCCGCGGCGGGATTGGCAGGGCGCCCCAGCTAGAGCCGGATGTTGTCGGTGGCACTGCTAAACGCTCCTACCGCAAACGTGAATCGGGTTCTCATCCGATGGTTGGGCTTGTTCGCCTCAAGTGTTGGCGTAATGAAGAGGCGATGAGTGACCTGCGGCGACTGCCCTGGCTGATTGCAGCCGCCGCGCTGGTTCCGCTGATGATGTTCTGGATCATCGAGGGCGGGTTCAAGGCGCGCGACGAGCGGCGCATGATCGAGGCCGGCGCGTTCACGACGAGCGAGGCCGTGCAAAATCGCATTGACGGAATGATCGAACGGCACCTGGCCGGTCTCGCGACTCTGGCCACGGCAACCTCGCTTCAAAACGGTGACATGGCCGCGTTCCGCAGTCGCGCCGCCGAATTCATTGCATTCAATCCGGGATGGGTCGCGGTCTCGCTGGTCGATGCAAGGTCCGGATTGCCGCTATCCGATATCGGGGCGGGCGAGCGAACGCTGTTGCTTATGCCGCGCAAGAACGGAGGAACAACGCCCGATCTCGTCGGCTATGCCCGTGGCGACGGCTGTCCGTGCCTGGTCTTCACGCACTCCGCAATCGTGGCGGAAAAGCCCGCGACTCTGCGCTTGTTCGTTGCCAATCGCGAGATCGCCGCGACACTGCCCCCAAATGACGGCGACTATGCGCTCAGCGCGGTGGTTGATCCCGCTGGACGATTCATTGCTCGCTCGCTCGACGGCGACAAGCGCTTTGGGACTCCCGCTTCAACCTATGTTCGCGCCGCGATCAAGTCGCCCGCGGTCAGTGCGATTTATCGCGGCATCACGCTCGAGGGGATGGAAAACTTCACCGCTTTCCGCCGCTCGCCTCAAACCGGCTGGTCGAGCCATGTCTCGCTCAAGGCCTATCATATCGATGAACCCGCGCGGCGCTTTCTCGGGTCACTCGGCCTCGCCGCCTTACTGTCGCTGGCCCTGGCCGGAATATTGGTCTGGTTCGCGCTTCGCCAGGTCGCCGAGCGCAAGCGGCTTGGCGAGCGGATCGAGCAGGCACAGAAGCTCGAAGCACTGGGCCAGCTGACCGGGGGTATCGCCCACGACTTCAACAATCTGCTCACCCCGGTGCTCGGCGCGCTCGATTTTGTCGCGAAGAAGCCGACCACCGATGCGGGCAGCCGGCGGCTCTTGCTCGGCGCGCTCGGTTCGGCGCAGCGCGCGGGCAAGCTTACCGCGCAGTTGCTTGCCTTCTCGCGCCGCCAGCGGCTCAAGATCGAACCGATCCGCATTTCGACCATGCTCCACGAAATCGCCGATCTGTTCCGCCAGTCGATCGGTGACAGCCACCGGCTTGAGATTATTGCCGACGACCCGTCACTGTGCGCGATAGGCGACATCACTCAGCTCGAGCTCGCCGTGCTCAACATCATGATCAATGCCCGTGACGCGTCGCCATCGGGATCGACCATCACAGTCACCGTAACCGGAACCGGCGAGCCTGCCACTGGCGAGGTCGCGATCGCGACCATCGACCTGGGTACAGGGATGGACGAGGCCACGCGCGCCCGCGCGGTTGAGCCCTTCTTCACGACCAAGGCGGTCGGCCGCGGTACCGGGCTCGGCCTTGCCCAGGCGTTCGGAATGGCCGAACAATCGGGCGGACGGCTGGAAATAATCTCCGCGCCGGGGGCAGGGACAACCCTGACGATCGTCCTGCCGCGCTGCGAGGAGGCCGATGCGCGGACGGAAATCGCGCGGGCGGAGCAGGCCGGGGAAGTACGCTCGCTGCACTTGCTGGTGATCGACGACGATCCGGCGGTGCGCGCGGCAATCGTCCGCCCGCTCGAGGAGCAGGGCCATGTCGTCGATGCGGTCAGCGACGGTCCAACCGCGCTAGCCGCGCTCGGCCAGCGCGGCTTCGACCTCGTGCTGGTCGATTTCGCCATGCCCGCAATGGACGGCGCCGAATTCATCCGCCGCGCTCGCGACGTTCGCGAGGACGCCCGTTTCCTCATCGTCAGCGGCTATTCGGACAGCGACGCGATCGCTGCCGCCGCGCCGGGCACGCCGGTGCTCGCCAAGCCGTTCGACAATGACGCGCTGGTCGCGCTCGTTGGCCAACTCGCGAGCTGACCGGGGTCAGGCCACGGGCAGCGTCAGCCGCGCGAGCAGCCCGCCAAGGTCCTCGCTCTCCTCCAGCGTGACCGCGCCGCCATAGATTTCGGCGACATCGCGGACGATCGCGAGGCCGAGCCCCGTGCCCGGCTTGTCGGTATCGAGTCGCGCGCCGCGGACGAACAGCGCGCCGCGCTCGGCCTCGGCGATCCCCGCGCCATCGTCCTCGATCAGGATCGCGACCTTGCCATCGACTGGTTTCTCGACCGTCACGAATACCCGCCCGCCGCCATATTTGGCGCCATTCTCAACCAGATTGCCGAGCATTTCGTCGAGGTCCTGGCGCTCGACCCTGACCATCGCGGTCCGATCCCCAGCAATGTCGACGGTCACTTCGGGATAAAGCCGGCTGACCGCGCGCTCGACCGCCTCGACGCTTTCCCACACCCGCGCGCGCGCCTGGGCCGAGGCGCGCCGGCCGATGGCGCGGGCGCGGGCGAGGTGATGATCGACCTGCCGCCGCATCACCGATGCCTCGCGCACCACCGTATCGGCAAGGTCGGGCGCGCGCGCCGTCGCGGCGTTGGTCACGACCGTCAGCGGGGTCTTGAGCGCATGCGCCAGATTGCCGGCATGACGCCGCGCTTCCTCGGCCTGCTCCTCGCTATGCGCCAGCAGCAGGTTTAGTTCATGCACCAGCGGATGGATCTCGGTCGGGAAATCCTCGCCGATCCGCTCCTGCCGCCCCGATCGCACCGCGAACAGCTCGCGCCGCACTCGTCTTAGCGGCCACAATCCGTAAAACGCCTGCAGCGCCGCCGACACCAGCAGCCCCGCCCCGAGCGCGACAAAGCTCCACAGCAGGGTCCGGCGAAGCGCGCTGACCTGATCGTCGATCCCGTCGCGCGACTGGGCGACCTGGAACCGCCAGCGCACCGTCGATCCGGGCAGCTGCACGTCGCGCTCGGCGATGCGCAGCGGCTCGTCGGCGAATTCCTTGCTGTCATATTCGTGCAGCTTGACGTCGTTGTGCTGCGCCGCATGTAGCCGCCGGTCCCACAGCGAGCGCGACGGAAACGTCTCTACCCCCTTGCCGCTGACCTGGAAATACAGCCCCGAATAGGGTTCAAGGAAGCGCTGATCGGCAGGGGGGCGGTTGAACCGCACCTCGCCGTCGGGACCGATCTCCGACGACGCGAGCATCGCGTTGAGCACATAGGTCAGCTGGGAATCGAAATTATCGACGATCGAGCGCGACAGCACCCGATCGAGCGCGAACCCGCCGATCAGCAACAGCAACCCGATCCACAGCGCTGCGACCCCGATCATCCGCCGGGTCAGCGATCCGGTGCCGCGTGGCAATTTCCCCCCGTTTGCCGCCGGTGGCTCGGCGGCCTCCCCGGTCAAGCCGGAACGTCCTCGAGACTATAGCCGAGCCCGCGAATGGTAGTGATGACCTCGGCACCAAGCTTCTTGCGGATGCGAGTCACGAACACTTCGATGGTGTTGGAATCACGATCGAAATCCTGGTCATAAATATGCTCGATCAGCTCGGTACGGCTGACCACCTTGCCCTTGTGGTGCATGAGGTAGCTGAGCAATTTATACTCCTGCGCGGTCATCTTGACCGGCTCGCCCGCCTTGGTGACCTTGCCCGATCGCGTGTCGAGCCGGATGTCGCCCGAAATCAGCTCGCTCGAGGCATTACCAGATGCGCGGCGGATCAGCGCGCGCAGCCGGGCAATCAGCTCTTCGGTCTGGAACGGTTTCGCCAGATAATCGTCCGCCCCGGCATCGAGCCCGGCGACCTTGTCCGACCATGAATCACGCGCGGTCAGCACCAGCACCGGCATCCTTTTGCCCTCTTTGCGCCAGCGGTCGAGCACCGTCAGCCCGTCGACTTCGGGCAGCCCTAGATCGAGCACCACCGCGTCGTAATTCTCGGTGCTCCCAAGATAATGGCCATCCTCGCCATCGGTCGCGAGATCGATGGCATAGCCCGCCCCTTCGAGCGTGGAGCGGAGCTGGCGCCCCAGATTAGGTTCGTCCTCGACGATCAGCACGCGCATAGGGTCATCCTGTTCCTGAACTTGTGACGCACCAACACGCACGAAGCTGAACGGTTGCTTGGCCGGAACGAAGCTGGGGAGGCAACAGGGGAAGGTCAAGCCTTCCCGACCGCAAGGACTAGCGACCCGCCTCGCCGATCACGCGGCCGGTGGCGGCATCGACATCGACCCAGATCACGCGGCCGTCACGCACGAACTTCAACCGATAGGTCTCGCCGTGGAATTCAGGCCCGAGATAGTCGGCTCCGCCCATCATCGGCACGACACGGCGCTCGATGCTCGGCAACGGGATGGCGCGCCCGTCCTGAATAGCCCGAAATGCCCGGTCCTGATCGCGCGGCCGCTCGGCCTGCGCCGGGGCAGCGATCAGGGTGACGCCAAGGGCGGCGGCGAGGAGCGTCGGGTGCAGGCGCATGGGGATACTCATTTCGGATACCGTTTTACCCGCAACGCATTGAATGCCTTATGAATGGCGGGTTCAGCAAGCGGTTAGCAAACGCGCGTGACGCGAAAGCCACAGGAGTCTTGGTCGAGAACCTGATTCACGCTTTCGGGGCGAGCGCGGTGCGCTTCCCCCTCGAGCGATCAGGCTCTAGACGCCGCGCCCATGGCTCCCCCAATTGTATCGTTCGAAGACCTCGGCCTCGTCCAAGGCGAAGGCTGGCTGTTCCGCGGGCTCGACATCCATGTCGGGCCGCGCGACCGGCTGGCGCTGATCGGGCGCAACGGCGCGGGCAAGACGACCTTGCTTAAATGCTTCGCAGGCGTGATCGACACCGACAAGGGCAAGCGCTCGATCGTGCCGGGCACGCGCGTCGTGTTGCTCGAACAGGACCCCGTCCTCACGGGCCACGACACGCTCGGCGAGTGGGTCCTTGCCGGCGACGACGCTCCCGAGCCCCATGAAGCCGCCGCGATCGCCGACCAGATCGGCATCGACCTTGGCCGCCCGACCGCCACCGCCAGCGGCGGCGAGCGACGCCGTGCGGCAATCGTCCGCGCCCTCGCGGTCGATCCCGATGTGCTGCTGCTCGACGAGCCGACCAACCACCTCGATCTTGCCGCGATCGACTGGCTCGAGGCATGGCTCGGCCGCTTCAAGGGCGCGTTCATCGTCATCAGCCACGACCGCACCTTCCTCACTCGCTTGACGAAAAGCTGCCTGTGGCTCGACCGCGGCACCATCCGCCGCGCCGAGATCGGCTTTGGCGGGTTCGATGCGTGGACCGAAACGGTGTTTGCCGAGGAAGCCCGCGCCGCCGACAAACTCGACGCCAAGCTAAAGCTCGAACTCCACTGGCTCGAACGCGGCGTGACCGGCCGCCGCCGCCGCAACCAGGGCCGCCTCGCCAAATTGCACGAAATGCGCGCCACCCGCGCGGCGATGCTCGGCGGTCCCGGCACTGCCAACCTCGCGCTTGCCCGCGACGATGTGAAGACCAAGAGCGTGATCGAGGCCGAGCATGTCACCAAGAGCTTTGTCGACCGCACCATCATCAAGGATTTCTCGCTCCGCATCCAGCGCGGCGACCGCATCGGTCTCGTCGGCGCCAACGGCACCGGCAAGACCACGCTGCTCCGCCTCCTGACCGGCGAGCTCAAGCCCGACACCGGCACCGTCAAGCTGGCGAAAACCCTCTCAGGCATCGTCATCGACCAGCAGCGCAAGCTGATGGAGCCCCACCGCAAGGTCCGCGACGTGCTCGCGGAAGGCGGCGACTGGATCGAGGTGCGCGGGGTCAAGAAGCACATCAAGGGCTATCTGAAAGAGTTCCTGTTCGCCCCCGAGCTCAGCGAAGCCCCCGTCGGATCGCTCTCGGGCGGCGAGCGCTCGCGCCTGCTGCTGGCGCGCGAATTCGCCCGCGAATCCAACCTGCTCGTACTCGACGAGCCGACCAACGACCTCGACCTCGAAACGCTCGACCTGCTCCAGGAAGTGATCGCCGACTATGACGGCACCGTCCTGATCGTCAGCCACGACCGCGACTTCCTCGACCGCACCGTGACGGTCACGCTCGGGCTCGACGGCTCGGGCAAGGTCGATGTGGTGGCGGGCGGTTATGAGGATTGGATGCGTCAGCGCAACGCCATCCCCTCCCTGAAAGGGAGGGGCGACTCGCCAAAGGCGAGCGGGGGTGGGTCCAGTGCCGGTCGGACTGTCCCCACCGCAAACAAACCCACTGATCCGGCGCTGCGCACCTCCTCCCCTCCCTCAAGCGGGAAGGGTAAACTTTCCTACAAGGACCAGCGCGACCTCGACCGCCTCCCGGCTGAAATCGACGGCATCGAAGCCGACATCGCCCGCGCCGAAGAGACGCTCGCCGACCCCGACCTCTACACCCGCGACCCCAAGCGCTTCGCCGCCCTCACCGCCGCAATCGACGCCAAGCGCGTCGACAAGGAAGCCGCCGAACAGCGCTGGCTCGACGTCGCCGAAATGGCGGAGCAGCTTGGCAGATAGGTTTTGCGAAGCGTCCGCTTATGACCATATATTGGCCGTTCCGGACATTCCGACTAATGCTTGAAAGCGATCGTTCGAAAACGCGCAAAACGTGAATCGATTGATCAATGACCGGATTTTCACCAGTCCTAAAACCTCTCGCCTTATGGCGTTTCCGAATTGGTCACGAACCCGTGAGCTGCCCACATTTTGGAGTATCCGGTGCAATCAACCGACATAGGCGCAATGAGTGGGCTCGAACTCATGCAAGCGCTGGTCGAACAGAGACTACGCTCTCCGCCGATGGCGGAAACGATGGGGTTCGCGCTCACCGCAGTGAGCGAGGGCGAAGCTGAGTTCCAATGCAAGATCACTCGTCGCCACCTTAATCCATTCGGGACCGTTCACGGCGGGGTCGCCCTGGCCTTGCTCGATAGCGCGGCGGGGTGCGCCTTGCACACGCTCCTACTGCCGGGCGTCGGTTATGCCAGCATCGAGACCAAGGTAAATTACACCGCACCGCTTACGCTGGAGAGCGGAACAGTTCGTGCCGTTGGTCGCATCCTCTCGAAAGGGAAAACGATCGCGACCGCCGAGGCAAAGCTTTACGGGGAGGATGACCAGCTGGTGGCGCACGGCTCGTCCACCTTGATGATCCTGCCGAAAATCAAGTGGGCTGACTGCTGAGGCTGGCGATTATAGCCTTGACGGCCGCCGCCTTGCTGGCCGCTGACCACAACGAGCCGACATTGCGGATTTTGCTGTCCTACAGCACCCTGATCGTGTGACAGATACCTATCGCGAGCCGTTCGTGATTGCTGTTGCTGGCTCGCCGAAAATTGGCTGCGATTAACCTACGTCACCGTGAACATTGGGAACATTCGCGGGGCCAGGCAACCTCCCCGGTAGACGACGAGGGGCTGACTTTAGACTGACTTTCCGACCCTACCGCCGCCGCGCAAAGATAATCAGCGCGACGCCGACCACCGCCAGGATCGCCCCGCGTGTCGCCCACGGCCGCTGGTCGAGCATGAAGCTCGATGCCGGCCAGTGAACCACCCCGGTGCCCTGCCCCAACCACAATATGCCCATCAGCAGCGCGAACACTCCGACGATCAACAGCAACGTCTTCATGGCAATTCCCCTCGTTCGAATGCGGACGATAGCACGGATCGGGCTAGCCGCGCAGCTGCGCCTGCGTTCGCTCCCTGATCCGGCGCTGAAGGATGGTCAGCGGCATTGCCCCCTCCTTCAGCACTTCGTGGAACTGCTTGAGATCGAATTTCGCCCCCAGCGTCGCCTGCGCCTCGGCGCGCGCGCGGGTCCAGGCGAGATGCCCAATCTTGTAGCTGCACGCCTGGCCGACCGAAGCGCAGTAACGCTCGACCTCGCGCTGCACCCGCGGCCGCGCGAAACCGGTCGTCGCGACCATATAATCGACCGCCTTCTCGCGGCTCCAGCGCAGCGAATTCAGCCCGGTGTCGACCACCAGCCGCGCGGCGCGGAACAGGTAGGACTGGAGATACCCCGCCCGTTCGATACCCTTGTAGGCGCCAAGTTCGTCGGCCAGCTGCTCGGCATACAGCGCCCAGCCCTCGCCATAGCCCGAGTAGAAGCTGTTGCGGCGGATGAGCGGCAGCGCCCCCGAAGTCTGCGCGATCCCGCCCTGCAGATGATGCCCCGGGACGCCCTCATGATAGGTCAGCGCGGGCAGCTGATACTTGGGCCAGTCCGAGGTCGATTTCAGGTTGATGTAATAGATCGCCGACCGCGATCCATCGAGCGACGCCGAGTTATAATAGCCGTTGGCCGCGCCCTCCTGGATATTCGGCGGCACGCGGCGGATTTCCAGCTTGCGATTGGGAACCGTTGCGAAGGCGCGAGGCAACCGCGTCATCATGTCGGCAACCCCGGCATTGAGGCTCGCAATCAGCGCCGCCCGCCCCGCGTCATCGTTGGGATATTGCTGCGCCGCCGAGGCATTGAGTGCGGTCAGCCGCTCGCCGACGCTACCGCGCGTGTAGCCCGCGGTCTTGAGGATGGCGTCGAGCTGCCCGCTGATCTCCGCGACCTGCTGCAGCGCGACCGCGTAAATCTCGTCGCCATGCGGGATCCGCCACGCGCCGTCCCCGTCCGGCGTCGTCCGCCGCAGATTCTGGACCAGCGCCATCTGCCGGTCGAGCGCGGGATACACCCGGCCCGTCACGATCGCTTCCGCTCGCCGCTGCCAGTCGCCCGCAATCCCCGCCTTGGCCACGCGCGAGGTCAGCGCGGTCACCAGTCCACTCGTGGGAGCGGGCTCGTCGCGCAGCGAATGCATCTGCTTGAGCACCAGGTCGAGCGACCATGCCGGCGCGACATAGCCGCGTGCCGCCTGCCGCTGCTGCTCGGCGCTCTCATTGTCCATCACCGTCGCGAATTGATCGAGCCGCGCGAGGTAGGCTTCGGCATCGGCGCGGGTCGCAACGGTGTGCGTTGTGGCGAGGAAATCGGGGATCGAGAAATAGGCCCCGTCCTGCTGGGTCCAGATGTAAGGACTGATCGCGCTACTGAGGTCGAAACGCGTCGGCGCGACGTTGTCGGTCGCAATGTCATACAGCACGATTTCGCGATTGAGCCTCGCCATCGTCGACAGCCCCGCCGCCGGCACCGCATTGAGCTGGCGCAGATAGCCGCTCCGCCGCGCGACATCCTGCGCCCGCGCCAGCTGACGCGGCCGCGTGTCGAGCATCGACTTCAGCCGCGCATTGGCTCCCTTGTCGAGCCCGAGGTCGGTCGCATAGGTCGGCGAATGCGCGATCTGGTCGGCGAAGATCCGGTCGAACAGCAGATTGAGCCGCGCATCGCCTGAAGCTCCCCGCCGCATCGGCGCGGCGTTGACTGGGGTCGTTGCAGCAAGCGCAGCGGCACCGCTGGTGGCAAGAAATTGGCGACGGTCCATGACGAATCCCTTTGATATCAGGAACTCATGCTAGCCGCGAAAATTACCGCCCCGCAAGCGTCGTCCCGGCTTTCGCCGGGATAACGCTAGGTCTGCAGATGATATTGCTTGAGCAAATCGTACAATGTCGGGCGGCTGATCCCAAGCAGCTTGGCCGCGCCCGAGATATTATGCTCGGTCCGCGCCAACGCCGAGCGGATCGCCCGCCGGTCGGCCACCTCGCGGGCGGCACGCAGATTAAGCGCGAGATCGGCCTCCTGCTCGCTCGGCCCCTTCCTCCCCGGCAAGTCGAGATCGCCTGCTCCGACCAGCTTGCCGTCGGCCATGATCACCGCCCGCTTGAGCCTGTTCTCCAGCTCGCGGACATTGCCCGGCCACGGATATGCATCGATTGCCGCCAGCGCATCGGGTGCCAGCCCCTGCACCTGCGGATTGAGCTCGCGCGCATATTTCTTGGCGAAATGCCGCGCCAGCAGCACCGCATCCCCCGGCCGCTCGGCGAGCGTCGGGATCTTCACCACGATTTCGGCGAGACGATAATAGAGATCCTCGCGGAAACTCCCCGCCGCCTGCATCGCGTCGAGGTCCTGATGCGTCGCGCACACGATCCGCGTATCGACCGCGATCGTCGCTCGCCCGCCGATCCGCTCGATCACCCGCTCCTGCAAAAAGCGCAGCAATTTGACCTGCAGCGGCAGCGGAATGTCGCCGACCTCGTCGAGGAACAGCGTTCCCCCCTGCGCCAGCTCGATCTTGCCCGGAGTCGTCTTGACTGCCCCGGTGAACGCCCCTCGCTCATAGCCGAACAGCTCGGCCTCGAGCAAATTCTCGGGGATCGCCGCACAGTTGATCGCGACGAACTCGCGCTGCCCTCGAGGACTCAATTGATGCACCGCCCGCGCCAACAATTCCTTGCCCGTCCCCGACGCGCCGAGCAGCATCACCGACACATCGGCCCCCGCCACCCGCTCGATCGTCCGCGCGACCTTGGTCATCTCGGGCGCCGCGCTGAGCAGCGAGCCGAGAATCGTGCCGCCGCCGCCCTGCTCCTCCATCAATCGATTCTCGCGCTCGATCGCGTGCAGGTGGAACGCCCGCGCCACGATCAAACCGAGCTCGTCGATATGGACCGGCTTGCGATAGAAGTCATAGGCCCCCAGCGCGATCGCCCGCAGCGCCGATTCCCGCGCGCCATGCCCCGACGCAACGATCACCTTGGTATCAGGCTTCAGCGCCAATATCTCGGTCAGCGTCGCGAACCCCTCCGCCGTCCCGTCGGGATCGGGCGGCAGGCCAAGGTCGAGCGTGACCACTGCCGGCTCGTGCGCGCGGACCTGCTCGATCGCCGTGGCACGGTCGCCGGCGATGACTACGCGATAGCCTTCATAGGCCCATTTCAACTGGCGCTGCAGCCCCTCGTCATCTTCGATGACAAGCAGCACAGGAAGGTTAAGTTCGGTCATGCGATCTTCCGCTGAAGGGGTGCGGCCGCGGCCACGAGGTGGATGACGAAGCTGCTGCCCTTGCCCGGCGCCGATGTGACGCCGAGCCGCCCGCCCATCGCCGCGATCAGGCTTCGCGCCTCGAACGCGCCGACCCCGAACCCGCCCTGCTTGGTCGAGGCGAACGGCTGGAACAGGCGGGTCCGGACGAAGTCGGCGCCCATCCCGCTGCCGTTGTCGACGATTGCGATCTGGACCTCGGCACCGTCACCACTAACCCGCACGACCACCGCCGCGCCGTCAGGCGAGGCGTCGATCGCGTTCTGGAGCAAGTGCCCGACCGCCTGCTCGAGCCCGGGCGGATCGACCAGCGCCCACAGTGACGTATCCCCAAGCAGGCGGATGTCGTGATTGCGACGCTTGGCGGCGACCGCGGCCGACAGCAGGTCGCGCAGCGGGGTCGGCTCGGCCCGCTCGGCTCGCTGCCCGGCCTGGGGCGAGAGACGCAGCAACAGGTCGTTCATCTTGCCGACCGAACTCTTCAGCGTCGCCACCATGTCGGCGCGAAACTCGGGGTTGTCGGCATGGCGTTCGGCGTTGCGGCTGAGCAGCGACAATTGGCTGACCAGGTTCTTCACGTCGTGAAGGATGAACGCAAACCGCCGGTTGAATTCCTCGAATCGCTGGGCGTTGAGCAGCGCTTCCTGGCCGTGCGCCTCGGCCAGGCTCGATGCCGCCTGCCGCCCGGCGGTCCGTAGCAAGTCGAAATCCTCCCAGTCGAGTAGGCGACGATAATCTGGCGCCGCTAGAAGCACGATCCCGACCAGCCGTTCATGGTGAATGAGCGGCACCCCGACCCACGCCGCCGGATCTCCGAGCATCCATGTCGGGAACGGTAGCGCACGATCCTTGGCTGCCCCGCGTTGGCGCCGCGCCGCGTCGAGGTCGAGGATCCGTCCCTCGGCTTCGACCGCCCGCCAGAACTCGGTCGCCGGGCGCGGTTCACCCGCCGCTAGTCGCATCCCCGGCCAATTCCACGCCGCCGCCGGATCGACCGCGCCGCTTTCGTCGGCAACGAGCAGCATCCCGCCTGGCGCATCCAGAATGTCGGCAAACGCCTCGATCATCCGCTCGCCGAGCGGCGCCGCCTCGCCCCCGCTGCGCCCGATCGTGCCGGTGAAGCGCAGCCATTCGGCGCGATAATCATAGCGATGCTCGAAGAAGTGCTTGGCCAGCTTGACCTTGGCCCACGCCCGCGCCCGTGACGACGGCAGCAGCACGACGGTCGCCACCGTCATGCCTGCGATGCCGATCATGCTTAACGCGCGCGCCCAGTCCCACCCGCTGCCGCGAAGTGCGGTCGCCAGCACCGCCATGACCGCGAAATAGGCGCAGATGGCGAGCAGCGAGAGCGACTGGAAAGTCGCGGCATGCGACAGGCGGATGCGCCATCCCGAATCGCGGTCGCGGCTCATCGCAAACAGCGGCACCGTCGCGGCTGCGATCAGTCCGCGCCACACGAACAGCGCGTTGGCCAGCGGCGCCCCAAGATAGGCCAGCGTGTAGAGGTTGAGGTCATAGCCCCAGGTCACCGCCAGCGCGAACATGGTCAGCCGGATCGGACCGCGGCTCGACGGCGCGGCCTGGCCGTAGATATTGTGGACGATGATCAGCGCGCCCGCCGCCATCACCACTCGCAACAGCCGCGAAGTCTGCTCGAACGCCGCCGTGACATCGCTCGTCACGGCGCCCGACAGTGCGAAGAGGTCGAGGACCAACTGCAGCCCGATGACCAGCGCCACCGCGCCGAGCACCAATCGCACGCCGCGCGCAGCGGCAGCGCGCTCTCCTTCCGCGCCCGACAGATTATAGAGCAGCGCGATCCACACGAGGTTGCGCACCGTTTCGGCAAGCACTGGAAGCGGCGCGAGCGGCCCTGCGATCGCCACCAGCCACGCCCAAGCCGCAGTCAGGGCGTAAGCGGCGAGCAGCAGCGCCCGGCCACGCTCGGCGACTCCCGCGCGACCCCGCCACAACAGCAGCGACGCGAAACAAGCCGCCGCAATCGCGTGGGTCCAGAAGGCCAGAACCGGCCCGGTTGTCAAATTACCCGACATGCCGTCACTGTCGGCATAATTTACAAAGAAGTGGTGAACGGTTGGCGCGCCGAGACTTTTCGCACAGGGAGTTCGCAAAGGAGAACATCATGCACAAGCGGTTGATCGGATCGAGCGGAATCGAGGTTGCGCCGCTCGCGCTGGGCGGAAACGTCTTCGGCTGGACCGCCGACGAAGCGGCGAGCTTCGCTATTCTCGACCGCTTCGTCGATGCCGGGGGCTCGATGATCGATACGGCGGATGTCTATTCGGCGTGGGTCCCGGGCCACAGGGGCGGCGAGAGCGAGACTGTCATCGGCAAGTGGCTCAGGCAATCGGGCAAGCGCGCGAAGGTCGTCATCGCGACCAAGGTCGGAATGACGGCCGGTCTTTCCCCCGACACGGTTGCCGCTGCTTGCGAAGGCTCGCTCAAACGGCTCGGGATCGACACGATCGACCTCTACTACCAGCACAAGGACGATCCTGCCGTCCCGCTCGCCGACAGCCTCGGTGCGTTCGACGCGCTGGTGAAGGCCGGCAAGATCCGCGCCGTCGGCCTCTCCAACTTCGAGCCCCCCCGGATCGAGGAAGCGTTGGCCACCGCGCATCATAACGGCCTCACCGTCCCGACCGCCTACCAGGGCTGGTACAACATGCTCGAGCGCGACAAGTATGAAGGCGCGATCGAGGATGTCTGCACCGGCCAGGGCGTCGCGATGTTCCCCTTCTACAGCCTGGCCAACGGCTTCCTCGCCGGTAAATATCGATGTGCGGCCGACCTTGGCAAATCGGTTCGGGGCGGTCGCAACAGGGCCTATCTCGAGGGCAAGGGACTGCGCGTGCTCGCCGCGCTCGATGCTGTCGCTGCCGAGTGTGGTGCCCCACTTGCCGCCGTGACCATCGCCTGGACCCGCGACCGGCCAGGGATCGCCGCCCCGATCGCCAGCGCGACCAGCCTTGCCCAGCTCGACGAGCAACTGATCAGCATGACGCTGGAATTGACGCCTGGCCAGGTCCAGCAGCTCGACGAGGCGAGCGACTAGCCCGCGGGCACGAGCTCGATCACGTCCATCTGCGACTCAAAAGTCGGGCGCGGCATGATCAGCCGCCACCGCGCCGGACCGATGCGCTCGACGTAGCCGCCGATGTCGCGGTCAGGATCGCCGCCATATTGCATCGCGCGATTCTCGTCTCCGAACATCACCGTACCCAGGAACACGTCGCGCAGCGGATCGCCGGGAAAGATCAGCCCGACCTGGCGCTGCGACCCCGACAGCTTGGCAAACCCCTGCAGCCCGCGCTCCTGCCGCACCCGGCAAACGAACGGCGGATAGGCAACGTAATCGAGCATGCCAGTGGACTTTCCACCCAGTTTGGTCGTCCGGCAGCGATAGGTCCCGTTGGGAAGTCGTGGTCCCGGCAACGCCGCATCGGGTCGCAGCAGCGCGCCCTCGTCATCGATCTTCGCCGCTGCCCCCGACCGCCGTGCCGCCGTCAGCGCCGCGACGAAGCTCGATCGCCAATCGCGCAATCGCCCGCGGTCGCTGACAGTCGCGACCAGCCGCCAGTCGCGCGCCTGGCTGTCGATCATCCGGCCTTCGCGGTCGAGAGTCTTACCGACCATAGTGCAGCCGCCAAGCGTCAATAAGGCGCCGATAAGGATGGTTCGGATCATGGCAGTCTGGTTCGCATCATGGCAGGCTAGAAGCCGCCGCGCCCCCGGGCAAGCCGCCATCACTGCGCAGTCCAGCCGCCATCGACGCTCATGTTCGCGCCCGTGATCGACCCCGCCTCGTCGCGGCACAGGAACAGCGCCATCGCCGCAACCTCTTGAGGTGTAACGAATTTCTTGGTCGGCTGCGCGGCCAGCAGGACATCGTTGATGACCTGGTCGCGGGTCAGCCCGCGAGCCTTCATCGTGTCGGGAATCTGGTTCTCGACCAGCGTCGTCCAGACATAGCCGGGCGAAATGCAGTTGACCGTGATCCCCGTCGTCGCAAGCTCAAGTGCTATCGTCTTGGTAAGGCCTGCAATTGCGTGTTTGGTCATGACGTAAGCGCTCTTGTTGGGGCTCGCGACGAGGCTGTGGGCCGAGGCGGTCGACAGGATCCGGCCCCACTTCCTCGCCTTCATCATCGGCACGACCATGCGCGTCAGGTGGAAGGCGGCACTCATGTTGAGCGCGACGATCCTGTCATATTGATCGACCGGGAATTCCTCGATCGGCGAAACATGCTGCATCCCGGCGTTGTTGACGATGATGTCGGGCCCCCCGGTCGCTTCATGACAGTCGCGCGCCATCCGCTCAATCGCGGCGACGTCCATCAGGTTGGCGCCGTCATAGCGCGCCGGTGCCCCCGCCAGCGTTTCAAGCTCTGCCCGTACCGCCTCGATCGCCGCAGCTTCGCCGAAGCCGTTAATCGTCACGCTCGCCCCCTCGGCCGCCAGCGCGCGCGCAATCGCTAGGCCAATGCCCGAGGTCGATCCGGTGACGATGGCGCTCTTGCCTTTGAGGAACATGCTTTCTCTCCCGATGGTCTTTGCGCGTCTCATAACGGCGTGCCCCGCGCCGCCAACCATATGTTTTGCAACCGTCACGGCTTTTGCGCATTGAGCGAGGCAACAGGAGACACTCCCATACGGCTCGACGACCAGCGCGAAAGCAGCAATTTCGAAATCGATTCGGGTCGCGGAGGTGGCGGAATGGGCGGTTTCGGCGGTGGCGGGCTCGGCCTGATCTTCTCGCTCGTTGCCAGTCGCTTCGGGATCGTCGGGATGATTATCCTCGCGCTCGGTTACTGCGCGCTGCAGTCCTTTGGGGGCGACCTGGGCGGCGGCCAATCGGCGACGCAATCGACCGGCGGCGGGAGCGCGAGCGGCATCATCGACCCGACGACCGAGCGCTTCACCAACAAGGTCCTGGGCTCCACCGAGGACACCTGGACCAAGCTGTTCGCCGCGTCGGGTAGCCAGTACGAGCCGACCGTCCTCCATTACTATCGCGCCGGTACCCAGTCGGGCTGCGGCGCGGCGCAATCGGCGATGGGTCCCTTCTATTGCCCGACCGACAAGAAGATCTACCTCGACAGCAGCTTTTTCCAGGAACTGTCCCAGCGTTTCCAGGCCCCCGGCGACTTCGCCATGGCCTATGTCATCGCGCACGAGGTCGGGCACCATGTCCAGGACCTCTAGGGCACCCTCGACAAGGCGCACAACGCCCAGGCGGGGATGGGCGATACGGCGGGCAATGCGGTTCAGGTGGGGATTGAACTTCAGGCCGATTGTTACGCCGGGGTGTGGGCCAAGGACGCCCGCGACGCGAAGGGTCAGTCGATCATGGAGGCGGGCGACATCGAGGAAGGGCTCAAGGCGGCCGACGCGATTGGCGACGACACGCTCCAACGCGCAGCGCAGGGGCGCGTCATGCCCGACAAGTTCACGCATGGCAGCTCGGCGCAGCGCGTCGCGGCGCTACGCAAGGGATTCACCACCGGCGACCCTGCGCAGTGTCAGACGGTCGGTTAATTTACAGCCTGACCAACATCTTCCCTGTGTTAGCCCCGGTGAACAGGCCGAGGAACGCTTCCGGCGTCTTCTCGAGACCCTCGACGATCGTGTCGCGGCTCTTGACCTGGCCGCTCGCGATCCAGCCGCCCATGTCGCGGTAGAAGTCGGCCATCTGCGCCAGGTAATCGGTGAAGATAAAGCCCTGCACGCGGATGCGCATTCCGATGACGCGCATGATGAAGCGGAATTGCGCGGGCTCGCCCCCGTTATAGCTGTCGATCATCCCGCAGATGGCGAAGCGCGCGTCCTTGCGGGCGTGGGCAAAGGCGGCGTCGAGATGCTCGCCGCCGACATTGTCGAAATAGACATCGATGCCTTTCGGCGCCGCTTCGCCGAGTTGCTTGACAAGATTGCCCGACTTGTAGTCGATCACCGCATCGGCACCCAATGACTTGACGAATGCGCACTTTTCCGCGCCGCCGGCCGAGCCGATCACAGTCATGCCGCGCGCCTTGGCGATCTGCACCACCGCCGACCCGACCGCGCCCGCGGCCGCCGATACGAACAGGGTGTCGCCTTCCTTCGCCTGAGCGGCGTCGAACAGCCCGAAATAGGCCGTACCGCCGGTCAGCCCGAGGTTGCCGAGGAAATCCTGCGGCGGAACGCCAAGCTCGGGGAGCTTGTTGAGCGCAGCTGCCGGTACGACCGACTCATCGCGCCAGCCGAGCATGTGGACGACCTTGTCGCCGATCGCGAAGCCAAGGTCGTGCGATTCGACGACTTCGCCGACCGCGCCGCCCTCCATCGGAGCGTCGATCTGGAACGGCGGGACATAGGATTTCACGTCGTTCATCCGCCCGCGCATGTAAGGGTCGACCGAAAGAAAACTATTCTTTACCCGTACCATGCCCTCGCCGAGGGTCGGCTGAGCCAGCTCCTTCAACGCAAAATTGTTCATGGTCGGCATGCCGTTTGGTCGGCTCATCAGGTGCCAGGCGCGGGCCATTTAAGTCTCCATGTTGAGGATTTTCGCTGCATCGCCTTGCCCCGCGCAAGTATAAAAGGAAAGCGCCGGCGAAGGGGGACCTCGCCGGCGCTCCTTTGTCCCAGCCGCGCCTGTGGAGGGTGCGGCGGGAAACTTGGGGGCTCACGACTCGCGCGGATAGGTGCCCGAGAAGCTGCGCTCGAGGTTGTGCGGGCCCTCGCTCTGCCGCGGCTGCGAGCGTTGGCCGAGCGGCGGTTGCATCGACCGCTGGTCGCCCGAATTGCGCTCGTCGAAGCCGCGTTCCTCGACCAGCTGGCGCTTGGCCTCGGCGGCGGGCTGGGCGAGGATCAGCCTGTCATTCTCGATCCGGTCGATCGCGGTGCAACCCAGCGACTTGTGCACGCCGCCCTGGCTGTCCCGCGTCAGGATGATCTTGTCGCCCTGCACCTTGTCGACCTTGCCGACGCTCTGTTCGTCCGAGCCGACGACCTCCATATGTTCGCGCACCTCGGCCAGGACCTGGCGCTTGGTCTGGCGATGCCCGCGCCATGACGAGAAATCATTGTCGAATTTCGACTGGTGCTCGCGGCGATACTCGTCATAGTCATTGTCGATCGCGTCGATCTGGCGCTGGCGCCATTCGCTGTAGTGCGGATCGTGATTGGCCGAGCGCTGCGGCTGCGGCTGCTGGCTCGACGAGCCGCCGACCATGGCGCCCGCCGCCGCGCCGATCGCTCCGCCGATGCCGCGGCCATGTTCGCGCTCATCGCGAAAACGCTCGGCGGGATTGCCGCCGCGCCCATAGTCACCCGCGAACGGCCGATAATCGTCGCGCGGATGGTCCTGCGAGCGGTCATACTGGTTGCGTTCGTTGCGGTCCCACTCGGGCTGGCGCGACTGGCCGGATGCGCCATAGTCGCGGCGGGGCTGCTGCGGCTGCTCGTTGCGCCCCTGCTGATAGCGCCCGGCGGATCCACCCGTGCGTTCGTCGGCCTCGCGGCGGCGCTCGGCCTCGTCGTCGCCGAACCAGCTCGAAATCTCGTCGCCGGCGCGTTCGAAAAAGCCGCGTTCGCTGCCGCCTTCGCTAGCGGGGCGTCTGCGCTGCATGCGTTCGCGCTCACTTCGCTCCTGCTCGCGCAGACGGTCGTCGCGCGGGTCATCGTAGCGATCGTTGGTCATGGTCTTGCTCTCCCAGGAACCGGCCCCCGCCGCACTTTCTGGTCCGAGCTGTTTCAACGAAGCGCATGCGCGGTGCGTTCCGGCGCGCGGTCGACAAATTAATCTCGGCAAGGCCAGCCAACCGGGCGAAGCGGCGAGCCGAAGGACCGCAATCAGCGAGGCGAAAGGAGGCGTTGCAAGCACGATCAAGCACCGCTAATGGGCACGTCACCGACGGCGCGGGGCTGTAGCTCAGATGGGAGAGCGCTGCAATCGCACTGCAGAGGTCAGCGGTTCGATCCCGCTCAGCTCCACCAACCCGCCCGGTCAGTATTTCTCAGCAAAATCAAAGACTTAGACGAAGTGGCAAGCCCCTGCCGTTCGCTTCTCGCGCTGTAGCGTCCAACGCATCGCCAAGACAAATTTACGAAAACCGCTGAATTCTACGATTAATTCGTGTAAGAGTTTGCACAAAATCTTGCACAAAATCTTGCACAAAATCTTTGTGCGGAATTAAATAGACAGGCAAAAAGCC
>JANXUU010000107.1 GCA_025356055.1 Sphingomonas sp. | reverse complement strand
TGACGATCTTGTGCGGATAGGCCTGATGCCCGACGTCCCAGATCAGCGTGTCGCGCGGGGTCTCGAATACATGGTGGATCGCGACGGTCAACTCGACGACGCCGAGGCCCGCGCCGAGATGCCCGCCAGTGACCGACACCGCCGAGATCATCTCCTGGCGAAGCTCGTCCGCGAGCTGGCGCAGCTCGGCTTTAGGCAGTGCACGAATGTCGGCGGGCGAGGCGATGGTGTCGAGCAGTGGCGTGGTTGGATTGGGAGACAGGGGGCGGTCAATCATGCTCCTGCCTTAGCTGGGTTTATGCCGTCACGAAAGCGCATCAGCCTCAGGCGCACTCGCCGCATTTGCCGCGCACCTCGATCACCGGGCGCGATGGTTCGAACCCTGCGCCGGTGGCGACGTCGCGCACCCCGCTGGTGATCTTCTCGTCGTCGATATGCTTGATCTGTCCGCAATCGTCGCAGATCAGGAAAATACAGTCGTGGAGGCACCCCGGATGGGCGTTGGCGACATAGGCATTGGCGCTCTCGACGCGCATCGCCAGGTTCGAAGCCACGAACAGGTCCAGGATGCGATAGACGCTGTTAGCCGCGACCCGTCGCCCTTGCGCGGCTGAAACAGCCTCGGCGATGTCATAGGCCGATGCCGGCTTTTCGAACCCGGCAAGCGCATCGAACACCGCAGCGCGCATCGCCGTCCACTGCTCGCCCTTTTCGGTCATCCGCGCTCGCGCGGCGTCTTTCAGCGACTCGCCCTCATGCAGGTGATGATCGTGACGGCTCATACTTCACAAGATAAGCCCGCCGGGCCCCAGCGGCAAGCGACGCGCTATTCAGCGGCAATACCGTTGAGGCGGTGGCCGAGCGCTAGGATCAGCACGCCGGTCATCGTGTAGACTGCCTCGCCGCCGCCGGTTTCAGGCAAGGTCAGCGCGCCGGCCATCACGCCAAGCCCGAGTCCGCCGACCGCGCTCGGCATCATGAAACCGTGATCGAGAATGCCCTTGCCGAGCGCCAGCGCGCCGATCGACATCGCCACCGTCAGCCCGACCTCATGAATGATGGGCGAGCCCAATATGCTCCCCGCCGACGCCAGCATCGCCACGAACACCGTAGTCGCGATGCAGTGCACCAAGCACAGTCCCGACAGCGTAATCGCGAACCGATCAAGCTTGAGAGTCGGATGTTGATGGGCGAACGTGGTCATGGCGTAGCGAGGATATAGCATCGCATCGATAGCAATACAATATCTCATTAGCCCCCCAGATCGTGACAAATTCCCCTGTCCTAATCGTCCAAATTCTGCGAGGGGCGTGTCATGCGAAGCGCCCTGAAGTTCCGACCGCACTGCCCAGCGGTCGCGTCTGTTCCGCGAAACTTCTTCGCCCCATGGGACCCGAACCTTCTGAACCTTCCAAATCCTCTCTCAGCCCGAAACCGCACAAATCCGCCAAGTCTTCGACCGCGGTTCGATGAGGTAATTCCGTCATGAGCAGCGTCTCGCTGGCTAACAACGCTATTCCGCTGACCGAGCGCGTCGCGCGCCCTCGAGCCATTGCGTCGTGGCTATTCGCGATCGCTGGTCTTGTCTTAGCGATGGTCGTCGTTGGCGGCATCACGCGGCTGACCGAGAGCGGATTGAGCATTACCGAGTGGAAGCCGATTTCGGGCACGCTGCCGCCGCTATCCCACGCCGACTGGCTGACCGAGTTCGCGCGCTATCAGGCTACACCGCAGTATCAAAAGGTTAGCGGCCCGGCGGGGATGTCCCTCGGCGATTTCCAGTTCATCTATTTCTGGGAGTGGGTCCACCGGCTGATCGGGCGGCTGATCGGGGTTGCGTTTGCCGTGCCGTTGCTGTGGTTCGCCGTGCGTCGGGCCATCCCCAAGGGCTACGGCCTGCGCCTTGTCGCGCTCCTCGCGCTCGGCGGGTTTCAGGGCGCGCTTGGCTGGTACATGGTCCAGTCGGGTCTCGCGCACCGCACCGAGGTCAGCCATTTCCGCTTGTCCGCCCACCTGCTCAGCGCGCTGCTGATCTTCGCGGGGTGCATCTGGACCGCGCTCGACCTGCGCGCGCTCGCAGCAGGCGGCCAGAACCGCCCTGCGCGGCTGACCGGTTTCAGCATCGCCACGCTCGCCGCGCTCGCCATCCAGATTCTCCTTGGCGCGTGGGTTGCGGGCCTCCGCGCGGGACAGGTGGCGAGCAGTTGGCCGCTGATGAACGACCATTTCCTGCCGGAGGGAATCGACTGGTCGAAGGGTCCGATCTTCGCGCTGTTCCATGATCCTTATCTCATTCACTTCGTCCATCGCTGGTGGGCGTGGGGCGTGATTGCGGTCCTCGTCCTGTTCTCGCGTCGCGTAAAGCTGGTCAGCAGGCCTGCGTCGATCGCCATCCACGCTGCCTTCGGCACGCAGATCCTGCTCGGCATCGCCACAGTTATGAGCGGCGTCGCCCTGCCGCTGGCCGTCGCGCACCAGGCGGTCGGCGCGCTGCTCCTTGCTGCGACGGTGTGGGGTGCCCATTTGCTCGGTTCTGCCCACTACCCGGAGCACCGCGCATGACCGACTATACACCGCCCGCCGTGTGGACCTGGGACAGCGAAAGCGGCGGCCAGTTCGCCAACATCAATCGCCCGATCGCGGGACCGACCCACGACAAGGAGTTGCCGGTCGGCAGTCATCCTTTCCAGCTTTATTCGCTCGCCACGCCCAACGGCATCAAGGTCACCATCCTGTTCGAAGAACTGCTCGCCGCCGGGCACTCGGGAGCGGAATATGACGCCTGGCTGATCGACATCCGTAACGGCGACCAGTTCAGCAGCGGCTTCGTCGCGGTCAATCCCAACTCGAAGATCCCCGCGTTGGTCGACCGCAGCGGGCCCGAACCGGTGCGTCTGTTCGAGAGCGGCGCGATGCTGATCCACCTCGCCGAGAAGTTCGGCGCTTTTTTCCCGGCGAGCGGCGCGGCGCGGGCCGAGACGCTGTCCTGGCTGATGTGGCAGATGGGCAGCGCGCCGTTCCTGGGCGGCGGCTTCGGCCATTTCTTCGCCTATGCGCCCGAGAAATACGAATATCCGATCAACCGCTATGCAATGGAAGTGAAGCGCCAGCTCGACGTGCTCGACCGGCAGCTGGCTGACCAAGAATATATCGCCGGCGGCGACTATGGCATCGCCGACATGGCAATCTGGGCATGGTATGGTTTGGTCGCCCTCGGCCAAGTCTATGTAACGCCCGACTATGACGCCGCCACCTTCCTTGGCGTCGGCGGCTATGCCAACCTCCAGCGCTGGGCAAAGGCGATCGCCGAACGGCCCGCGGTCAAACGTGGGAGGATGGTCAATCGCGCGACCGGCGACCCCGCCGAGCAGCTGCGCGAGCGGCACGATGCCAGCGATTTCGACACGCGGACGTGGGACAAGATCAAGCCGGCAGATTGACCGGGTAACATTTTACCCGTCCAGAACTCCCCGCATTTGCTTGACTTTCTGGCCCATTGCCAGCCATACGGCGCTCAGCGGCGCCTCCCGGGGTGCCTCCCACATAGTCAAAGGTCTCCCCGCCCATGAAGGCGCTCATGAAGACCACCAAGTCGGTAAAGCCGGCCGAGGTGGAAAAGAAATGGCATCTGATCGATGCCGATGGTCTGGTCGTCGGGCGTCTCGCCTCGATCGTCGCCAACATCCTGCGCGGCAAGCACAAGCCGATCTACACGCCCCATGTCGACTGTGGTGATCATGTTATCATCGTCAACGCTGGCAAGGTCCGCTTCACCGGCCGCAAGCTGCAGCAGAAGACCTATTACCGCCACACCGGCTTCATCGGCGGGATCAAGGAAATCACTGCGGAGAAGATCCTCGACGGCCGCTTCCCCGAGCGCGTGATCGAAAAAGCCGTCGAGCGCATGGTTCCCCGCGGTCCGCTGGGTCGCGATCAGATGCGCGCGCTTCACCTCTATAACGGCACCGAGCATCCGCACGATGGTCAGCAGCCCGTAACCCTCGACGTGGCGGGCATGAACCGCAAGAACAAGGTGGGCGCCTGATGTCCGATAATCGCCAGTCCCTCGCCGATCTCGCCGCGCTGACCGGAGCAACGCCTCCGCCAGCCCCGCCAGAAGCTCCCGCTCCCGCAGCGGCTCCCGCAGCCGAGGCAGATCACTCCGATACGCCTGCCGAGGATCAGGTTCCGGTCTCGACCCAGGGTCCGCAGATCCAGGCCATCCTTCGCGAGCAGGAGCTCGACAAGTTTGGTCGTGCCTACGCCACTGGTCGCCGCAAGGACGCGGTTGCACGCGTCTGGCTCAAGCCGGGCTCGGGTAAGATCACCGTCAACGAGCGTGATCAGGAAGTCTATTTCGCGCGCCCGACGCTGCGCCTCGTCATCAACCAGCCGTTCGGCATCACTGACCGCGCCGGACAGTTCGACGTGATCGCGACGGTCAAGGGCGGCGGGCTATCGGGCCAGGCCGGCGCGGTGCTTCACGGCATCGCCCAGGCGCTGTCGCGCTATGAGCCAACGCTTCGCACCACGGTCAAGCGCGCCGGTTTCCTGACCCGCGACAGCCGCGTCGTCGAGCGCAAGAAGTACGGCAAGGCCAAGGCCCGCAAGAGCTTCCAGTTCAGCAAGCGCTAAAGCCGAGCCGCCGGGCGCAGCGCTGCGGCGGAGAGCTGGTGCAGGCCAGCCGGCCAGCGCGAAGCGACTGGATCGACGGCATGGGGCTTGTTCTCATGCGGGCCCGGCAAGAGGGAAAAATAAGGGCGGTTCGGATTCTCTCCGAGCCGCCCTTTTCTTGTGTGCGCTAGTCCATCGCCATCGGAGGCCCGCCGCCCGCCGCGCCGGGCTTTGGCGGCTTGAGCAGCAGCACGAGCGGGATCGCCGCGAACGTTACCCACATCATCAGCTTGAAATCGTCGAGATAGGCGATGAACGCCGCTTGGCGATTGACCTCGGCGTCGATCATCGCGAGCGCTGACTGGGCGGGGATGCCGAGCTGCTGGGCCAGCGCGCCTAGCGCAGTCGGCGCATTTTCGTCGGTGATATGCGCGCCGATATCGGAATGAGCGACCTGGAGATTGCGCGTCAACTGCGCGGTCACCACTGAAATCCCGATCGACCCGCCGATGTTGCGCGCCAGGTTGAGCAGACTCGCCGCCGCGGTGCGCAGCCGCGGTTCGAGCGTGGTGAAGGCGAGCGCCTGGATCGTGACGAACAGCATCCCCAGGCCAAGTCCCTGCACGACCCCGCTCCAGATCACCGGCCGCGCACCCTGCACAAGCGCGAAGCCGGTCATCATGTAGAGCGATGCGCCCATCAGCCCCATACCCAGCGCCACAAGAATGCGCAGGTCGATTTTCTGGGCAAGGCGTCCCACGGTAAGCATCGAGATCAAGGTGCCGACGCCGCGGGGCATGGTAAGCTCGCCCGACTGGAGCACCGAATAGCCGTAAAGTCGCTGCAGCAGCGGCGGTAGCAGCGCGAGACCTGCGAGGAGCAGCACGCCCGTCACCGCCATGAAGAACATGCCCGTCGCGAAGTTGCGGTCCTTGAACATGCCCCGTTCGAACAGCGGGTCTCGTCCGGTGACCGTGTGGACGATGAACATCCAGAAGGCGGCAATGGTGACGGCCAGCTCGAACCAAATCTCGCTGCTCTGGAACCAGTCGAGTTGCTGCCCCCGATCGAGCATGAGCTGCAACGCGCCGAGCGCGATCCCGATGAGCGCGAAACCGAACAGGTCGAACTTGCGCGGGTTGAGCGAACCGCGCGGCATGTAGCGCAGCACCATCAACGCGGCGATCGCCCCGATCGGCAGGTTGACGAGGAACACCCAGCGCCAGTCGAAACTGTCGGTCAGCCAGCCGCCGAGCAACGGCCCCAGGATCGGCCCGATCATGATCCCGCCGCCGAACATCGCCATCGCCTGCGCGTGTTTCTCACGCGGGTAGATATCGAACAGCGTCGCCTGGCTGAGCGGAACGAGAAAGGCGCCGCTGACGCCCTGCAATGCGCGGAAGATCACCATCTGGCTGAGCGACTGGGCGATCGCGCACAGGAAGCTGGCGAAAGTGAAAGCAATTACCGCCATGACAAGCAAGCGCTTGCGGCCGATCTTGTCGGCGAGCCAGCCAGCGATCGGGATCGCGATCGCCGACGCGACGATGTAGCTCGTCAGCACCCAGTTGATGCTGTCCTGGGTCGCGCCGAGGCTGGCCTGCATGTGCGGCAATGCGACATTGGCAATGGTCGTATCGAGCACTTGAATCAGCACCGCGAGCATCACGCCGATGGTGACCAGCAGGCGTCGACCCGGTTCGAGCGCGTGCGTTTCCACTGGCTAGCGCTGCTGCTCGAGCTCGACGTCGACCTTTGCCGACAGACCGGCGATCATGTCGCGCGGTGGCGTCTTGTCAAAGGCGATGCGGACGGGCACGCGCTGCGTTACCTTGACCCAGTTGCCGTTGGCGTTCTGCGCCGGGAGAACCGAGAATTCACTGCCGGTGCCCGAGCCAATGCTGGCAATATGCGCCTTCACCCTGAGTCCTGGATAGGCGTCAAACTTGACCGTTGCCGGTAGCCCGACGTGCATCCGCGCGAGGTCGCCTTCCTTGAAGTTGGCCTCGACCCACGCCGCCTTATCGTGGACGATCGACAGCATCGACAAGCCGCTGATCGCGGTCTGGCCGACGAGCAGACGATCGGATTTGGCGATCACGCCGTCCGAGGGGGCGCGGATGACCGAGCGATCGATATCAAGCCTTGCTTTCGCGACCACCGCCTGGGCCACGGCGAGCTGCGGTTGGTCGCCGCCGGGCGCGACCGCGGCCGAGGCACTGGCGGCGCGGGCTCGGGCATCGGCCAGTTGCGCGCGTGCCTTTTCGACCTCGTTGACCGCGTCGTCATGCGCCGCTCGGGTGGTGAATCCCTTCGCTAGTAGCTGATTCTGACGCGTCAGGGCGCGCTGGCTGATCGCAAGATTAGCCTCTCCCCCGACGATGTCGCCACTGGTACCCGCTGACTGGGTCTGTAGCTGGACCATCTGCAACCGTGCTACAGCCACCTGCGCCTCGGCGTTGGCGAGGGCCACCTGGAGCGGAGCGGGGTCGATTCGGAACAATATATCTCCCCGCTTGACCCGCTGTCCTTCGCGAACCCGGACCTCGGAAATTGGTCCGCTGACCTGAGTGCTGATCGAAGTGATGTCCTGCTTCACATAGGCATTGTCAGTGCCCACGGTCTTGCCGCTATTGAGCCAGAAATAAGTGCCGACGACCAAAATTATCAGCGGTACCGCAAGCAGGAAGATGACCCGCTTCGGGTTACGCTTGGCGACAACCGGAGTTTCGCTTTCAATCTCGTCCAGCGAGTCGGTGGCGACTTCTCGGTCGATTTTCTTCATCTCGTTCATGCCGAAACCCTGGTTGGCGAAGTGTCGATGCGCGACACATTGTCGCGGATTTGCGCAAGTCCCGTGCGTATCATTTCCATTTGCGACGATTCGAGGCCCTCAAACGCCTCGGCGCGCAAGTCGGTCGCGAGGGCATGGAGACTATTCAAAATCGGCCCCGCCTTGTCGGTCAACGCCAGGCGCCAAGCCCGGCGATCGGCGGGATCGGCATGGCGCTCGACGAGTCCCGCGTCGCCTAGTCGATCGAGGATTCGGCACAATGTGATCGGCTCCACGTCGAGCCGGTCGGCAAGCTCGACCTGTCGCAAATTGCCCTCACGCTCGAGCGACAGCAACACGCGCCATTGTGCGCTGGTCACACCGAGCGATGCCGCACGCCGGTCATAAGCGCGACGAATCATCCGCGCGGTCTCGGAAATTTCCCAGGGTAAAGGATCAAGTGCCATGCCGCACATATAATAAGGGTACGTATTAGTTTCAACCACCTCTTGTATCAACTCGGCGGACGCGCCAAGCCGAGGCTGATGACCAGCCTCACCACCGTCGCCGACATCCCAGCTTTGCTCGACACGCTCGAGCAACTTTACGCGCAGTCGGTATCGACCCTTCGCGCCGCCCTATCGCGGTACGTGGCTGATGGTACGCGGCCCAACACGGCCGATCGGCAAGCCGGCCTCTTCGCCTATCCCGAGTTGCGGATCGACTATGATCCCGACCTTCCCCCGCCGACCCCGGCGCGTGCATTCGCCCGGCTTAATCAGCCCGGCACCTATGCCACATCAGTCGCGCGCCCGGCGCTGTTCCGCTCTTATCTTACCGAGCAACTCGAACATCTCGTGCGCGACTATCCGGTGCGCGTCAGCGTCGACCGCTCGGATAGCGAAATCCCCTACCCGTTTGTACTCGATGGCGGCGACCTTGCGCTTGGACCGATCTCGACCGCCGAACTGTCGCGCTGGTTTCCGTCGTCCGAACTGGTCCACATTGGCGACGAGATCGCCGACGGTGCGTGGGAGATGGAACCGGGGCCCGTGCGTCCACTCGCGCTGTTCGATGCGCCGCGGACCGACTTCAGCCTCGCGCGGTTAAAGCATTACACCGGCACGCCGACCGAGCATTTCCAGGACTTCGTACTATTCACGAACTATGTTCGCTATGTCGACGAATTCGTGCGCTTTGCCATTGACGAACTTCGTAATCCGGATAGCCGCTTCACCGCGCTGAGCGTCCCCGGCGCGACCTTCGAGCATGGCGACCTCGCCGACGCCGAGGCGCAGATCGCTGCCGGTATTTGGCGCCGTCACCAGATGCCCGCTTATCATTTGCGCACGCCCGCGGGTGACGGGATCAGCCTCGTCAACATCGGTGTCGGGCCGTCGAACGCAAAGACGATCTGCGACCATATCGCGGTTCTCCGCCCCGAGGCATGGCTGATGATCGGCCATTGCGGGGGTTTGCGGCCGAGCCAGACGATCGGCGACTATGTCCTCGCCCACGCTTACCTGCGCGACGACCATGTGCTCGACGAGGTACTGCCGCCCGAAATCCCGATCCCGGCGATCGCCGAGGTCCAGACGGCGATGGTCCGCGCCGCCGAGCGGGTGACCGGCGAGGATGAGGACGGGCTGAAGAAGCGGCTGCGCACGGGCACCGTGGTGACGACAGACGATCGCAACTGGGAGCTTCGCTACACCTCGTCGGCGCTGCGCTTCAATCAGAGCCGCGCAGTTGCGATCGACATGGAGTCGGCGACGGTCGCGGCGCAGGGGTACAGGTTCCGGGTGCCCTACGGGACGCTGCTCTGCGTGTCGGACAAGCCGCTTCACGGAGAATTGAAACTGCCGGGGCAGGCCAACACTTTCTACGAGCGGGCGATCAGCCAGCATTTGCGTATCGGCATCGAGACTCTCGACCTGCTTCGGCAGGAAGGCGACGGTCTGCACAGCCGCAAGCTGCGCAGCTTCGACGAGCCGCCGTTGCGTTAACGGGTGAGGTTGCGCACTCGGCCGATTGCGGGGACGCGCTGTCCCTTTGCCAGCCAACCCGCCAAGGCATCAATGTCCAGCCCGGCGTCGACCGCGTTGGTCCCTTGGGTGAGCACTGAAAAGCCATCGCCGCCGTTGGCGAGGTAATTGTTGACCGCGACCCGGTAGCGCGCGGTGGGCGAGATCGCTCGACCGTTGAGACGGATCGCGACGATGCGGCTTCCAACTGGACGCATCAGGTCATAGTCGAAACCGAAGCCGGCCGAAGGCACCAGCAGCGACGGGGTGGCGCCTGCGGGATAGCTCGACGCCTGAAACTGCTGTTCGAGCAGCGCCTTGAGTTGAGTGCCAGTCAGCGACTTGACCACGACATGGTTGGTAAACGGCATCATCGCAAAGGCCTGGCCGTAGGTAATGCTGCCGTCCGCTGCAGGGATCAGCGCCACCCTCACGCCGGTCGCATTGACCAGTGCCAACTTCGCCCCGGCCGATCGCCCGGCGTCGAGGAAGGCGTCGGCGTTAAGGTTGGTGGCGGGACTCTCGCGGTCCTTCTCGTCGCGTGGCGCTGGTCCCGACAAATGGCCAATGACCCGGTTCGCAACCGGAGCGGCCGCTGCGACGTAACGGTCGACGAGCGCTCTGACGGCTGGATCCTCCGCACCCGTTCCCGTGACAAAATTGGTTGCCGACTGACTGATCAGACTATGCGTGGACGAGTTGAACCGGAGCCGTAAATCGCTGAAGAAATAGCCATATTTGCCAGCGCTGGTCAGCAGTTTTCCGCCGCGCTGGCAAATGTAGGCATAGTGGGTGTGCCCTGATACAACGGTCGTGATCGCCGGATCGAGCCGGTCAACAATGGGGATGATGTCGCCCGACAGACCATCGCAGCCCTGCCCGGTGGTAAAGGCCGGAGTGCGCCCACCCTGGTGGATCAGCAGCACGATCGTGTCGGCTCCCGCGGCCTTGAGTCCGGGCACCAGCGCGTTGGCGGTCGCGACCTCGTCGGCGAAGGTCAGGCCCTCGACGCCTGCCGGGCTGACGAGGTTCCCGGTGCCCTTCAGCGTCGTGCCGATGAAGCCGATCCTGACCGACCCAAACTGGCGGATCGCGGTCGGGGCGAACAGCGTAACCCCTTCGCCGGTGCGGACATTGGCAGCGAGGAAGCGGAATCTGGCGCCGTTGAAAGGCTCAAGGCGGCACGGAGTAAGCGTGGTGAATTTGGCGCATCCGCCGCCCTGCATCCGCCACAGCTCGCGCGGGCCCTTGTCAAACTCGTGGTTGCCGACCGCGTTGAGGTCGAGCCCGACGAGGTTCATCGCGTCGATTGTCGGCTCATCGAGGAAGGCCCCGGACACTAGCGGTGAGGCGCCGATGAGGTCGCCAGCGGAGACCGTTACGGTATAGGGATGGCCCTTGCGCCCTGCCTTCAGTGCAGCGGCGAGGCGGGCCACTCCGCCGCTAGCGAGCATATGTTTCGAACCGTCAGGTGCGGTCACTTCAATCGGCGGCGGGGGGACGATGTTGCCGTGGAAATCGTTGAACGCGAGGATCTGGACTTCGATCGGAGCGGCCGGCCGGGTGGGCGGTCGGGTGGCTAGCCGGGGCGCCGCGCAGCCTGACAGCAGTGCCAAGAACCCAAGCCATTTCAACCGCATCACCGACCCCCTTTGGCACGTCGTGTCGCAGCGTCTAGGGACAGTTTGATGACCGACCAAGAACTGATCGCCGCCGCCCGCGCCGCCGCCCTCAAGGCCTATGCGCCCTACTCGAACTTCTCGGTGGGATGCGCGATCGAGAGCGTCGATGGAACAGTAGTTACCGGGGGGAACATGGAGAACGCCTGCTACCGACTCGGGGTGTGCGCCGAGCTTGCGGCGCTGACCGCAGCGCAAGCGGCGTTCGGGCTCGAAAAGGTCGCGCGAATCGCGGTTGCGGGGGGCGACGGCTCGGGCAGCGAGCTGTCTGGTTCTGAACCGGTGACACCGTGCGGCGGGTGTCGGCAAGCGATCCTCGAGGCGGCGCAGCTGTCAGGCCAAGACCTTGAAATCATTTGTTCATCCGGTGACGGCACGCGCTTCAGGACCCACCGCATTACCGCCCTCATCCCGCACGGTTTTGGCCCCGCAAGTCTCGCCGACTCAGCCTAGCCGCCGCGCTTCAGCGTCTCGTTGGCGATGATCAATTGCTGGATCTGGCTGGTGCCTTCGTAAATCCGGAACAGACGGACGTCGCGGTACAGGCGCTCGATGCCATAATCGGCGATATAGCCCGCACCGCCGAACAGTTGGACCGCTCGGTCGGCCACTCGGCCAACCATTTCACTGGCATAATATTTGGCTGCCGCCGCCTCCATCGGGGTCGCTTCACCAGCGTCCTTCTGTGCGGCGACCTCAAGCACCAAGGCACGCGCCGCCATCGCCTCGGTCTTGGAATCGGCGATCATCGCCTTGATGAGCTGAAATTCGGCGATCGGCTGGCCGAACTGCTTGCGCTCCTTAGCGTAGCCGACGCAGTCGCGGATCAGCCGTTCGGCGATGCCGACACATAGCGCCGAGATATGCAGCCGTCCGCGATCGAGCACGCGCATCGCGATCTTGAACCCCTCGCCTTCGGCCCCGAGGCGATTGACGGAGGGGACGCGAACTTCGTCGAAGTTGACGTCGCAGACGTTCGCGCCCTGCTGGCCCATCTTGCGCTCGGGCGTGCCGATGCTGACTCCGGGGAGGTCGGCGGGGACGAGGAACGCCGACACCCCGCGCGAACCGGCCTCACCGGTGCGCGCCATGACGGTGAACAGCGAGGCCTTGTCGGCATTGGTGATGTAGCGCTTGGTCCCGGTGACGATATAATCCTCGCCATCGCGCACGGCGCGCGTCCTGACCGAGGCGCTGTCGGACCCCGCTTCGGCCTCGGTCAGCGCAAAGCTGGTGATGATTTCCCCATTGGCGATGCGCGGGAGCCAATGGTCTTTCTGCTCAAGGGTGCCGGACATGACGAGTGCTTGGCTGCCAATGCCGACGTTGGTTCCGAACACCGACCGGAAGGCAGGGGTCGTGCGGCCAAGCTCGAGGACGACGCGCACTTCCTCGCTCATCGTCAGACCTAGTCCGCCATATTCTTCCGGAATCGACAGGCCGAACAGCCCCATGTCGCGCATCTCGGCGACGATCTCGGCGGGAACGCCATGCTGTTCCTCGACCAGGCCTTCGAGCGGGCGGAGGCGTTCATCGACGAAACGGCGGATCGTGTCGGTCAGCTGGCCGAAGGTGTCGGGATCGAGTGACATCAGCTCAGCTTGATCTCGCGCAGGCGCTCGGCGAGATAGTCGTGCGCGGTGATTGGCGGCCATTTCGGCCCCTCGCCCTCCCCCACCGTTCCCGGCAGCGCCTCGATCAGGAAATCGGGGCGAAAGTGGAGGAAGAAGGGCATGGAATAGCGCGCGTGCGAGGCGCGGTCGGGGGCCGGGTTTACGACTCGGTGCGGGGTTGAGCGCAGGCGGCCGTTGGTCAGGCGCTGAAGCATGTCGCCGATGTTGACGACCAGTTCGCCGGGCTTCGGGCTGACCGGGATCCAGCGGCCGTCGCGGGTCTGAAGCTCAAGCCCCGCTTCTTCCGCACCGAGCAGCAGCGTGATCGTGTTGATGTCCTCATGGGCGCCGGCGCGGATGTGCTGGCCGGTCGGCTCGGGTTGGGGGGGGTAGTGAAGCATGCGCAGGACCGAATTGCCGTCGCGAACGGTGTCGGTGAAATAGGCCTCGTCGATTTGCAAAAAGCGCGCGATGGCGGTGAGGATCTTTATCCCGGCGCGGTCGAAGGTATCGAACAGCTCGAGGAAAGTTTCCTTGAAACCGGGGACTTCGGCGGGCCAGACGTTCGCCGCCATCATCGCGTGGAATGGGTGGGCGTCGTCAAGCTCGCGGCCGACGTGCCAGAATTCCTTGAGATCATGCGCGGTCGCGCCCTTGGCAGTTTCAATCCCGAACGGGGTGTAGCCGCGCGCCCCGCCTTGGCCAAGCGCGTAGCGGCATTTGACGTCCTCAGGGAGTGCGAAGAAGGCCTTCGCCTTTTCCTCGGCGCGCTCGATCAGCTCTTGAGCGATGCCCTGGTCGGCGATGACGGCGAAGCCATAGTCGGTGAAGCTGTGACCGAGCTGATCGGCGAAAGCGGCGGCATCGCGGTCTGCATACAGCATGCTGACGGAGGCGATATTGTCGTTCATTTGCCGTCCTCTAGCTCGCGAGCAGCAAGCCCGCCAGCGCGGCACTCATTAAATTGGCGAGGCTTCCGGCGAGCAGCGCGCGAAGTCCGAGGCGGGCGATCACCGGGCGCTGGTTGGGGGCGAGCCCGCCGGTCACCGCCATCTGGATCGCGATCGAGCTAAAATTGGCGAAACCGCACAGCGCGAACGTAACGATGGCGCGGCTTCGGCTGCTGAGCGCCGCTGCCGCACCCTGGGCATTGCCGAGGTCGATGAAGGCGACGAACTCGTTGAGCACGATCTTGGTGCCGAACAACCCACCGGCGGTCCCGGCCTCGGTCCACGGCACGCCGATGAGGAACATCACCGGCTTGAAAATAATACCAACGAGGCCCTGGAAGCTCCAATTGTCTTGGCCGAACCAGTGGCCGACGCCCCCCAACAGGCCGTTCGCCAGCGCGACTAGCGCGACAAAGGCGAGGACCATTGCGGCAACCGCGACCGCGAGCTTGACGCCGGTCTGCGCGCCTTGCGCGGCGGCCATGATGATGTTCGCGGGGCGCTCGCCGTCCTCGAAGGTCTCGGCGACGTTGACTTGGCCCGGAGCAGCGCCGCCGTCGAGCGGAAGTTCGCCGTCCTTGGGCGCGCCGTCGGGCATGATAATCTTCGCCATCAATATTCCGCCGGGCGCCGACATGAAGGCGGCGGCGAGGAGGTAAGGCAAGTACTGGCTGCCGAGCAGGCTGGCATAGGCGGCGAGGATGGTGCCCGCGACCCCGGCCATGCCGACGACCATGACGGTGAACAGCTGCGGCGGGGTCAGCGCGGCGAGATAGGGGCGGATGACGAGCGGCGATTCAGACTGGCCGACGAAGATGTTGGCGGCGGCGGACAGGCTCTCGACGCGGCTGATCCCGGTGACCCAGCCGATCGCGCCGCCGACCCAGCGCACGACCCGCTGCATGATCCCCAAATAATAGAGGATCGAGACCAGCGCGGCGAAGAAGATGATCACCGGCAGAGCAGCTATGGCGAAGGTGTTTGCGAGCGGGTTCTTTGCGCTCGGCCCGAACAGGAATTCGGTACCCTTGCCGGCATAGCCGAGCAAGTCGGCCACCCCGGTCGACATGCCCTCGATCCCGGCGCGGCCCCACGTCGTGTAGAGGACGATCACCGCGATGACCGCCTGCAGCGCGAAGGCGGCGCCGACGACGCGCAGGCGGATCGCCTTGCGGTCGGTCGAGAAGATGACGGCGATGAGCAGTATCGCGGCGATGCCGACCAATCCGAGCCACTGTTGTTGCATCGTTTTCCTCTACCACACCATCGCTTGTGACGCGGTTCTGGCCGCTTCGTCCAGCTTTTCAATCGCTTCCTCGGGGCTGGCGGCGACCAGCAGCTGCGCACGGCGGGCTGAGGAGAGGAAGCCGCTTGCCGAAGCATGGTCTAGAAAGTCAGTCATCTTTTTCCAGAAACCGCCAACGTCGATGAGGCAGAAGGGCTTGGCGTGATAGCCCAGCGCATTCCACGACCAGGCTTCGAACAGCTCGTCAAATGTCCCGATCCCGCCGGGAAGGACGAGGAAGCCATCGGCGAGCTGGGTCATCTTGGCCTTGCGCTCGTGCATCCCGACGACGGTGTGAAGTTCGGTTAGGCCGGTGTGGGCAACCTCGAGTTCGACCAAGGCTTCGGGGATGACGCCATAGGTGTTGCCCCCGCCATCGCGCACTGCGTCCGCGACAATGCCCATCAGGCCAAGCTTGCCGCCGCCATAGACGAGGTCGATCCCCCGAGCAGCCATTGCCTCTCCCGTTTGCCGAGCGACCTCAGCAAAGGCGGGATCGATTCCGGGAGCGGAGCCGCAATAGACCGCGAGGCGCTTGAGCGCGGTCAAAGCGCGACGAGCTTTTTGAGGTCCGCCTCTGGACGAGCGCCGAAATGCGAAATTACCTCCGCTGCGGCGATCGCGCCGGTCCACAGCTGGCGCTGGAGGTCGAACCCCTTGCAGCGCGCGGTGAGGAAACCGGCGGCGAACAGGTCGCCCGCCCCGGTGGTATCGACGAGCTTGGTCAAAGGGGCGGCAGGGATGTCGATCCGCTCGCCATTCTCGAGCGCAGTTGCGCCCGCATGCCCGCGCGTCACTACCAGAGTGGGCACCTTGACCGAGAGTTCGGCCAGTGCGCTGTCGAAATCGGTCCGTCCGGTGAGCTGAAAGACCTCGTCCTGGTTAGCGAAAAGCAGATCGACCCCGCCGCTGTCGATCATTCGAGCGAAGCCCTCCTTGCGGCCGACGATACAGACGCTTTCGGACAGGGTGAAGGCGACCTTGCGGCCGGCGGCGTGCGCGATAGCGACCGCCCGCTCCATCGCTGCGCGGGGGCGTTCGGGGCCCCAAAGATAGCCTTCGAGGTAAATGATTGCGGCGGAGCGGATAAGTGCTTCATCGAGCCGGTTGGCGGTAAGTTCGTGGCTTGCACCCGGCGAAGTGTTCATCGTTCGTTGCGCATCGGGAGTGACGAGGATGAGGCAACGCCCGGTCGGCGGCGATCCCTCGCCCAGCGGCGGCGTCTCGAAGCGGACCCCCAGCGCGTGCATGTCATGGGCGAAAATCTTGCCGAGCTGATCGTCGGCGGTCTGGCCGATGAACGCGGCGGCGCCACCCATCGCGGCGACACCGGCCATGGTGTTGGCGGCCGATCCACCCGAGGTTTCGCGTGCGCTTCCCATGTCGGCGTAAAGCCGCTCGGCCGCTTCCGGGGCAAGCAGCTGCATCGAGCCCTTGGGCAGACGATGCGCCTCCAGGAACGCCTCGTCGCACGTCGCGATGACGTCGACGATCGCGTCGCCAATGGCGACAATGTCTAGACTTGGGGATGACACGGAAGCTCGCCTAGCCGTGCATCCGGCGCGCGGTCAATCGACCTTGCGGGGCGCGCGAAAGGGGTTAGTCAGCGCGCATGACCAACATTCCCGCTCTACGCGCAATCTCGCCGTCCCTCTTCGCGCTGAGTATCTTCTATGGCGGGATGGTGTGCATCGCCGGCGTGCTCGGCAACAAGCAGGTCGCACTTGGGCCGCTGGCGGTCGAAGCGGGGATTTTTGCCTTCCTGCTGCTGGTCGCGACATCGAGCGCGGTAGCGGAGTTGCACGGGCGCGAGACCGCAAACCGATTGGTCATGTGGGGGTTCGTGCCACTGGTGATGTCGGTGTTGCTCAGCCTGATCGTGCTGGCGTTGCCTGCAGCGAAGGACATGGCTACCGAACGGCTCGCGGCGTTCACGATGATCATGGGCTCCACCCCGCGGATCTGGCTTGGCGGGGTCACCGCCTATGGCGTGTCGACATTGCTCAACGTCGCGATTTTCAGCCGGCTGAGCAAGGGTGACGGCAAGCTGCTCTACGTTCGCTCGGCGATCGCCAGCGCGGCGAGCCAGGTGGTCGACACACTAATCTTCATCACGATCGCCTTTTACGGGGTGTTCCCGATTGGCGAACTGCTGCTTGGCCAGATGCTGGCGAAGGTGGCGTTGTCGGCGATCCTGGTGCCACTGGTGATTCTGTTGCTAGTGCGCATCGGTCGCCAACTTGATTCGACCAAGGCCGACTGACTACTTGTTGCAAGCGACACGATCTGCTCAATCCTGAGCGCGAGTCGCGGGGGTGCGACCGGCAACTGTGACCAAGTCACAGTGGATCAAGAGCAATCAAAAGGTCGCTTCAGCGAGTCTTCCGATTGTCTTAATCGACCGGTAGCTGCGCCCGTGCGGCGACACGCTCGACCGCATCCGGCTCTACACGCCAAACAACACCAATACCCGCCGCATCGGGCTGACCAGCTCGCTGATCTATGACATCAACCACGACAACCGCGTGCGTGTCGCCTACACCTACGACCGCGCCCATCATCGCCAGACTGGCGAATTCGGTTATCTCGACCTCGTCGGCAATGCGCTAAGCCCGTTCGGCGGCCGCAACAGCACCCCGGTGCTCGATGCCGCCGGCAACGTCCTGCAACAGCGCGACCGCACCTCGATCGCGCTCCTTAACCAGCTGTCGGGCCAGTATATCGGCAACTTCTTCAACCGGAAGCTGCGCATCGAAGCTGGCGTGCGCCGTCCATTTTTCGTCCGCGAGCTGAACAATCACTGCTACACGTTCGCCACCGGTTCAGGCTTCGCCTACTGCACCAGCCAAGTGCTCGGCTCGACGCCGATTGCTCCTGCGGCAGGCAATTATGTCGTCCCCGCCAACTTCGCCCCGGCGCTCGGTTCGCCAGTCCCGTCGAACGCGGTCTACGCCCCGTTCAAGGCCAAGTATAAGTTCGGCAAGCTGCTTCCCAACATCGGCGCGACCTATCACGTTACTGACGCGGTCAGCCTGTCGGCCAACTATGCAAAGGGCTTCTCGTCGCCTCGCACCGACAACCTCTACCGCCGTCCGGTGGTCGTGGTCACGCCCGAGGAAACCAACGCCTATGACGTCACCGCGCGCTACACCACGCGCAACATCCAGGCGCAGCTGACCGGCTGGAAGATCGATTACAAGAACCGCATCGTGTCGTCGTTCGACCCCGACCTTGGTATTTCGCTCGACCGCAACGTCGGCAAGGTGAAGAGCAAAGGTGTCGATGCCAGCATTGCGTTCCGCCCGGTCAAGCAACTCTCGCTGCTTGCGATCGCCAGCTACATCGATGCCAAACTCGAGGACAATGTCCTGCTCGGAACGGCCAAATATGCGGTGGTGCAGCCCCCGCTCGCGGTTGGGACCATCTATTGCAACGGAGCGCCGACTGTGACTAACACGGTCGTCAGCACCTGCGCCCCGACCGCGGGCAAAATGGTCACCGAGACGCCGAAGTGGCAATATGGCGGCCGCATTGGTTTCGATATGGGCCCGGTTTCGCTCGGCCTTCAGGGCAAGCACGTCGGCAAGCGGTTTGCGACTGACACCAACGACGTCGTCAGCAAGAGCTACACTAATATCGACTTTGATGCTCGCCTTGCGCTCAACGGCTTCGGGCTTCGCGGAGCATATGCTCAGTTGAACGTGATCAACGTCACGAACCGCTTCTACCTCGGCAATATCGGAACGCAGATCAACGCCGCCGGTAACCCGAACTTCTCCATCGGATCGCCGCGCACGTTCATCGGCACGCTGAATATCGGCTTCTAGGCGCGAAGCGTCCGACAACTGCGGCGTCGCGCTTCTTCAAGGCGCGGCGCCGTTGTCATTTTGATTAACCGAAATCGAACCGCTGGCCCGGATGTGCGGCGGGGAAGCGTGAGCAGTCGACCCCGTGGGCGGCGAGCGCGACGACGAGTCGCTCGACGGGTTCGTCGCGCGGTTCGTCTGTAAGCTGGAAGCTGCCCCAATGGATGCCTAACCCGCGCTTGGCGCCGAGGTCGAGGAGGATTCGCACTGCCTCATCGGGATTGGTGTGCTGCGCGCTCATGAACCAGCGCGGGGCATAGGCGCCGATCGGGATCAGCGCGGCGTCGAGCGCAGGGAAACGGGCGCCAATGTCGCGAAAGATCTGGCCGTCGCCATAGCCAGTGTCGCCGGCAAAATAGACCGAGCGGTTGGCGCCCGTGACGACAAACCCACACCACAATGCCATCCGTCGATCGCCGATCGACCGCGCTGACCAGTGATGCGCCGGGACTATGTACACCTCGACCCCGCCGCCGAGCGCGATCCGATCGCTCCAGTCGCCGACCGCGAAGCGCGCTCGCGGCATCTGTTTGCGGACGATCGCATCGTTGCCGAGCGTGGTGACGATTAGCGGCCGGTCGCGAGCCTCCAGTTGCTTGAGGCTGGCGATATCGAGATGATCGTAATGATTATGCGACAGCAGCACGGCGTCAATCGGCGGCAACTCGTCGAACGCGATCCCGGGCGCCGTGACGCGCCTCGGCCCGGCACAGGCGAGCGGGCTCGCGCGGTCCGACCACACCGGATCGGTGACAAGGTTAAGCCCGGCGATCTGGATCAACAGCGTCGCATGGCCAACCATCGTGATGCGCAGATCGTCAACCAGAAGATCGGGCTTGGCTGGGGTGACCTGCACTAACTTGGGCCAGGGTGCCGCCGTTTCGCGCAGCTTCCACCGCATTATCTCGCCGAGGCCGCGGTCGGTAGCCGGGTGGCCGGGGTTGAAGAAGCGAAGCCCGTCGAAATGATCGCTCGCCGCGCCGTCATAATAAGGGTTTCTGGTCGCCATCGGCACTGACTAGCGAATGGTAATCATAAGGCGAGCATCCTTTCTAGGACCGGTCTGTTATGCGGTCATCACCTGCATAAGGCTTTCCTGATGAAAATGACCGGCAACACCATCCTTTTGACGGGCGGCAGCAACGGCATCGGTCGCGCACTGGCGCAACGGTTTTACGACCTTGGGAACGACGTCATCGTGACCGGTCGTCGTCACGATGCGCTCGATGAGACGCTGGTCGGGCGCGAACGGATGCGCGCCGTACTGCTCGACATCGATGATCAGGAGGCGATCCGCGATTTCGTGCGGCACCTCGCCTCGACCGGGTCTAAGATCAATGTGCTGATCAACAATGCCGGGATCATGCCGCTCGAGGATATGTCAGGACCGCGCGACCTCGCGGACGCCAAGGCGGTGATCGAGACCAATTTACTCGGTCCGATCAGGCTGATCGATAAACTGCTGCCTCAGTTGCTGTCGCAACTCGATTCCGTAATCGTCAATGTGACGTCGGGTCTTGCCTTTCAGCCGACGAGCCGCGCGCCGACCTATTCCGCGACCAAGGCCGCGCTTCACAGCTATACCGTGTCGCTGCGGATTGCGCTCAAGGGGAAGGTCGAAGTCATCGAGCTAGTCCCGCCAGGGGTGCAGACCGACCTGACCCCGGGGCAGGCGAGCAACCCCAACTACCAGCCGCTCGACGAGTTTGCCGACGAGGTAATGCGGCTGTTTGCGCAGGTTCCGACCCCGGCCGAAATCCTGGTCGAGCGGGTCAAGCCGCTGCGCTTCGCCGAGCGCGACGGAACGGTCGAGCAGGTGCTGGCGATGCTCAACCCGGGCTAAGCGACGCGGCGCTCCTCGGTCGCGGTGCCCGCGCGGTCGAGCCCGGCGCCAAGCTCGCCGGCGAGGTCGTCGATATGCTCGATCCCAACCGACACGCGGAGCAGCCCAGCGCCGATCCCGGCGGTAGCGCGCGCTTCGGGGGTCATGGCGGCATGGGTCATCGTCGCCGGGTGTGCGATTAGGCTTTCGACTCCGCCCAATGATTCAGCAAGGCTGAACAATTCGAGCCCTTCGAGCAGACGGCGCACTGCGGCCTCCCCACCGGCCAGTTCGAACGACAGCATCGCCCCGAACCCGTCCTGCTGGCGCGCGGCGACGGCGTGGCCGGGATGGTCGGCGAGCCCCGGATAATGAACCTTCGCCACCGCCGGATGCGCCTGGAGTTGATCGACGATCGCAGCGGTATTCTCCTGGTGCTGACGAAGGCGCACGTCTAGCGTTCGCAGGCCGCGCATGGTCAGGAAGCTGTCGAACGGCGCTCCCGTCAGGCCGAGGCAGTTAGCCCACCACGCCAGCTGCTCATGCACCGCGGCGTCCTTGGCGATGACCGCGCCGCCAACGATGTCGCTATGCCCGTTGATGTACTTGGTCGTCGAATGGACGACGATGTCGGCCCCGAGCTCAAGCGGTCGCTGAAGCGCGGGCGAGAGGAAAGTATTGTCGACCGCGACCAGCGCGCCCGCGGCGTGCGATGCACGGGCCACGGCTTCGATGTCGGTGATGCGCATCAGGGGGTTCGACGGAGTCTCGATCCACACCAATTTCGGCTTCCACTCGAGCGCAGCCGTAACGCTCGCCGGGTCGCTGAAATCGGCGTTGCGAAGCTCGAACGCGCCCTTCGCCGCGAGCGCGCCGAACAAGCGCCAGCTTCCGCCATAGCAGTCGTGGGGCACGAGCAGCCGGTCGCCGGGCCGCAGCATGGCGTTGAGCACGAGCGCGATCGCCGCCATTCCGGTCGAGGTTATAACCCCCCCTGCCCCGCCTTCGAGTGCCGCAAGCGCTTCGGCCAGCTGATCGCGCGTCGGATTGCCCGAGCGGCTATAGTCGTACTTCCGCTTGGCATCGAAGCCTTCGAAGGTGAAGTTCGACGACAGCACGATCGGCGGGGTGACCGCGCCGAAGCTGGTGTCGCAATCGATCCCGGCGCGAACCGCCTTCGTCGCCGGCTTGAGGTCACGAGTCATTAGGGAAGCTCCTGCAAGAAATCGGCGATGATGCGGGCGACCAGCCGGTCTTCCTTGAGGAAGGCGTCATGGCCGAACAGCGAGGTAAGCGAGACGAAGCGGCCGTCGGGGGCGCGTTCCGCCAGCGCACGAATGTCGGGCGAGGGGATCAGCCGGTCGCTGTCGACCGCGACAAACGTGGCGGGTACTGTGATCGCGGCGGGATCGATCGCGTGGAGATCGATCGATTCGGACAGGCGGCGATAGGCGACGCTGGTCATACGCCGGCAGTGGCGTTCACCCTGCGCGTCGAGATAGGGTTCGGCGGGGACGCACGCTCGACCGTTCGCGACGGTCACCGGGTCGGGAAAGCGCTCCTCGAACTCCTCGGCGGTGCGATAGCTCAGCATCGCGATCTTGCGCGCCAGGGCGACCCCGGTGACGGGATCCCCAAGCCGCTCGCCAAGCTCGATCGCCTGCCGCTGCAACGCGCGCTGGGCGCTGGTGAAGGGGTGGGCGGAGGCCGAGGCGCTGATCGCAAGGAGCGCGCCGAAGCGGTGCGGGGCTAGGGCAACCCCCTGCATCCCCATCATCGCGCCGTAACTTGAACCGATGAACGCGGCAGCACCATCGATTTCGAGCAGGTCGAACAGCGCGAGCAGTGCCGCCGCCTGGTCGCCAGCGTCGATCGGCGCGTCGAGCGATCCGTCGCCGCCGATCCAGTCGATCGCGACGACGCGATAGCAAGCGAGCGCTCCGGCTTGCGACTGCCACCAACCGGGCGCGGGATCGGCGGAATTGGCGAGGACGTGGCGGCCCGCCGAAATGCCGCCGGCGACGACCAGCAGGGGCGCATCGAGTGAACCTGCAAACTCATATTGGACTTCGACCGTCGCGCGCCCGCCGTGGACCAGGGCCAGCGTCGTTTCAAATGTCCCGGTCTCGCCGCGCGGATACACGACACTGTCTGGTGGCAACTTCTTGGAAAGGGCAGTCAGGCTAGTCATCTCGTCCGAATTCACCTCCACGCATCGAGAGGCTTGCGGATGACGGATAGTGCGCGCGGCCACGACAGAGCGGCTGCTCACGACCATCTGCCGGTGGACTCAAACGGTCCCCGCAGGACTTGGCACCGTGCATGGAGTTACCCCCATGTGGTTGCCCCGGCTTCTTCGGGCCTGTCCCTCAGCCGGTCTCGATGGAAGCCGCGATGTGCCGTGCACAAGGCGCCAAGTCAAGCGGCGCCGATCTTTGGGATCCCAAAATATGTAGACAGGTTATGCCGCGACATGCCAATAAGGTTGCAATGACAACCACACTCACGCTCGAAAAATTCCTGCCCTATCGCCTGTCGGTTGCCTCGAATGCGGTGTCGTCGCGGATTTCGGGCGCTTATCGCAAGCGCTTCGGGCTGCGCATCCCCGAGTGGCGGCTGATCACCATCCTCGCTGAAACCGCGAGTGCGACCCCGGCTAGCCTCGGCGATGCGACGCGGATGGACAAGATCGCGATCAGCCGCGCCGCCGCGGCGTTGATCGAGCGCGGCCTGATCGCGGCCGACGACAATCCCGCCGACGGTCGCTCGCACTTTTTATCGCTGACCGAGGACGGGCGCGCGCTCTATGCCGATATCGCCCCGATGGCGTTGGCGGCCGAAGCGGAGTTGTTCGCAAGCTTCACCGTTGACGAGCGCAATACGCTGGAAACCTTGCTCCGCCGGGTCGAGGCGGCCGCGCTCAACAGTGGCGGTGGTCCCGACTAGAAGGCGACCATTGTCAACAGCTCGTAGGTGGCAACGGTTTCATCCCCGCCATCGGTAACCTGCACCGCCCAGCGGACCTCGCCATACTCATCGTTACGCTTGGCCTTGGCCTTCACCGTCAGCGCAACCTTCATCGCCTCGCCAGGCATCAACGGTTTGACGAAGCGAAGGTTATCGAGCCCGGTGTTGGCGAGGACGGGGCCCGGCGCCGGATCGACGAACAGCCCTGCGGCGAACGACAGGATGAGGTAGCCGTGCGCGACGCGGCCGTGGAAGAACGGGTTCGCGGCGGCGGCCTCCTCATCCATGTGGGCGTAGAAAGTGTCGCCTGTGAACTCGGCGAAATGCTCGATATCCTCCAGAGTGACGATGCGTTCGCGGCTGTCAAAACATCTACCGACCTCGAGCTCGTCGAAGTGAAGGCGGAACGGGTGTGGACCTTCGTGATGACGCGGTGCGCCGGGGAGCCAGCGATTGACCACCGCGCTGAGCACGCGTGGGCTGCCCTGCAAGGCGGTGCGTTGCATGTAATGCTTGACCCCGCGGACACCGCCCATCTCCTCGCCCCCGCCCGCACGGCCGGGTCCGCCGTGGATCAGCATCGGCAGCGGGGAGCCGTGGCCGGTCGATTCGCGTGCGCTGTCGCGGTCGATCAGCACGATGCGGCCGTGGAACGAGCCAACGCCGATGACGAACTCACGCGCGACCTGGGGGTCGTGGGTGAACATCGACAGCACGAGCGATCCAAGCCCGCGATTGGCGAGCGCGATGGCGTCGTCAAGGTCGGTGTAGGGCATCAGCGTCGCGACCGGGCCGAACGCCTCGACATCGTGGACGAGTGCGGAGGTCCACGGGTGGTCGGCGCGGAACAGAAGCGGAGTGATGAACGCCCCCTGCCCCGGTTCAACACCGCGTGCGTCAACCGTTTCGAATTCGCCGAACACGAGGCGCGCCTCGGCGCCGATCCTGCGCGCTTGTCGCCGAACGTCGTCGAGCTGACCCTGGCCCGCAAGCGCGCCCATCGTCACGCCTTCGACCGAGGGGTCGCCGACAACGACTTGGCCGAGCCGCTGCTTGAGCGCCGCCTCGGCCGCGTCGAGCCAGTGAGCCGGTACCATCGCGCGGCGGATAGCGGTGCATTTCTGCCCCGCCTTGGTGGTCATTTCCTGCACGACTTCGCGAATGAACAGGTCGAATTCGGGCGTGTCAGGGCCGGCGTCTGGGCCGAGGATCGAGGCGTTAAGCGAGTCGCGTTCGGCGATGAACCGCACTGACTCGCGCGCAATCACCGGATGCGTCTGGAGCTTCATCGCGGTCGTCGCCGAGCCGGTGAACGAGACGACGTCCTGGCAGCCCAGATGATCGAGCAGATCGCCGACCGAACCGACAATCAGCTGGAGCGCGCCGGGCGGAAGCACCCCCGCCTCGACCATGATCCGCACCGCGGCCTCGGTCACGTGGGCGGTCGCGGTGCCCGGCTTGACGATTGCGGGGACCCCGGCGAGCAGGGTCGGCCCGAGCTTCTCGAGCATTCCCCACACGGGGAAGTTGAAGGCGTTGATGTGGACGGCGACGCCCTTGAGCGAGGTGTAGATGTGCTGGCCGATAAAGGTGCCGTCGCGGCCGATACCCTCCACTTCTCCGTCGATCAGCACGACGTCATCGGGAAGCTCACGGCGCCCCTTCGACGACATGGTGAACAGCGTTCCGGCTCCGCCCTCAATGTCGATCCAGCCGTCCTTGCGGGTCGCGCCGGTGGTCGTGGAAAGCGCATAGAGCTCTTCCTTGCGCTCCATGATTGCGGTGGCGAGGGCTTTCAGCATCCATGCGCGGTCGTGGAAGGTCATCTTGCGCAACGCCGGCCCGCCGACAGTGCGGGCGTGGTTGATCATTGCGGCAAAGTTCAGCCCGTCGCTGCCGGTGCGCGCGATCTCGCCTCCGGTGATCGCCGAGCGGATTACGGCCGTGCCACCCGTTGCTTCAACCCATGCGTCGGTGGCGTAATTTTTAAGCATCGTCGTCATGACCAGTCCTTCAGCGGCCGGTGAACGCGGGCGCGCGCTTGGCGAGGAAGGCGGCAACCCCCTCGCGATAATCATCGGAGAAGCCGAGATCGCGCATTGCGTCGCGCTCCAAGTCGAGTTCGTCGTCGAGCGATTTGAGGCTTGAGCCGCGGATCAGCGCCTTGGTCGCGGCCAGCCCGCGCGTTGGCCCGGCGGCAAACTTGCGCGCGACGGCCACGCTTTCGGAGTCGAGCGCGTCATCATCGACACACTTCCAGATCACTCCCCATGATTCCGCCTTCTCGGCAGACAGGGGCTCGCCGGTCAGCGCGAGACCCATCGCGCGCGCCTGGCCGATGAGGCGCGGGAGCACCCATGTTCCGCCCGAATCAGGGATCAGCCCGATGTTGGCGAAGGACTGAATGAACTTGGCGCTCTTCGCCGCGATGACGATGTCGCAGGCGAGCGCAATGTTCGCCCCCGCCCCCGCCGCCACGCCGTTGACCGCGCACACGACGGGCTTCGGCAATCCGGCCAACCGCCGGACCAGCGGCGCGTAATAGCGTTCGACTGAGTCGCCGAGGTCGACTGGCGCATCCCCCGGCGCGACTGCCCGATCGGCGAGGTCCTGCCCAGCGCAAAACCCCCGCCCCGCACCCGTCAGCAACAGCGTACGGATTGCCACATCGCGTTCGATCTCGCCCAGCGCCGCGGCTACCTCGCCATGCATCTGGGCGGTGAAGCTGTTAAGTCGCTCGGGCCGGTTGAACGTCAGCCGCGCGACCCCGTCGTCGACCTCGAACAGGATCGTTTGATATGCCATCGATGGCCCTTCGGAAGTGATATGACAGACTGCCCGGTCGGCCAATTCTTGGCAAGGCCGATCCCGGGCGTTACGCGGTGATGCTGGCAACCCGAGGATTTTCATGACCGACGCCTTCATCTGCGATGCGGTGCGCACCCCGATCGGGCGCTATGGCGGATCGCTATCGTCGGTTCGCCCGGACGACCTTGCCGCTATCCCGCTGCGGGCGCTGAAAGAGCGTAACCCGCGTCTCGACTGGGCGCAGGTCGACGACCTGGTCGTGGGCTGCGCCAATCAGGCGGGCGAGGATAATCGCAACGTCGCGCGGATGGCGGCGCTGCTTGCCGGGCTGGGCATTGAGGTTCCCGCATCAACCATCAATCGGCTGTGCGGATCGGGGATGGACGCGGTCGGGATTGCGGCGCGCGCGATTCGGGCGGGCGAGGCCGAGCTAATCATCGCCGCCGGGGTCGAGAGCATGAGCCGCGCGCCATTCGTCATGCCCAAGGCCGAAACCGCCTTTTCGCGCGCCAATACAGTCTATGACACAACCATCGGCTGGCGCTTCGTCAACCGGCTGATGAACGCGCTATATGGCGTCGATTCCATGCCTGAGACGGCCGAGAATGTCGCCGAAGAATATGGTGTAAGCCGCCATGATCAGGACAAATTCGCCGCGGAAAGTCAGCGCCGCGCCAGCGCTGCGCAGGCGAGCGGGCGGTTCGACGCCGAGATCGTCCCGGTCAGCATCGCCCAGAAAAAGGGCGATCCGGTGATCGTCTCGCGCGACGAGCATCCGCGCGAGACCAGCCTTGAACAGCTCGCGAAGTTGAAGCCGATCGTTCGCGAGGGCGGCACGATCACCGCAGGCAATGCTTCAGGGGTCAACGACGGCGCCGCCGCGATCATCGTCGCCAGCGCCGCCGCCGTCGAAAAGCACGGCTTGACGCCGCGCGCACGCATTCTTGGCAGCGCTGTCGCCGGAGTTCCGCCACGGATCATGGGGATCGGCCCGGCACCGGCGTCGCAAAAGCTGCTCGCCCGGCTCGGGATCGACATTGGCCAGATCGATGTCGTCGAGCTCAACGAAGCCTTCGCTGCGCAGGGCCTCGCCGTGCTTCGCCTGCTCGGCCTCCCCGACGACGGTGCGCATATCAACCCCAATGGCGGCGCGATCGCACTTGGCCATCCGCTCGGCATGTCGGGAGCGCGGCTCGTTCTGACCGCGACCGAGGAGCTTCATCGCAGCGGCGGGCGTCTTGCGCTGTGCACGATGTGCATCGGCGTCGGGCAAGGGATCGCAATGGTGATTGAAAGAGTTTAGCGATTCGTTGACCGTTCGGTCGGTTAATTCTAGGGTGGGGTTCGGAGACACGAGATGTACACCACAGAACTCGGCAAGACCGGCCCCACCCCGAACGAGCGCGAAGACCCCGCGCTCGTCGCCGCCTTCGAGGCGCGCGTTGCCGCCGACGAATTCATCGAGCCCAAGGACTGGATGCCCGAGGCATATCGCAAGACGCTCGTCCGGCAGATCAGCCAGCATGCGCATAGCGAGATCGTCGGGATGCTACCCGAGGGAAACTGGTTGACGCGCGCGCCTTCGCTGCGCCGGAAAACCATCCTCTTCGCCAAGATCCAGGACGAGGCAGGGCACGGCCTCTACCTCTACTGCGCTGCCGAGACGCTCGGTACGTCACGGCAGGAAATGATCGAGGCGCTTCATTCGGGGAAGGCCAAATATTCGACCATCTTCAATTACCCGACACTGACCTGGGCCGACATGGGGGCGATCGGCTGGCTGGTCGACGGCGCGGCGATCATGAACCAGGTGCCGCTCCAGCGTACCAGCTATGGCCCCTATGCCCGCGCGATGGTGCGGGTGTGCAAGGAGGAAAGTTTCCACCAGCGCCAGGGCTATGAGATCATGATGGCGATGATGGCAGGGACCGCTAAGCAGCAGGCGATGGCACAGGATGCGCTCAATCGCTGGTGGTGGCCAAGCCTGATGATGTTCGGTCCGCCCGACGACAATTCGCCCAACACCGAGCGCTCGATGCGCTGGCGGATCAAACGCGACACCAATGACGATCTGCGCCAGAAGTTTGTTGATGCGACGGTTCCGCAGGCGGAACTGATCGGCCTCAAGGTGCCGGACGACGACCTCGTCTGGAACGAGGCCAAGGCCGGGTATGATTTCGGCGCGATCGAATGGGACGAGTTCTACGCGGTCGTGCGCGGTGAAGGTGCGGTCGCCAAGGAGCGGCTGCTGGCAAGGCGCAAGGCGTGGGACGACGGCGCGTGGGTTCGTGAAGCTGCGGACGCGCACGAGGCCAAGCGCCAGGCTCGGCAAGCGGCGTGAGCAAGGATTGGCCGCTGTGGGAAGTCTTCCTGCGCGCGCGCGGCGGGCTTAGCCACCGCCATGTCGGGTCGGTCCACGCGCCCGACAGCGAACTCGCCATCCGCCACGCGCGCGATGCCTACACCCGCCGCGAAGAGGGAATCAGCATGTGGGTCGTCCGCTCGACCGACATTGTCGCGTCGGACCCCGGGGACAGCGCCGCGCTGTTCGAGCCCGCGGCGGACAAGGTCTATCGCCACCCCACCTTCTATGATCTGCCCGACGAATTGAAGCATATGTGATGCCCTCGCTCCCGACGATCAGCCCCGAGGATGTCCGCACCGCAGAACGAGCCCGCCACCATGGTGCGATCGGCGACATGCGCGCCGCGGAATGGCACCCGGCGCATTTCGACTATTTGCTCCGGCTCGGCGACGACAGTTTGATCCTCGCCCAGCGGCTCGCCGAATGGTGCGGTCATGCGCCATCAGTCGAGGTCGATCTGAGCCTCGCCAACATGGGGCTGGACCTCATCGGTCAGGCGACGCTGTTCCTCGACCATGCCGGTGCGCTCGAGGGCAAGGGCCGCACCGGCGACGCCCTCGCCTTTCACCGCGACGTGCTGGCGTTCCGCAATTGCCTGCTGGTCGAGCAGCCCAATGGCGATTTCGCGCAGACGATTGCGCGCCATTTCCTGTTTGCAACCTACTGCTTGGGGCTGTTCCAAGCGCTGACCCGATCGACCGACCCGCGCATCGCCGAGATCGCTGCCAAGGCGGTCAAGGAAGTCACCTACCACGCCGACCTCGCCGCCGATTGGGTTGTGCGGCTTGGCGACGGAACCGAGGAAAGCCGCGACCGGATGATCGCCGGGTTCGACTGGCACTGGCGCTTCGTCGAGGAACTGTTCGACCAGGATGAGCTTGAGCAAAGCCTCGTCGCGCAGGGCATCGCCGCCGACCGCGCCGCGCTCCGCCCCGCGTTCGACGCCGCGCTCGCGCGCACCTTTGTCGAGGCGAAGCTCGAGCTCCCGCCTTTGCCCTACGCCATCCGCGGCGGCCGCGTCGGGCATCACAGCGAGCATCTCGGCCATCTGCTCGCAACAATGCAATTCCTGCCGCGAACCTACCCCGACGCGAAGTGGTGACGGTGCTCCACGATGGCCTGGACGCCGGGGCCGAGCTGGCGATTATGGCGGCGCTGGCCGAAGTACCCGATCCCGAAATCCCGGTCGTGTCGGTGCTCGACCTTGGCATCGTTCGCGGGGTGCGCCGCTACCCCCCCGCCGTGCTGATCACGCCGACGTACACCGGCTGTCCCGCAACCCTCGTCATTCAACAGTCCGTACGCGCCGCGCTCGACGAAGCGGGGTTCGGCTCGGTACCGGTCGAGACGGTCCTCTCGCCGCCATGGACGACCGACTGGATCAGCGACGCGGGCCGCGCCAAGCTCCTCGCTTATGGCATCGCCCCTCCCTCCCCGCGCGGCAGCGAGGTCGTCGTTTGCCCGCAATGCGGATCGACCGACACGCGCGAAGTTAGCCGCTTCGGCTCGACCCCGTGCAAGGCACTATGGCGGTGCATCGACTGCCTCGAACCGTTCGACCGTTTCAAATGTCATTAGGAACGTAGATGTCGACCGTTTTCCACGCGCTCGAGATTGCCGAGGTCCGGCGCGAGATCGACGATGCGGTGTCGCTGCGCTTCACCCTCCCCGAAGCCTTGCGCGCCGTATTTCGCTTCACGCCCGGACAGCATTTGACCCTGCGCACCGAGTTGGGCGGCGAGGACATCCGCCGCAATTACTCGCTGTGCGTTGCGCCGTTCGAAAATGAGTTGCGCGTCGCGATCAAGCAGATCGGAGGCGGCATTTTTTCAACCTGGGCCAATAAGAATTTGAAGCCGGGGGATACGCTTGACGTCATGCCGCCACACGGCAGCTTCACCTGGAGGTTCGATCCCGCACGCCGGGCGACCTATGCGGGGTTTGCCGGCGGATCGGGGATCACGCCGATCCTGTCGCTGATGAAGACCGCGCTCGCGAGTGAGCGGCTGAGCGATTTTGTGCTGCTCTATGGCAATCGCGCGACCAACTCGATCATGTTCCTGGAAGAGATCGCCGCGCTCAAGAACCGCTTCATGGGGCGGCTTCAGGTGTACCATTTCCTCGAAGACGAGGAGGAGGACATCGATTTGTTCAACGGTCGTCTCGACAGCGCCAAGATCAAGGCGGTGCTAAGCAACCTCGTCGACCCCACTGCAGTCGACGCCGCCTTCATTTGCGGACCCGGGCCGATGATGGACGCGGTCGAAGCCGGGCTGACGAACGCCGGCGTTCCTGCCGGCCGCATCCTGATCGAGCGCTTCACCGTCGGCGAACTGTCCGCGGCGCAGGCCGCCGCGATGCGTGTCGTCGAGCAGGAAGCCGCCGGGCGCCGCGTGAAAATCACGCTGGAGGGCCGCCGCCGGACGGTCGCGTTCGACGCCGACAAGGGCAGCATCCTCGAAAACGCCCGCGCCAACGGCCTCCCCGCGCCCTACGCGTGCAAGGCCGGAGTGTGCGCCACCTGCCGGGCGAAGCTGTTGAGTGGCCAGGTAACGATGAAGGTGAATTACGGATTGAGCGCGGAAGAAGTCGCCGCCGGCTATATCCTTACCTGCCAGGCAGTGCCGCTGACCGACGAGGTCGAACTCGACTTCGACGCCTAGGCCGGAGCGACTAGCCTCAGCGCGGCATCAGCGATCATGTCTGCGCCGGCTGGTCCGCCCTCGTGAAACCAGGTGTGCGTCCAGTTGATCATCCCGAACAGCAGCATCGTCCGAACCCGCGCCGCCACCGGATCGCTCGCGAGTCCCGGGTCGTTCGCGACCAGCAGCGCCTGCACAGCGGCAATAATCGCGCGCTGCTTGGCGATGACACTGGCGCGCTGGTCCTCGGGCAAATGCGCGAGATCGTGGAGCAGTACTTTCTGCCGGCTCGCCGCCCCCACATAATGATGCATGAAGCGGTGAAGGATGAGGTCTAGCTTTTCCCGCGCCGTCGCTGCCTCCTGGGCGACCGCCGCAACGTCTGCGACGAGCTGGTCGATGTGGCTCAGCATCACCGCGTAGAGTAGATCCTCTTTCGACGGATAATAATGATAAAGCAGCGACTTGGACGTCGCACATGCCGCCGCGAGATCGGCCATGCTTGCGCCGCGAAACCCGCGCGTCGCGAATAGATCAGCGGCGCGCTCGACGATGCTGGTGCGCCGCTCCTCATAATCCGCCGCTTGCGTTCGTGCCACGTCTCGCCCCCGTTCAGAGCGGCCATTGCTCGATGGTCTCGACGAATTTTGCAAGCCAGCCGTTGGTCTGGTGCCCGTCGACAACGCGGTGATCAATCGTCAGCGAGATATAGGCCATCGGTCGCACCTGGATTGCATCGATGCCGCCGACCTCGCGCACGACGACGCGCTTTTCAGTCTTGCCGATGCCCAGAATCGCCGATTGCGGCTGGGCAATGATAATTGGCGTGGCGAACAGCGAACCTGACACGCCATGGTTGGAAATGGTGAAAGTGCCGCCCTTTAGGTCAATGGGTGAAAGCTTGCTGGCCCGCGCGCGCCCGATCAGTTCGCCAAGTTTTTGCGCGATCCCGAGGAGCGACAGCGTCTGCACCTGGCCAATCACCGGGACGACCAGCCCCTTGTCGCCAAGCGCTGTCCCGACCCCGATATTGACGTCCTCGTAAACCTCGAGCCGGTCGTCGAACCAGCGGCTGTTGACTGCGGGCGCGGCGCTCATCGCGGCGACGCTTGCCGCAATAAAATAGGCGGTGAAGGTAAGGTTGGCGCCGTCCTTTTCGAACGCTGCCCTGTGCGCTGCCCGGTGGGCCATGATCGCGCTGAAATCGCATTCGAACATTGCCGTGACATGGGGCGCGACAGTCACCGAATTCAGCATGTTATGCGCAATCGCCAGCCGCATCCGGTCGTGAGGGATGCTGGTCACGCCGCCCCTCATGGCCGGTAGCCCAGCTGGCCTCTCCGCCCGATCCGAAGCGACAAAAGCATCGACATCGGCACGCGTAATACGTCCTCCGCGACCGGTCCCTGAGATTGACGATGGATCGACTTCATGCTGCCGAAGCGCCCGCTTCACCGATGGCGAAAAACGTGAATTTTCTCCTGATCCGCTCATCTTGAGCGAAGTCGAGCGGCCCTGCGGCGACGGTTGCTCCACTGCCTGCTCGGCAACCCGGTGCTCAACCGAAATCCGCCCCAACAGCGCGCCCGGCGTCGCCTCGGCGTCACTGTCGAGCAAAATCTCCACCAGCACGCCCGCCGCCGGCGAAGGCACTTCCTGCGTGACCTTGTCGGTCTCGAGCTCGACCAATGGATCGTCAATCTCCACCCGCTCGCCGACCTTCTTCAGCCACGAGCGCACGACCGCCTTGGTGCCTTCCTGCTCGTCGGGAACGACAATATCGATCATCAAAACGCCACCAGTCCGTCAATCTTCGCCGCGATTTTCACCACTGACGGCACTGCCCAGTCGAGCAGCGCGGGGTGATGCGGGCTCGGGATATCGGGCATGGTCAGCCGCGCGACCGGGGCGTCGAGGTCGATGAACGCCTCATCCGCGACGACCGCTGCAATCTCCGCCCCGAACCCCGCCGTCTGCAAATCCTCGTGGACGATCAGGCAGCGCCGGGTCCGCCGCACGCTCGCCAGCACCGCCGCCTTGTCCCAAGGCATCAGCGTGCGCAGATCAATGACGTCGGCCGACCGCCCCTCCGCTGCTTCCTCGCAGCGCGGCACCATCGCGCCCCACGTCACGATCGTGATATCGTTGCCTGCCCTCGTCAGCTTCGCCTTGCCGAACGGCAGCGCGAAATCGTCCCCCGGATAGGGCCGCCGCGCCCACGCATGGTCGAGCATCGCGCGATGTTCGAAGAAGATCACCGGGTCGTTGCCGCGAAGCGCCGTGCGCAGCAGCCCGAC
>JANXUU010000051.1 GCA_025356055.1 Sphingomonas sp. | reverse complement strand
CCGCCGCTAGGGAGCCGTCATGAATGTCCTCGTTACCGGCGCCGCCGGCTTTATCGGCTCGTCCGTTACCCGCCGCCTGATGGAGCGCGGCGACCGCGTTGTCGGGATCGACAACCTCAGCGACTATTATTCGGTCCAGCTCAAGGAGGACCGCCTCACCGCGCTCACCCGCGACTTCGGCAATGGCTTCGCCTTCGACAAGATCGACTTCGCCGACAATGCCGCGTTGACCGACTTCGCCCGCCGCCACGACTTCGACCGCATCGTTCACTTGGGCGCGCAGGCCGGGGTTCGCTATTCGATCGAAAACCCGTCGGCCTACATACAGGCCAACCTCGTCGGCCACGCCAACATGCTCGAGCTCGCGCGCCAGCGACGCTCAAGTCACCTGGTCTACGCCTCCTCCTCGTCGGTTTATGGCAGCAACAAGACGCTGCCGTTCCGCGTCGAGGACCGGGTCGATCATCCGATGTCGCTCTACGCCGCGACCAAGAAGGCCGACGAGCTGATCAGCGAAAGCTATGCCCATCTCTATCAGCTGCCGCTGACCGGGCTTCGTTTCTTCACCGTCTATGGTCCGTGGGGCCGCCCCGACATGGCGATGTGGATCTTTACCAAGGCCCTCTACGAAGGCCGCCCGCTGCCCCTCTTCAACGCCGGCAACATGCGCCGCGACTTCACCTTCATCGACGACATCGTCAGCGGTGTCGTGGCCTGCCTCGACGGCCCGCCCGTCGCCGACGGGTCCGCGAAGGCCGGTGGCAGCCACGCCCCCCATGCGCTCTACAATATCGGCAACAGCCGTTCGGAAGACCTGATGCGCGTCGTCGGGATCCTCGAGGCGGAAACCGGCTGCACGGCGATCCGCGACGAACGGCCGATGCAGCCGGGGGATGTTGCCGACACCTTTGCCGACATCAGCGCGATTGCCCGCGACCACGGATTTGCCCCGACGACGAGCATCGACGTGGGCGTCCCGCGCTTCGTCAAATGGTATCACGACTACACCCGCGCCTGAGAGGAACACCCTGAATGAGCGTCCCCCCGATCCTTTCGCGCCTGCGCCTTCCCGTCATCGGCGCGCCCCTGTTCATCGTCAGTGGCCCGGCGCTAGTCATCGCCCAGTGCAAGGCCGGTATCGTCGGCAGCTTTCCCGCACTCAACGCGCGTCCGCAATCCCAGCTCGACGAGTGGCTCGCCGAAATCAGCGAAGCGCTCGCCGAGTATGATGCGGCGCACCCCGACGCGCCGTCCGCGCCGTTCGCGGTCAACCAGATTGTGCATCGCTCCAACGACCGGCTGGAACAGGACATCGAAACCTGTGCTAAATGGAAGGTGCCAATCACGATCACCTCATTGGGCGCGCGCGAGGACCTCAACATCGCGGTCCACGCCTGGGGTGGGATCGCGCTTCACGACATCATCAGCGACCGCTTTGCCCGCAAGGCGATCGATAAGGGCGCTGACGGCCTCATCGCGGTCGCGGCCGGTGCGGGTGGCCACGCCGGCCAATGGTCGCCATTCGCGCTGGTCCACGAAATCCGCCAGTGGTTCGACGGCCCGCTCGCACTGTCCGGCTCGATAGCCACTGGCGGCGCGGTACTCGCGGCGCAGGCGATGGGCGCCGACTTCGCCTATATCGGTTCGCCCTTCATTGCGACGGACGAGGCGCGCGCGTCTGACGGATACAAGCAGGGCATCGTCGAAGGCACTGCGGCGGACATCGTCAACTCGTCGCTGTTCACCGGGGTCAATGGCAATTACCTGCGCCCATCGATCGTCGCTGCCGGCCTCGATCCGGACAATCTTCCCGACGGCAATTCTGAGCTGATGAGCTTTGAGTCATCAACCGGGGCCAAGGCATGGCGCGACATCTGGGGTTCGGGCCAAGGTATCGGCGCAGTCGATCGGGTTGGCCCGGTTGCCGATTTCGTCGAGCGGCTGGCGAGTGAATATGCTGCAGCAAAGGCACGGATCGCGGCGTGAGGCGACCCGGCATGCTATCAGGTGCGGCGGTGAAGAAACGATATGGCATCTGCGCGAAGAAGGTCGCCCAGCCCGGCGGCGACTATGCGGTCGACCACACCCGACGGTCTTGCTGTTCGACCGCCGGACATTTTGCAGCGACCATTGCCACCGACGAGGGCGACGCACCCGCGCTCGACCAGCTCAAGGCGCTTGCGGGCTAGGAAACAGTTGCAAGCTTTGTGCGCCACGCATCGGACAAGGGCGCCGGACGCCGTCCCACGCGATCGACATAAACATGGGTGAAACGGCCCTGGGCCGAAGGCTCGTCCGCACCGGGAACGAAGACGCCGAGGCGGTAGGTGGCGCTGGTCCGGCCCAGCCGCTCGACCGCGAGGCCGATCGCGACCTCACCCGGAAAAGCAAGGGGTGCGAAATAGTCACATGAAGTCGCGACGACGAGCCCGATATGGTCGCCAGCGTCGACGTCCAGAATGCCGGCACGAATCAGCCAGCCGTTCACCGCGTCATCGAACCATTGATAATAGACCGTATTATTGACGTGTCCGTAAACGTCATTGTCGGCCCAGCGCAACGTGATCGGGGTCCACGCACGATAGGCGGCGCGGGCTAGCCGGTCGGGGTTCAGGCGCTCGCTCCCTCGGCCACCCCGACGCTGTTGCGGCGCAGTGCCTTGAGCACCGTCTCGACGATCTGCGGCGCGTTGAGCCCTGCCGTGTCATATTGCTTCATCGGCGAATCCTGGTCCTGGAAGACATCGGGAAGGCGCATCGTACGCAGCTTGAGCCCGGCGTCCATTAACCCTTCGTCGCTGGCCAGCGTGAGCACATGAGCGCCAAATCCTCCGATCGATGCCTCCTCAACCGTCACAGCGACCTCGTGGGTCGTGAGCAGCCGCCGGATCAGGTCCACGTCGAGCGGCTTGGCGAAACGCATGTCGGCGACAGTGGTCGACAGGCCCATCGCCTCGAGTTGTTCGGCGGCCTTCTCGGCTTCTTCCAATCGCGTCCCAAGCGACAGAATCGCGACCGTCTTGCCCTCGCGAAGGATGCGCCCCTTGCCGATCTCGAGCCGTTCCGGCGTAGCGGGCATCTCCAACCCGCGCCCATTACCACGGGGATAGCGGACCGCGCTCGGCCCGCTGTCATGAAGCGCCATCGTATGCACCATATTCGCGAGCTCGGCCTCGTCTGCCGCAGCCATCACGACCATGTTGGGCAGCGTGCACAGATAGGCGAGGTCGAACGACCCGGCATGAGTCGCCCCATCCGCCCCCACCAGCCCTGCACGGTCCATCGCGAACCGCACCGGCAAATTCTGAATCGCCACATCGTGAACCAGCTGGTCATAGGCGCGCTGGAGGAAGGTCGAGTAGATCGCGCAGAAAGGGCGAAACCCCTTCGCGGCTAGTCCGGCGGCGAAGGTCACCGCATGCTGCTCAGCAATGCCGACGTCGAACGTCCGCTCGGGAAACTCGGCCTCAAACTTGTCGAGCCCGGTGCCCGACGGCATCGCCGCGGTAATCGCGACGATCTTGTCGTCACGCCGTGCTTCGTCGCACAATGCCTTGGCAAACACCGCGGTGTACGACGGCGGCCCGCCGCCCGGGCCCTTGTCCTGCTTGCCCGACACCACGTCGAACTTGACCACGCCATGATATTTGTCTGCCGCGGCCTCGGCCGGAGCATAGCCGTTACCCTTCTTGGTCACGACATGGACCAGCATCGGGCCCTCATCGGCGTCGCGGACATTTTCAAGGATCTCGACGAGGCCGACGACGTCATGCCCGTCGACTGGGCCGACATAATAAAAGCCCAATTCCTCGAACAGCGTCCCGCCGGTGGCCATGCCGCGAGCAAATTCTTCGGCCTTTGAAGCGGCGCGATGAACCCGCTTGGACAGCCGCTTCGCCACCCGTCGTGCAAAATCGCGGACGTGAAGGTAACCCCCAGATGACACCAGCGACGCCAGATAATGCGACAGTCCGCCGACCGGGGGCGCGATCGACATGTCGTTGTCGTTGAGGATCACGATCAACCGATTGCCCGCCGCCTGAGCATTGTTCATCGCCTCATAGGCCATGCCCGCACTCATCGCCCCGTCGCCGATCACCGCGATCGCGCGGCCGGGCTCATGGGACAGCTTGTTCGCCACCGCGAACCCGATCGCCGCCGAGATCGATGTCGACGAATGCGCCGCGCCGAACGGGTCATACTCGCTCTCGCTGCGCTTGGTGAAGCCACTCAGCCCCCCCGGCTGCCGCAACGTGCGAATGCGGTCGCGGCGACCGGTGACGATCTTGTGCGGATAGGCCTGATGCCCGACGTCCCAGATCAATTTGTCGTCGGGGGTGTCGAAGACGTGGTGGATGGCGACGGTCAGCTCGACCACGCCAAGCCCGGCGCCAAGGTGACCACCGGTGACCGACACCGCCGAGATCATCTCCTGGCGAAGCTCGTCCGCGAGCTGGCGCAGCTCGGCTTTAGGCAGTGCACGAATGTCGG
>JANXUU010000046.1 GCA_025356055.1 Sphingomonas sp. | reverse complement strand
CTGGCGGACGGTCAGGCCGATATTGCGCGGCTGGCCGACATTGAAGCCCAGCCGCGCCCGACCGCCGCGCTCGCGGTCGAACGAGAGCAAAGGCGTCTTGTCGAACAGGTTCTTGGCGTAAAGGACAAACTCGGTGCCGCTGTTGAATTTAAGCCCGGCCGAGATATCGACGAGGTCATAGGACGGCAGCTTGAGGTCGAGCACCGTCGCCCCGGTCCCGGTCGCGCCGTTGAACGGCAGGCCCGAAATGAAGGTGCGCGGGGTGTTCTCCTGATCCGACGGCTGGGTAAAGCGCGTTCCGACATGCTGGTAGGAAGCCGACACATACCAGTCGGCGTTGCTGCCGAAATGCTGACCATAGGTCGCCGACGCCGACACTTGGAACTTCGGCACCGTCGGAAGGCGATTGCCGTCGCGGATCCCGGCAATGACCGTCCCGGCGGTCGTCGTCACGCTCGAATCGAACTTCGAGTTGATGATGCTCCCCGACAGGACGAGGTCCAGCCCCCGCATTGGTCGCGCCGACAATTCGGCTTCAATACCCTGCGTGTGTGCCTTGGGCACATTGAACACGACGCGCGACGAGCAGCTGCCGGCATCCGCCGTGACCTGCAGATTCTTGATACGCGTGTAGAAAGCCGCCGCGTTGAAGGTGAGGCCGCGGCCCTGCGTCTTTACGCCCGCTTCATAGTTCCACAGCGTTTCGTCGGTGTAGCGCGGATGATTGCCATAGGTCAGCGCATCGACGCCGCCGGCCCCGCCCGAGCAAAGCGGAATATTGAGCGGATCGTTGACGCCCCCGAGGCGGAAGCCCTTCGACGCCTGGAGATTGACGCTGAGGTTGCGGTCGGGCGAGTAGGTTGCGATCAGCCGCGGGCTAAAGCCGCTCGACTTGGTCCGATCGACATTATTGTCACCGTTTGCAAACAGGCCGCCTGACTTGAACGTCCGCTTTTCCTTGAAATCATAATAACGGCCACCGGCGGTCAGCTTGAAGTCACCGGTCTTGTAGCTCGCCTCGCCGAATACCGCCGCCTGCTTGATCTTGTAGGGAAGGTCGGCGTTGTAGGGCGAGCTGAGCGGGAAACCGTTGGCCACCGCGACCGAGGTGCCGGCACCGAAGCGGACGTCGGTGAACGCATCATAGCCGGCGGTCGGCAATCGCTGCGAATATTGGCGGTCGACGTGCGAATAGAAGCCGCCGATGACCCACTGGAACGGGCCCGCGCCGGTCGAGCCGACGCGCAGTTCCTGCGAGAATTGCTTGACCTTGGTTGTATCGACGAGGTTCGATGGCAGGTTGACGCCCGCAGTCGGGAACCCGAGATCGACCGACACCGACCCGGTCAGCGCCGACGCATCGCGGCTGACGAGAATGTTGCGGTGGATGTAGCTCGTCACCGAGGTGACTTCGACGCTGTCCGACAGTCCGGCCGAGGCGGTCAGGTCGACCCGCGTGGTCTTGTCGCGGAAGGCCTCGCGCAGCTTCAGATATTGCTCGTTAGTCGCATAGGTGTGTGGCGGCGTGGTGAACTGGTTCGAGTAGAGGTTGAATACCTCCTCGCGGTTGAAGCCGTTGGCCTTGATATCCTGGTAAACGACGCGCGGGGTCAGCTTGATGCCCGTGGTAGGCTCCCACAGGATCGACGCGCGGCCGCCGACGCGGCTTCCCGAATTGACATTCTTCTTCGCCGCCGGGCCGATCGCGTCGATGAAACCGGCGTAACGCGTGCCATAGCCAACGACGCGCAGCGCCGCTGTCGGGCCGAGCGGCAGGTTGACCGCCCCCTTGAGCCAGCCGCCGATCGCGTCTTCCTGCATTGTGTTGACGTTGGCCTCCACCAAGCCTTCGGTCTTGCCGAGCTTCGGCTGGTTGGTGATGTAGCGGATCGTGCCGCCGACGCTGCCCGAACCGAACAGCGTGCCCTGCGGCCCACGCAGGGTCTCGACGCGGTTCAAATCGAACAGGTCGAAGTCAGGCGTGAACAGCGACAGTGAGACGACGCTTTCGTCGAGATAGACGCCGACCTGCTCCTTCACGCCGGGCTGGTCACGGACGATCTGGCCAGCCGAGACACCGCGGATCGAGACCTAGCTCTGTCCCGGCCCGAGGTTCTGCACCGCAAGGCCCGCGATATTGCGGCTGACGTCCTCGAGCGTGACCGCATTGGCGCGCTGGAGGTCGGCCTGGGTCTGGGCGTTGATCGAGAATGGCACGTTCTGCAGGGTCGAGGCGCGCTTGGTGGCGGTGACGATGATTTCTTCCGGCGCGGCACGGTCGATCGAATTGCCACTCGGCGCATTGGTCGCCTGCGTGCGATCCTCGGACGCGGTCTGCGCGAGGGCCGGTGTGGCGATTGCAAAGATGGCGACGCCGCCAAGCAGCTTGGCGAGCGAGCGTTCATGATGAAATCCCCCTAATATGTATAGTAGGAACTACCGTATCGGACAGAAAGCGGGAAGGCTCGACGAACCATACTGCGCAGATTTAAGGAGAATTGTTGCTTACATGTAACAATCACTCCCGCCGAACGGCAGAAGATCACGCGACGGGCGATCGGGCAAGATCACGCCGCGCTCGCCAAGAAAGCAATGGCGCACAATCTCGGCCTGCTGCTCGATGCCGTAGCGGCGAAACGGGCGGCCGGGCTCGATTTTATAGCTGTAGCGGCAGAAGGGGTGGCGCATTAGAGGGAGCCAGAAGCGACCGTTGACCTGCGCCTGCCAGACATGAGTCATCTCGTGAATGAAAAGGCCCTGCGCCGACAAGGCTTCGCGCGCGAAATCGTCGCTCCACATGTCGCCAGCGGGGTGGAAGTGGATCTTGCCCATCGGTGCCATGACCGTGGAGCGGGGCTGGAGCGGCCACCACGGTCGACGGACCAGGCGAACTTGGTCATAGTCGATCGCGTTGGCGAAGATCGATTGGGCGAGGTCTCGCTCGCCGGGGGTTAGGGGTCGCCGATCGGGCATCAAAGTTCCTTGCCCCGCTTTGCGCGTTGCGACAATCAACTGCGCTTGCCGAGGTCCGCTAGCACCGCTAGGGCAACTTCAAAATCAACGAGAAGGAATGCGAGCATGAGCGAGACTGCGGATCGGGTTAAGAAGATCGTTGTCGAGCATCTTGGAGTCGACGCCGAAAAGGTTACCGAGGAGGCGAGCTTCATCGACGACCTGGGCGCGGACAGCCTCGACATCGTCGAACTGGTGATGGCCTTCGAAGAAGAATTCGGGGTCGAGATTCCCGACGACGCCGCCGAGAAGATCGCCACCGTAAAGGACGCGATCGACTATATCGACCAGCACAAGGTCTGATCGGGCGATCGCCCATGATGTCCGCTGTGTCTGGTGAGGGCGTAGCGGGGCTTGGACAGGCTCAGCCCCCGGGGGTCTGGGCCTGTTGTGTTTTTGGGAGAGAAGAATGCGCCGTGTAGTCGTCACCGGACTAGGGTTGGTCACGCCATTGGGCGCCGATGTCGAGACGACCTGGGCTAATATTCTTGCGTCGAAGAGCGGCGCCGGAACGATTACCCGGTTCGACACGACCGGCCAGAAGTGCACCATCGCCTGCGAGGTGAAGCCTGCCGATCATGAATATGGCTTCGATCCCAACAAGCGGGTCGATCACAAGGTCCAGCGGCAGGTCGATCCGTTCATCATCTATGGCATCGATGCTGCCAGCCAGGCGCTCGAGGACGCTGGCCTGACCGACATGGACGAGGAGACCCGAATCCGCACCGGCTGTTCGATCGGGTCGGGCATTGGAGGGTTGCCGGGGATCGAAAGCGAATCGCTGGTCCTGGCCGAGAAGGGCCCGGGCCGGGTCAGCCCGCACTTCGTTCACGGTCGGCTGATCAATCTCATTTCGGGGCAGGTCTCGATCAAATATGGGTTGATGGGCCCCAACCATGCGGTGGTCACGGCTTGCTCGACCGGAGCGCATTCGATCGGCGACGCGGCGCGGATGATCAAGGACGACGACGCCGACATCATGCTCGCCGGCGGAGCCGAGGGCACGATCAATCCGCTGGGTGTCGCCGGGTTCGCGCAGGCCCGAGCGCTCAACATGAGCTTCAATGACCGTCCGCAGCAGGCCAGCCGCCCCTATGACAAGGGCCGCGACGGCTTCGTCATGGGCGAGGGTGCGGGCGTGGTGGTGCTCGAGGAATATGAGCATGCCAAGGCGCGCGGAGCCAAAATCTATGCTGAGGTGGTTGGCTATGGGCTGTCGGGCGATGCCTATCACGTCACCGCCCCGCACCCCGAGGGCAAGGGCGCCGAACTGGCGATGCGAATGGCGCTTAAGAAGGCCTGCATGGAGCCGTGCGACATCGACTATATCAATGCCCACGGCACCTCGACAATGGCCGACACAATCGAGCTTGCCGCCGCCAAGCGCGTCTTCGGCGACGATTTGTGCGGTGCGTCGATGAGCAGCGCCAAGTCGGCGATCGGGCACTTGCTTGGCGGGGCCGGCGCGGTCGAGAGCATCTTCTGCATCCTCGCCATCCGTGACCAGATCGTGCCGCCGACGCTCAACCTCGATGATCCCGACGAGGGCACCGAGGGGGTTGACCTGGTGCCCCACGTGGCCAAGCGGCGGGTGGTCAAGGCGGCGCTCAATAATAGCTTCGGTTTTGGCGGAACTAATGCCAGCCTGATCATGAAGGCCTTCGAGGAATAGTGCGAAAACTCGCCACGGTTGCCCTCGTTATAGGGCTCGCCGCGCTGGCCGGGACGTGGATCCTGTGGGGGAGCGCGGGGCCTTCCTCGACCAAGCAGCGTATTATTATCCAGCAGGGCGAGAGTCTGGGCGTGGTCGCGGGGCAGCTTCACAAGGCGGGGGTAATCCCCGGGTCGCGGCGCACCTTCCTCGCGATGGCGAAACTGCTTGGGTCGAACGATCCGGTCCAGGCGGGTGAATTCGAGGTGCCGCCGGGGATGAGTGGGGCGGCGGTGCTCGACCTGCTCCAGCACGGAGGGCCGGTGCAGCGGCTGATGACCATCCCCGAGGGAATGCCGTCGATCATGGTTCAGGAGCGGCTTGCCGCGCTGCCGTTTGCCTCCGGGGAGGCGCCGCTTCCGGCGGAGGGATCGGTGCTTCCCGACAGCTACAGCTACGGGCGCGGCGAGGCTCGGGCCGCAATCCTCAAGCGCGCGACCGAAGCGATGACGCGGGCGGTCGACGCGCTGTGGGCGAAGCGGTCACCGACGACGGTGGCGACGAGCAAGGCCGAAGCGATCACGCTGGCGTCGATCGTCGAGAAGGAAACCGGCAAGGCTTCGGAGCGTCCGATGGTTGCCGGGGTTTATTCGAACCGGGTGCGGATGGGGATGAAGCTCGATGCCGACCCGACGGTGATCTATCCGATCACCAAGGGCAAGCCGCTCGGGCGGCGGATCCTGCGGTCGGAGCTCGATGCCGACAATGGCTACAACACCTATCGCCGCGCGGGGCTGCCCGACGGGCCGATCGCCAATCCGGGCCAGGCGAGCATCGCTGCGGTGCTCGATCCGGCCCCGACGAAAGCGCTCTACTTCGTCGCCGATGGCACTGGTGGTCATGTCTTCGCGGAAACGCTTGGCGAGCAGAACGCCAATGTCGCCAAGTGGTTCGCTCTTCGTCGTCAGCGCGGCGAGATCAAGTAAGGCTCAGGCGTCGATGGCGTCGGCGCGGATGTAGCCGACGCGGCGATCGGGGCCGGCATAGCCCCACGCCCAGCCCAATGAGCAATCGAGCATCTGCAACTCGATACCCGCGTCGAGCACGGCGAGCGTCTTGGCGCCGGATTCGCGGCTGGACATCAGCGGGGCGGCGGTCTTGAGGTGGCGGAGCAAAGGCTCGGCATAGTGCGAAGCGACCACTCGCCCGGCGAGGGCGATGTCGGCGAGGTCGGCGCGATAGGCGTGGGTCGCGGGATCGGGCCGCTCCGATCGCCCGGCGAGAGCGAAGGCTTCAACCGCGGGCGAAGGCGGGGCGGGCGGCGGGCGTTGTCTGGCCGGAGACGCCGGGACGAGCGCTGTCTCCGTCGGATTTGAGTAACCGCTTGAAGCCTTCAAGAAAATCTGCCCCGATTGAAGTGCGCACGACGAACACGTTGCGGCGGTCGTCCTGGTCCCGTTCGCGGCGCAGATAGCCCAGCGTGCCAAGTGTATTCAAGGCGCGCGTGACGACCGGCTTCGAGACGCCGAGGATTCGGGCAAGGCCACGCACGGTGTGCGGGCCGGGGGTGAGATAGACGAGCATCAGCAGCGCCATCTGGCGATTGGTCAGGTCGGGGTCGCCCGACCGGACGTATCCGATCAGGGCACGCATCCAGCCCGTCAGAGCATTGTCGCTCATTGGTCCCGACTCTCCATTCGCCACGCCGTGGGGAAGTAACGGCAGGGACGCGGAAATGTTGCGTCGCGATGTCGGTCAGGCGACGAAAAAGCCAGTTACGTCCGTGGATAACGAGCCTCAAGCAGAGCGAAAGTAGCGCGCAGCCCGAGCGCTTCGCCGCCCTTGGGACGTCCCGGCCTGGCCGCCGGGCGCCACGCGAAGGTGTCGAGATGCGCCCATGGCGTACCCTGCGGAACGAAACGGCGAAGGAAGAGGGCGGCGGTAATCGACCCGGCGAACGGCGAATCGGCGGAGTTGGCGAGGTCGGCGAGGTCGGACTTGAGAATTTCGTCATAGCCGTCCCACAGCGGCATCCGCCACAACGGGTCGGCGTGTTCGTGGGCAAGCGCGAGCAGTTGAGTCGCAAGCGCCTCGTCATTGACGAAAGTCGCGGGGAGGTCGGGGCCGAGCGCGACTCGGGCGGCGCCGGTGAGGGTGGCAAAGTCGATGATGAGTTCGGGATTGCCTTCGCCGGCGCGGGTGAGGGCGTCGCCGAGCACGAGGCGGCCCTCGGCGTCGGTATTGTCGATCTCGACAGTCAGGCCTTGGCGCGAAGCGAGGATGTCGCCGGGGCGGAAGGCGGTCGCCGAGACGCTGTTCTCGACCGCGGCGATGAGCAAATGGAGGCGGACGGGGAGGCGTTCGGCCATGACCAGACCGGCCAGGGCGAGGGCATGAGCGGCGCCGCCCATGTCCTTTTTCATGAGGCGCATGCCGCCCGCAGATTTGATGTCGAGACCGCCGCTGTCGAAGCACACGCCCTTGCCGACGAGCGCAACGCGCGGGGCGTCTTCGCGGCCCCAGACGAGTTCTATCAGGCGCGGGGCTCGCGAGCGTTCGGCGCCGCGGCCGACGGCGGCGATCATGGGGAAGCCCTGATCGAGCGCGTCGCCGCGAGTGACCGTGAGCGTCGCGCCGTGGGTCGCGGCGAGGTCCTTCGCGGCGGCTTCGAGATCGGCGGGGCCCATGTCGGCGGCGGGGGTGTCGACCATGTCGCGGACGAGCGCGGTCGCTTGGGCAAGGGCGACGGTGCGGGGGATGCTTGCGGGATCGGGGGTGAGGAGGATGCGGGCGGGCTGGGCCCCTGGGTCCGACTTGTAGCGGGTCAGGCGGTGCTGGGCGAGGAGCCAGCCGAGCGCGGCCGGGCCGGGCGAGGCGGATCCGTCAGCGGTGGCGGCCAACCGGTAGCGGCCTTCGGGGAGGGCCTCGCCGAGCTTGGCTAGGCACCACGGCGAGAGGGCGGCGACGTCGGCGACGGTAGTGACGACCTCGAACGCGTCGCCGTCGCGCGGGAGAAGGGCAAACTGGTAGCCGGTCTTGCCGTCGAACCGCATCGCGTCGAGCAGGGCGCGGTCGGCGGCGGGGCGCCCGGCCAGCCACTCCGGAAAATCGGAGTTTTGGACACGGTTGACAGTGTGGGCGGGTTCGCCGCGGTCGGGCAGGAGGAGCGAAGTGAAGTCGGTCATGCCGGCCTTTATGCCGCCGACGCGCGGCTTGTCACGGTGCAACGTCGCGCGCAGTGGCCATCATTACCTCGCGAATGTTCACACATGTTCGCGCTCGTGACGATGTTTGCGCGAACCATTGACTGGAACGCAGCGGACATATTTTTGGCACGGATCGCGAAGAACAAAGTGTATTTTCATGATCGTTATTTCAGCACACAAGCGGTGTTGTAGGACAGCATTATCTTGCTGGATGGTCGTATATACCAGAGTGCGATTGCTGCCCGATCGTCATCCCAGGGCAGGCCGGGAGCCAATTTTTTAAACGAAAAACGTTTTTGTTGGCTGTTGCGCTGGGTCCCGGCCTGCGCCGGGATGACGGGGGGTCGGGTAGGTGGCTTCTTGGCAGCTTTCGCGCTAGGGGCGGTAGGCGCGCGAGCGTTCGTCCCCTTGTCCGTTCCTTCCGGCCTGCGTGTTGCGGGCGGCAACCTGTTTCGAGTGTCATGCCTTTTCCCGAGCTTCCGCCGCTGATTTTGGACGCGCTGACCGCGCAGGGCTATGCCGAGTCGACTCCGGTGCAGGCGGCGGTGATGGAGCCGGACGCAATCGGGCGCGACCTGGTCGTGTCGGCGCAGACCGGGTCGGGCAAGACGGTCGCATTCGGGATGGCAATGGCGGCGCGGCTGCTCGAGGTGGGCGGCAATGGGCCGGCGCGGGCACCGCTGGCGCTGGTGATCGCGCCGACGCGCGAACTGGCGCTGCAGGTCAGCCGCGAGCTCGAATGGCTGTTCGCCAAGGCGGGCGGGCGGATCGTGACCTGTGTCGGCGGAATGAATGCGGCGATGGAGCGCAAGGCGCTGGGGCAGGGGTGCCATATCGTCGTGGGGACGCCGGGGCGCCTGCGCGATCATCTGGAGCGCGGGTCGCTCGATTGTTCGGCGCTGCAATATGTCGTGCTCGACGAGGCCGACGAAATGCTCGACATGGGGTTTCGCGAGGACCTTGAGGAGATCCTCGATGCGACGCCCGCGGAGCGCAAGACGCTGTTGTTTTCGGCGACGATGCCCAAGCCGATCGTGGCGCTGGCCAAGCGGTATCAAAAGGATGCCTTGCGGATTTCGACCGTTGGCGACGATCGCGGGCATGGCGATATCGTGACGCAGGCGGTGGCGGTGTCGCCGGCCGATATCGAGCATGCGGTGATCAACCTGCTGCGATTTCACGAAGCCGCGACGGCGATGCTGTTCTGTGCGACGCGCGACAATGTGCGGCATCTGCATGCGACGCTGATCGAGCGCGGGTTCGCGGCGGTGGCGTTGTCGGGCGAGCATAGCCAGTCGGAGCGCAATCAGGCGCTGCAGGCGCTGCGTGACGGGCGGGCGCGGGTGTGCGTTGCGACCGACGTGGCGGCGCGGGGGATCGATGTCGCGTCGCTGAGCCTGGTCATTCACGTCGAGGTGCCGCGCGATGCCGAGATCTTGCAGCATCGGTCGGGGCGGACCGGGCGCGCGGGGAAGAAGGGGACGGCGGTGCTGATCGTGCCCTATCCGCGGCGGCGGCGGCTTGAGGGGATGCTCAAGCAGGCGCGGATCGCGGCGGAATGGGTGCCCGTGCCGAGCGCCGAGGCTATCCGGGCGAAGGATCATGAGCGGTTGGTCGAGACGCTGGTGGCGCCGGTCGAGGCGAGCGGCGAGGACCGCGCGCTGGCTGCGCAGCTGGTCGAGCAGATGAGCGCGACCGACCTTGCGCTGGCGTTGATCGCGGCGAAGCGCGGCGCGATGCCCGAGCCCGAGGAGCTGATCGACCTGAGTGGGCGGGCGGCGCCGATGGGGCCGGTCGGCGCGACGGGGAGCCGCGGGGGGATGGACGAGGCACCACGCGATCGCACCGATTTCGACGATGCGGTATGGTACCGGATGGACATCGGGCGGCAGCATGAGGCCGATCCGCGGTGGATATTGCCGCTGCTGTGCCGCCGCGGGCATGTGTCGAGGAACCAGATCGGGGCGATCCGGATCGCGCCGAACGAGACTTATTTCCAGCTGACCCGCGCCGCCGAGGACAAGTTTCGCGACGCGGTCAAGCGGACCGCCGATCCGGGGAGCGAGGACGAAACCGGGATCCGGATCGAGCCTGCGCCGGGGGGAGCGCCCTCGGGCGGGCCACGCCGCGCGCCGTCGCATAATTCGCGCGGGGAAGCGCAGCCGCCGCATTCGCGCGGCACCAACCAGGCCTATATCAAGCCGACCGGGCCAAAGCCGCCGTATCAACCGCGCAAGAAGCCTGCTCACCAGAAATGAGCGGGGACTTCGACGCGATCGTGCTGGGCGGGGGCGCGGCGGGGTTGATGTGCGCGGGGATCGCCGGGCAGCGGGGCAAGCGCGTGCTGGTCATCGACCATGCCGACGAGGTGGGGAAGAAGATCCTCATATCGGGCGGGGGGCGGTGCAACTTCACCAATCTGGGGACGGTGCCCGAGCGGTTCCTGTCGACCAACCCGCATTTCGCACGATCAGCGCTCAGCCGGTACACGGCGGGCGATTTTGTCGCGTTGGTCGAGCGGTACGGAATTGCGTGGCACGAGAAGACGCTGGGGCAGCTGTTCTGCGACGGGTCGGCGAAGGCCATTGTCGCGATGTTGTTGGCCGAGTGCGCGGCGGGCGGGGTCGAGGTGGCTTGCGGCGACGCGATCGATGCGGTCGATCATGCAGACGGGCTTTATCGGGTAAGAATTGGGACGCGCGAGATCAGCGCGGCGGCGCTGGTGATTGCAACGGGCGGGCCGTCAATACCGAAGATGGGGGCGACGGGGTTTGCCTATGATCTGGCACGGCAATTCGGATTGAAGGTGGTCGAGCCGCGGCCGGGGCTGGTGCCGCTGACGCTGGCCGGGGAGGAATTGCTGTTTCGCGAATTGTCGGGCGTGGCGGCGGAGGTGGTGGCGTCCTGTGGCGGCGCGAGTTTCCGCGAGGCGGCGCTGTTCACCCATCGTGGGCTGTCGGGACCGGCGATTTTGCAGGTGTCGTCCTATTGGCGCCATGGTCAGGCCGTGGTGGTCGATTTCCTGCCCGATACGCCAGTCGAGTGGCTGGCCGAGGCCAAGCGCGCGGCGCCGAAGCGGACGATGAAGCGCGTGCTGGGCGAGGCGCTGCCCGAGCGGCTGGCGAGCGTGCTGGCCGAGCAGGCGGGGATCGCGGGCGAGATCGGTCAGGCGAGCGATCGCACGCTGGCGGCGACGGAGAAGCGGCTCAAGAGCTGGTCGTTCACCCCCATCGGCAGCGAGGGGTTCGCCAAGGCCGAGGTGACAGCGGGCGGGATTTCGACCGCGCAGCTGTCGTCGAAGACGATGGCGGCGACGGCGGTGCCGGGGCTGTATGCGATCGGCGAGGCGGTCGACGTGACGGGGTGGCTGGGTGGCTATAATTTCCAGTGGGCGTGGGCGAGCGGGGTCGCGGCGGGGGCTGCAATCTGAGTGTCGGCCCCTCGTGAGGGGATGAACCGGAGATAAAGTGCGCGTTCAGGCACCGGATACAATGACTGGCTTAGGTTTCTCATCATGATCAGCGAAAGGATCGTTCGATGAGTATCAAGTCCACCTTGCTCCTGTGCGGCGCCGCGGCCTTTGCTGCCATGGTTCCATCGGCTGCTTCTGCCCATAGCGGCTTTTCGATCTCGATCGGGTCGGGTTATGGCGGCGGTTATCCGGGCTATTACAACGGCTATTCGGGTTATAATGGCTACTCGCCTTACGGCCAAAATGGATATTCGCAGTACGGCCGGCACGAACAGCAGCATGACCAGATCGACGACGAGCATGGGGACGGGCACGACCAGCTCGACGAAGAGCATGAGCAAGCGCACGCGCAGGGGATCGACCCGTGGCAGCACGCTCAACTCCATCGCGAGCTTCGTCGTGAGCACAAATATGAGCACCGTCAGCTGGATCGTCAGCACGAGTATCAGCATCGGCTGGATGAGTGGCGCAGGAACTATTCGAACGGCGGCTATTACGGATATTGATTGAGTAGTGACCAAACACCGCTCGGCCTCTCAGGGTCGAGCGGTGTTCCGCGGCATTTAATGTTCGGCTCGCCCGCGCCTCTCGCCGTGGGCAATTGATCTGTCGCGTTGCCGCTGCTGCAAGTTCCGCGAAGGACGAGTGCTAAGCTGCGGGAACCCCGAACAGGTCATGCTCGTCGCTATCTTCGATCAGGACGGAGACGATGTCTCCGGGAGCGAGGTGGCCCGCGTCGGCCAAGTGGACTTCGCCGTCGATTTCGGGCGCATCGGCCTTTGAGCGGCCGGTGGCGCCACCGGTTTCGCCGTCGACCGCGTCAATAATGACGTCGAGGGTGCGGCCGACCTTGGCGGCGAGTTTGTCGGCGCTGATGCGGGCGGTCAGCTCCATGATGCGGGCGTAGCGTTCTTCCTTGAGCTGTTCGGGCACCGGGTCGGGGAGGGCATTGGCAGCGGCGCCGTGGACCGGCTCGAAGCGGAAGGCGCCGACGCGGTCGAGCCTGGCTTCGGTCAGCCAGTCGAGGAGATACTGGAAATCGGCCTCGGTCTCGCCGGGGAAGCCGACGACGAAGCTCGAGCGGATCGCGATGTCGGGGCATTCGCGGCGCCAGTTGGTCAGGCGTTCGAGGACTTTGGCTTCGTTGGCGGGGCGTTTCATCGCCTTGAGGATCTTGGGGCTGGCGTGCTGGAACGGGATGTCGAGGTAGGGGAGAACGAGCCCCTCGGCCATCAGCGGGATGACGTTGTCGACGTGGGGGTAGGGGTAGACATAGTGGAGGCGAACCCAGGCGCCGAGCTTGCCCAGTTCGCGAGCGAGATCGGTCATGTGGGCGCGGACCCCGGTGGGTTCGGCGTTCTGGGGCTTCCACGGCCAGGTGGCGTGGCGCAGGTCGAGGCCGTAGGCGGACGTGTCCTGGCTGATGATCAGCAGCTCGCGGGTGCCGGCGGCAATCAGCTTTTCGGCTTCGCGCAGGATCGCGTCGGGGCGGCGGCTGACGAGGTCGCCGCGGATCGAGGGGATGATGCAGAAGGCGCAGCGGTGGTTGCAGCCTTCGGAGATTTTGACATAGCTGTAGTGGCGCGGGGTGAGCTTGAGGTCGCTGAGGTCGGCTTGCGGCACGAGGTCGAGGTAGGGCGAGGGGGTCGTGGGGGCGGCCTCGTGGACCGCAGCGACGACCTGGTCGTACTGTTGCGGGCCAGTGATCGCGAGAACGCTGGGGAAGCGGGCGCGGATGACGTCGGCCTCGTTGCCCATGCAGCCGGTGACGACGACGCGGCCATTTTCGGCGATGGCCTCGCCGATCGCCTCGAGGCTTTCCCCCTTGGCGCTGTCGAGGAAACCGCAGGTGTTGACCAGCACGACGTCGGCGCCGGCATAGTCGGGGGACATCTGGTAGCCGTCGGCGCGCAGCTTCGTCAGGATCCGCTCGCTGTCGACCAGCGCCTTGGGACAGCCGAGCGAAACCATGCCGACACGCGGCGGGGAGGGGAGGGTGGTGGCCATGGAGAGCGCGGCCCTTAGCGCAGCACCGCGCAAAAATCGAGCCGGTTGTTGAGCATTCGGTGAGGCTCGGCTCGGCCAAGCGACTGGCCTTGTTCCAAAGCGGTCGCTAAGGCGCCGCTGTTCTTTCCCGTTTCGGACCTACCACGCCAATGCGCATTACCATGATCGGCACCGGTTATGTCGGGCTTGTGTCCGGAGCTTGCCTCGCTGATTTCGGTCATGAGGTTACTTGTGTCGACAAGGATGCAGCGAAGATCGGGCTGATCCACGACGGCGTGATGCCGATCTGGGAGCCGGGGCTCGAGGGGCTGGTGAAATCGAACCAAGAGCGCGGGCGCCTTCACTTTACCACCGACCTTGCCGCAGGCGTTGCGAATGCCGACGCGGTGTTTATTGCGGTGGGGACGCCGGCGCGGCGTGGTGACGGTCATGCCGACCTGACCTACGTTTATGCTGCAGTGCGCGAGCTTGCCAAGGCACTGCCAAGGGCCGTGGTGGTCGTCACCAAGTCGACCGTGCCCGTCGGGACGGGTGACGAGATTTCGCGCATTTTGAAGGAGGAAGGCGCGCCGGAGGGGACGATGGTGGCGTCGAACCCCGAGTTTCTGCGCGAGGGCGCGGCGATCGCCGACTTCAAGCACCCGGACCGCATCCTGGTGGGTGCGGAAGACGAGCGCGCTCGCGAAGTGCTGGCGCAAATCTATCGACCGCTGTTCCTCAACAAGGCGCCGCTGCTGTTCACCGGGCGGCGGACCGCCGAGCTAACCAAATATGCCGCCAATGCGTTCTTGGCGATGAAGATCAGCTTCATCAACGAGATCGCCGACCTGTGCGAGGCGGTCGGAGCCGATGTGCAGGATGTCGCGCGCGGGATCGGGCTCGACAATCGCATCGGGGCCAAATTCCTCCATGCCGGGCCGGGCTATGGCGGAAGCTGTTTTCCCAAGGACACGCTGGCTTTGCTCAAGACCGCCGAGGATTTCGGGGTGCGCCAGCGGATCGTCAGCACGGTGGTCGAGGTCAATGATGCGCGCAAGGCGGCCATGTCTGATCGCGTGCGCGAGGCGGTCGGCGGGAGCCTTTTGGGCAAGCGCGTGGCACTGCTCGGGCTGACGTTCAAGCCGAACACCGACGACATGCGCGATTCGCCGTCGATCCCGCTGGCGAAGGGACTGCTGGCGGGCGGGGCGAGCGTCGCGGCCTATGACCCGGTCGGGCGCGAGCAGGCCGAGCCATTGCTTCCCGGGGTTGAATTTGCGGCCAATGCCTACGAGGCGGCGGCGGGAGCGGACGCGCTGGTGATCGTGACCGAATGGGACGAGTTTCGCGCGCTCGACCTGCGGCGGATCAGGCAGATCATGGCGGGAGCCGCTCTGGTCGACCTCAGGAACATCTATGACCGACAGGCCGTTGAGGATGCTGGTTTAACATATCGCGGCGTGGGTCGGGGTACCTAACGCGACAAGGATCGGCGAGTGACTGACTATCCAAAAATCGCCGTGCTCGGACTGGGGTATGTCGGGTTGCCGCTGGCCGTCGCACTTGCGAAGACGTTCGAGACGTTTGGCCTTGATATCGACGAGCGTCGGATTGCGGAACTCGAGGCTGGCGAGGATCGAACACGCGAAGTCGAACCGGAGAAATTGGCGGCAAGCAGCTTGCGGCTCACCGCGAACCCCGCCGATTGCTATGGTGCGGACGTCTTCATCGTAACGGTGCCCACCCCGGTCGATGACGACAAATGCCCCGATCTCGGCGCAGTCCTGGCGGCGTCGCGGACGGTCGCGGGGCTGATCGACCCAGCGAGACGGCCGACGGTGGTGTTCGAAAGCACGGTCTATCCCGGGGTGACAGAGACCCAGTGCGGCGACGAGATCGAGCGCGCTGGCGGGCTGATGCGCGGGCGCGATTTCCGGCTCGGCTATTCCCCCGAGCGGATCAACCCCGGCGACCGCGAGCATAGCGTCGAGCGAATCACCAAGGTCATCTCCGGCGAGGATGACGAGGTCGTCGAGCAGCTTGCGCGCATCTATGGTGCGGTAACCAGCGGCGGGGTGTTCCGCGCCGCCTCGATCAAGGCTGCCGAGGGTGCCAAGGTCATCGAGAATGCCCAGCGCGATATCAATATCGCCTTCATGAACGAGGTCGCCCAGATCATGGGACAGGCCGGGGTGTCGGTGTGGGACGTGCTCGACGCAGCGCGGACCAAGTGGAACTTTCTGCCGTTCGAACCGGGGCTGGTTGGCGGTCACTGCATCGGAGTCGACCCCTATTATCTGAGCCATTTGAGTCAGAGGCTGGGGCATCATCCGCATGTCATTCTGGCCGGGCGTGGAACGAATGACGGGATGGGGCGGTGGATTGCCGACAGAGTGCACGAGGCGCGCGGTCGTCGGCCAGGAAGCGTGCTGGCGCTGGGGTTGACGTTCAAGGAGAACGTCCCCGACCTGCGCAACAGTCGCGCGATCGACGTGATTGAGCGGCTGGTGGCGCTGGGCCACGACGTCGAGGTCGCCGATCCGCTGGCTGATCCGGAGGCAGTGCGCGAAGAATATGGCCTGGGGTTGAGCATTGTCGACGGACGCGCCTATGACGTGGTTATCGGACTCGTCGGACACGAGGAGTATCGCGCATTGGACGCATCACAGCTTGCCGCGCTGGTCGCGCCGGGCGGGACGTTGGCCGACCCCAAGGGACTGTGGCGAGGAGTCGCGGTTGAAGGAGTTGCGCGGTGGACCTTGTGAGGCGCGGCCGCTCATCCGGTGGCGGAAAATGATGCTCCATTCGGTCCCCGTCCGCGCGCTGGCGCGTCGCTCGATGTTGAGCCGTCGTCGGTTCCAGCTGATTGGCGCGCTACTGATCGCCGCGATAATTCCATACCTGCTTCGCTCGTTTTTCTATGAAGGCACTGGCGGAAATACGGGATCACTCAACGCGCTGGTCGGAAACTTCGCAGCGGTGGTCATGGCTCTATGGATCCGCCAGTCGGTCGAGACCTATCCCGGGGTGCGATCGAGTGCGACCAACTTGCCCGCCGTCGCGGCAGGCCATGGCGTGGTTCTGGCGGTGATCCTGTTCCTGCGTCTGGACTATGATCGGCTGGCGCTGCTCGGCGGATTTCTGCTCCACCTGGCTTGGCTCTACGCGGTCTATTTCGCGGTACAGCACGGATCGCGGATGACGGTTGCGATCGTTCCCTTTGGACGGATCGCCAAGCTTGGCGCGATCAACCGGGTCGACTGGCGGACGATGCGCCAGCCGACGCTTGCCGATGTCGCGGAGGCACAAGCGATCGTGGCCGATTTCGGCGCCGACCTGCCGCCCGAGTGGGAAGGCTTCCTCGCCGACGCAGCCCTAGCCGGGCGGATCGTGTTCCAGGTCAAGCAGCTGGAGGAGTCGCTGACCGGGCAAGTCGAAATCGAGCATATCAGCGAGAATAGTTTCGGCAGCCTGCTGCCCGCGCGAGGTTGGTTTCATCTCAAGGAAGTCGCTGACCTGCTCTTTGCGCTGACGGTGCTGCCGCTAGTCGGGATCGTCGCGCTGATCGTCGCAATGGCAATCAAGCTCGACGATGGCGGCACGGTGCTGTTTCGCCAGCAGCGCATCGGTCATGCTGGCGAAAAGTTCGAGATGGTCAAATTCCGCACGATGCGGGTTTTCGATCCTGGGCTAGCGACCGACCGGCGGGCGGCAGCGATGACCGGCGACGACGACGACCGGATCACCCGTGTGGGGGTCCACCTGCGCCGCTGGCGGATCGACGAGCTGCCGCAGATCTGGAACATCCTCAAGGGCGAGATGAGCTGGATCGGGCCGCGTCCCGAGGCGCAGGTGTTGTCGGCGTGGTACAGCGGAGAGATCCCCTTCTACCGCTATCGCCATGTCGTGAAGCCGGGAATTTCGGGCTGGGCGCAGGTCAATCAGGGGCATGTGGCGCAAGTCGACGAGGTTCACCGCAAGCTCCATTATGATTTCTATTACATCAAATATTTCTCGCCGTGGCTCGACCTGCTGATTGTGTTCCGGACCATCAAGACGATGGCGTCGGGCTTCGGCTCGCGCTGATTATCCAAGGGAATTTCGTGAAGACAGTTCACCTGATCGCCGCCGCGCGACCCAATTTCATGAAGGTCGCGCCGTTGTGGCATGCACTGAAAGCGAGCGACGAGTATGAGCCCAAGCTGATTCACACCGGGCAGCATTATGATCCCAATCTGTCGGACGCTATCTTCGCCGACCTATCGCTGCCCCAGCCCGATTTTCACCTGGGCGTGGGGTCGGGAAGCCATGCGACACAGACCGGAAAGGTGATGATCGGCTATGAAAAGATCGCGATTGCGCACCGCCCCGACTGGCTGGTGGTGGTCGGCGACGTCAATTCGACCGTGGCCTGCGCAATGGTCGGGGCGAAGCTGCGCATTCCGACGGTGCATCTCGAGGCGGGCTTGCGCAGCCGCGACCGCGACATGCCCGAGGAGATCAACCGGCTGGCGACCGATGTGATCAGCGACGTGCTGTGGACGCCCTCTCCCGACGGTGACGCGAATTTGCTGGCCGAGGGAATTCCGGCGGAGCGGATCACGCGGGTCGGTAATATCATGCTCGACAGTTTCGAGATGGTGCGCCCCGCGGTCGAGGCGGCGGCCGAATGGGAGGCGCAGGGGGTCCAGCGTGGTGGGTACGCGGTGGTCACGCTGCATCGGCCCTCCAACGTTGATGGGGCCGAGCGGCTGGAAGCGCTGTCTGCCTCGCTTGTCGGGTTGCAGGCGAGAATCCCGCTGGTGTTTCCGGTCCATCCGCGAACGGCGGCGCAGTTGGCGAAGAGCGGGCTGGCCGGAAAGCTCACTGGGGCGGCGGTCAAGCTGGTTGAGCCATTGCCCTACAAGCGTTTCATGAGCCTGGTGCTGGGATCGCGGCTGGTCGTCACCGACAGCGGGGGGGTCCAGGAGGAAACGACCTATCTCGGCATTCCGTGCTGCACGCTGCGCGACAATACCGAGCGACCGATCACGATCAGCGAGGGCACCAACCGGTTGGTGACACTGGCGACGTTGGGAGCAGCGGTGGACGAAGCGATAGGGCGGACCTATCAGCCGCGACGACCCGAATTTTGGGACGGAAGGACTGCGGCGCGCTGCGTTGCGGATTTGCGGGCACGCGGGTGACCGCCCGGCGCCGGATACTTGCATTGACGACCGACAGTTTCGGCGGGCGCGGCGGGATTGCGAAGTATGCGCGCGATACAATCCGGACAATGGCGGCGCGGCCAGACGTCGCTGAAGTGGTGGTGCTCGTCTCGTTGGTGCCCGATCAGCCAGGTTTGTTGCCGCCGGGCGTGCGGCTGATCGACAGGTCGAGGGCGGGCAAGGCGGGCTATGTCGCCGAAGCAGCGCGGATCGCGCTGGCGGGCGGTTTCGACGCGGTGTGGATCGCTCA
>JANXUU010000016.1 GCA_025356055.1 Sphingomonas sp. | reverse complement strand
GGTCGAGCATGTCGGCGGCCTCGACAATTGGCTGACCAAGACCCGCGCCGAGAAGCTCAGCCCGCGCGCGGCCAAGCTCAAGCGCGAGCTCAAGAAGAAGGCCGGCGAAGCCGCCGCCTAAGCTTCTGCTAAAAGGCTATCCGACGGCCCGTTCTCCACCCGGAGAGCGGGCCGTTGGCGTTAAATCGGCGCCCGTCCACCTCCCTGGGGGCACAACGAGTGCGACCAGCATCGTCTTCATCGGCGGCTGGAAATTATCGTCGGTGATCAGCCACAGCCGGGTGCCGCCATCGCCCCGCGGCTCGACCGCAATCCCCTCGAAATTGGCGAACATGCCGAAAAGAAGCGGCACCTGCCGCTCGACCCGCCAGCCGTCGGCTCGCTTGACCAGAGCGCCGAGCGACGTCCGAAACCCGGTCGGACCGATGTCGCGCAGCAGCAGCAGCACCTCGCCATCGGGCAGCCGTACCATGTCCGAAATCTTGCTTCCGACGCCCGTTAGCGGCTCGCTCCGCGCCTGCCCGTTCGCCACGGTCACCACTTCATGCGCCAGCTCGGGGACCAGCATTAGCCGCTCGCTCGTTCCGGTCATCATCGCCTCGATACCCAGATTCTCGGGCCAGCGATCCTCGCCGAAATCGATCGTGCGAAGCGTGCGCGTGAAGCCGGGGTCGAACAGCCGCAGTTGGTTGCGGGTTTCGAAACCCACCCACCAGCCGCGCCCCGCCGCATCGCGGACCAGCGATTCGCTGTCACGATTCATTTTGAAGCGCGGCGAGCCCGGGCCCCCGGGGAGTTCGGACATTCGAACGATCGCCGGGCCAGCACTCGGGCTCGCAAAGCGCGCCATTACGCCGCTGTCGCTCAGTGCGAGCAACTCGCCATGATCGATCGCCAGCGCCGAGAGCCCACCAAAGCGCGGGTCATCCGCCGTCAGCCGCCACGCCCCCGCGATTCGCAGGGGCGATGCCGCGTCGGCGGCGATCGCGAGCCGCTCGAAATGAATCGAGACGCTTGCCGGCGGCAAGGGGAAGCGATTGGGATCGCCTCGCCACTCCGCCGCCAGCGCCAGCACGAGCGCGACGATTGCCGCGCACCCCACCGCCACCGCAAAGCTGAACCGCGACTGCATGCGGCGTTCAGCTTGGTTCAACCCGTCCTCAGGCATAACTCTTTCCATCGACGATTTTCCCCCTTTTTCGAGTCGATCTGTAGCCTGCGTATCGGCAAAAAATTCCTCGTGTCGCGTATTGAGGGAGGGTCGGCCCGGAAACGGGTCGGCCCAACTCGCTCAGCGCAACTCGAACAACCCCGCCAGCTGCTCGACCAGCGCCCCGCCCAATTGCTCGGCGTCCATGATCGTCACCGCGCGCTTGTAGTAACGCGTGACATCATGGCCGATACCGATCGCCGCCAGCTCGACACTTGACCGCTGCTCGATCCACCCGATTACGGTCCGCAAATGCGCGTCGAGGTACGACCCGCTATTTGCCGAAGCCGTCGAATCGTCGACCGGCGCCCCATCCGAAATCACCATCAGTATGCGCCGCTCCTCGCGACGCGCCATTAACCGGTTATGCGCCCACAGTAGCGCCTCGCCGTCGATATTCTCCTTCAGCAGCCCCTCGCGCATCATCAGCCCAAGGTTGCCGCGCGCATGGCGATAGGGCTCGTCGGCGCGCTTGTAGAGGATGTGGCGAAGGTCGTTGAGCCGCCCCGGAGTCGCCGGTCGCCCTTCCGCCAGCCACGCCTCGCGGCTCTGACCGCCCTTCCACGCGCGGGTCGTGAAGCCGAGGATCTCGGTCGCCACCCCGCACCGCTCGAGTGTCCGCGCCAAAATATCCGCGCTCATCGCCGCGATCGAGATCGGTCGTCCGCGCATTGATCCGCTATTGTCGATCAACAGGCTGACCACCGTGTCGCGAAACTCGGTCTCGCGCTCGATCTTGTAGCTGAGCGCATGCCCCGGCTGGACGATTACCCGCGCCAGCCGTGCGGCATCGAGCAGCCCTTCCTCTTGGTCGAAGTCCCAGCTGCGCGCCTGCTGCGCCATCAGCCGCCGCTGCAACCGGTTGGCCAGCCGCGTCACCACCCCCTGGAATGCCGCCATCTGCAGGTCGAGCGTCGCCCGCAATCGTGCCAGCTCGTCGGCATCGCACAGGTCGGCGGCGGCGATCTGCTCGTCGAACCGCTCGGTATAGGCATGATAGTCGGTCGACGGCGCTTCGTCCCAATTGCGTCGGCCGGGGCGCGGCTGGGCCTGCTCGTCGCCGTCCTCGCCGCTGCTCGATTCGTCGCCATCATCGTCATGGTCGGAACCGTCGTCCTGATCGCTCTCGGCGCTGTCCTCTTCGGCGCGCATCTCGACATCGCCGCCCGATGACGCCCCCTCGTCTCCCGCGTCATCGGGCTCGTCGGCGCCATCGTCATCGCCCGGATCCTCGTCGCCGCCCTCGTCGGGCTGGTCCTCAGTGGGCTCCTCGGGCTCGGCGAGTTCGAGATCCTCGAGCAACCGCCGCGCCAGGGTTGCAAAATTGGCCTGGTCGTCGATCGTCAGCGCCAGCGCATCGAGCTCGGCGCCCCCGCGCTCTTCGATCCACGGCGCAATCATCGCCAGCCCCGTTCGCGCCGCTTCGGGCGGGTCGATCCCCGTCAGCCGCTGCCGCGCGAGCAGCCCGATCGCGGTCGCCAGCGGCACTTCCTCGGCGGTTCGTGCCCGCGTGATCGCGTCTCCGCGCACCCGCGCGATGGCCAGCTCGGCCAGATTGCCTTCGACCCCGGCCATCGCCCGGCTGCCCAGCGCCTCGACCCGCGCGCCTTCCAGTGCATCGAACACGTCGCGCGCGTCACCCGCCGGCGGCGCCCGCCGCGCATGAAGCGCCGCATCCGAATAGCGCAGCCTTAGCGCCATCGCGTCGGCCGCCCCACGCGCCTCGGCAACCATTCGCGGGTCGAGCCCGGGTCCCGGCGATGGCACCCGCGCGACCTTGCCCAGCGCCGCGCTCGACGACTCGCTGCCGAACGTCACTTCGGCCTCGGCATCGCGCGCAATCGCCCGCGCCGCGCCCGACAGGACGCGGCGGAACTGATCGAGAGCGTCGGGCTCGCTCACGCCTTGCCGACGACGCTTTCGGGAAGGTCCTTGCCGAACACGCGCTGGTAATATTCGGCGATCAGCGGGCGCTCGCTTTCGTCGCACTTGTTGAGGAAGCTCAACCGGAAGGCGAAGCCGACGTCGCCGAAGATCATCGCATTCTGCGCCCAGCTGATCACCGTTCGCGGGCTCATCACGGTCGAAATGTCGCCATTGATGAAGCCCTGCCGTGACAGGTCGGCGACCTTGACCATCTTGACCACCTCCGCCTTGCCGTCGGGATTGTCATATTCGCCCGATTTGGCGAGCACGATCTGCGCCTCGGTCGCGGCGGGCAGGTAATTCAGCGTCGCGACGATGTTCCAGCGGTCCATCTGGCCCTGGTTGATCGCCTGCGTGCCATGATAAAGCCCGGTCGTGTCGCCCAGCCCGATCGTGTTGGTTGTCGCGAACAGCCGGAAAAAGGGATTGGGGCGGATCACCCGATTCTGGTCGAGCAGGGTCAGCTTGCCCTCTACTTCCAGCACGCGCTGGATGACGAACATCACGTCGGGCCGGCCGGCGTCATATTCGTCGAACACCAGCGCGACGGGGTGCTGCAGCGCCCACGGCAGCAGCCCTTCGCGGAATTCAGTGACCTGCTGGC
>JANXUU010000011.1 GCA_025356055.1 Sphingomonas sp. | reverse complement strand
GGCGTTGCCGATCTTGCAGGCGTGGTTGATTGCTAGGCGGTCGCGAAAGCTCCATCGCTCCATCGGCTATGCGTCGATTGCGTTAGCGTTGGTTGTCGCGGTCAGCGGCTTGATTGTTATCCAGATCATGATCTTGAGAACAGTCGACAATTTTCAGCTTCGGCTCATCAAATTTGCCTATATTGATCTGACCGGAATCGCGCTGTTCGTCATTTTTCTCGGGCTCGCCATCTGGTATGCCCGGCGGCGCGACATTGGAATGCACATGCGGCTCATGGCCTGCACTGCGATCATTCCGATCGAGGCCGCGAATGAGCGCGCGACGATGCTGATCGCCCCATCGTTAGTGCCCGATTTTGCCACCGCGCTCTATGCGTCGCTGATCAGCATGGAGGTCATCGTCGCGGCGCTGATTGTTGCCGAATGGCGGCTTGACCGGGTGCGCTGGCCATTCCCGTTGATGCTGGCTTATTACCTGATCATGCATGTCACCGCGACCCCGGTCGCGCAAAGCCCGGGGTTCCAGTCGTTCTGCCTCTGGTATGCGCGCCTTTGAATTGGCATTGATGATTCCTCCTGGGCTTTCGTTCGTCGCCGGTCGCGCTCAATGGCCGACAATCCTTCCGCCGGCGTTACTCGCTTTGGCCCCGCACCCTGCGGCGGCGTTGCCCAGAAGCCGTAATCTGGTGCAGAGTATAGCTTGGTGGGAGGTCTCTAGCAGGCCTCCGCGCAGCGCAGAAAAATCTGGCGAAATCCAGCAACTGTCCTGCCGTGGCTCGACGATTTTCCTGTCCTACAGCACCCTGAACGTGAGATAGTTAACCATCGCGGGTCGCTCGCGTCTGTTCTTTCTTTCGTCCGCAAACCCACCCTCGACGAAACATCGTCACGAGCGCGAACATGTGTGAACATTCGCGGGCGCCGAGTGACCCCGCGAAACCTCCCCACACTGTCAACCGTGTCCAAAACCATCGGACTTCCGCTCCACCACTATCCCCACTAGACTCGCATCCATGCTAGCCATGCGCCCCGATTGTGAACGCTGCGGGGCCGACCTGCCCGGCTCGGCGGCGGGCGCGTTCATTTGTTCGTTCGAATGCACCTTCTGCGCCGCCTGTGCCGAGGCGCTCGATGACCGCTGCCCCAATTGCGGCGGCGAGCTCACCGATCGGCCGGCGCGGTCGAAGGCCAATCTCGTGAAGCATCCCGCCTCGACCGCTGCTCCAAAAGCGCGCTAGACTGTCAACCGTGTCCAAAACTCCCCGCATCCTCGTCATCGCCGGATCGGATTCGGGCGGGGGCGCCGGGATCCAGGCCGATATCAAGACGATCACCATGCTCGGTGGTCATGCGATGACCGCGATCACCGCCGTCACTGCGCAGAACACGCTTGGCGTCAGCGCGGTCCACCCCGTGCCGACCGAGATGGTCCTCGCGCAGATCGACGCGGTGGTCGGCGATATCGGGGTCGATGCGGTCAAGGTCGGGATGATCGGCAGCGCCTTTACCGCAACGCAGGTGGCGCTGCGGTTGGCGAGCCTCGAGGTGCCGATCGTGTTCGACCCGGTGATGCTCGCGACGAGCGGCGCGGCGCTGGCTGACGAGGCGACGATTGCGGCGTTCGGACTGTTGATGGATGTCGCCACGCTCGCCACGCCCAACTTGCCCGAGCTGGCGCGGCTGACCGGCGACGAGGATCCGATCGCGGCGGGGCTGGCGTTGGTCTCGCGCCACGGCTGCGCGGTGCTGGTCAAGGGCGGGCACGATGAGGGCGACGCGCTCGCCGACGCGCTGATCGAGGAGGATAATCTGACCAGCTGGCAGGGCCAGCGGATCGACACGACCAGCACCCACGGCACCGGCTGCACGCTGGCGAGCGCGATCGCGTTTCACCTCGGCTGCGGCGAGAGCCTGGCGCGGGCGGTCGAGCGCGGGCGGCATTTCGTGAGGATGGCGCTCCACGGGGCCCCGGGGCTGGGGACCGGCCACGGCCCGCTTGGGCAGCAGTCGGTGCGCCTCGATAGCGGCGCGGGGCCGCGGCTCAACCAGGTGACGGTGACGGGCAAGGATTATGCGGCGATGGTGACCTTCTATCGCGCGCTGGGTCTCAAGCAGATCGTCGACGCGCCGGAGAATAATTACGCCCGTTTCGAGAGCGCGGGGGGCGCGACCTTCTCGGTGCAGATCGATCCCGAAGAGGCGATCTCCGAATCGACCGCCGTCTATTTCGAGTGCGACGACCTCGACCAGCGCGTCGAGCGGCTGGCGCGATCGGGGATGCCGTTCGAACATGGCCCGCGCGATCAGCCGTGGATGTGGCGCGAAGCGCGGCTGCGCGATCCGGCGGGCAACACCGTGTTCCTCTACAAGGCGGGCGAGGCGCGACGTTATCCGCCATGGCGAATCGAGCAATCGACGCCGTGAAGCGACCCTGTTTCAAGATCGAAAGCGCGTTTGCGCAGCCGCTGGCGGGGGTCGACGAGGCCGGCTGCGCGCCGCTCGCCGGGCCGGTCGTGGCAGGTGCGGTGGTGCTCGACCGCGATCACTTCCCGCGTGGCATCGACGACAGCAAGAAGCTCGACCTCGAAACGCGCGAGGCGATCTTCGGGCGGCTGCAGAAGGTCGCGCGGATCGGGGTCGGGATCGCCTCGGTCGAGGAGATTGATACGCTCAATATCTATTGGGCACGAATGCTGGCCATGCAGCGTGCCGTTGCGGCGCTGGGGTTCGAGCCGGCCTTCGTGCTGGTCGACGGCAACCGCCTGCCGCGGTGGGAGCGGACGCAGGCCAAGGCGATCGTTGCGGGCGACACCAAGTGCCGCTCGATCGCCGCCGCGTCGATCGTCGCCAAGGTCACCCGCGACCGCATCATGTGCGCGCTGCATGAAGAGTTTCCGGACTACGGCTGGATCACCAACATGGGCTACGGCACCCGCGCGCACTGCGCGGCGCTGACGGCTCTCGGCGTCACTCCCCACCACCGCCGCTCCTTCGCGCCCGTGCGCGCGGCCCTTGCGGGCCGGCTCTCCCATGCCGACCTTTCGGTCTACAACGCGGTGCAGAAGCTCCTCTATCTGGGGGTGATCCTGTGCGCGATCGTGATCGTGCTGTCGGGCATCTCGATCTGGAAGCCGATCCAGCTGCGCGAGCTCAGCTTGTTGTTCGGCGGTTACGATGCGGCCCGCTTCGTCCACTTCTTTGCCATGGCGGCGATCGTCGGGTTCATTGTTATCCATGTGCTCATGGCGTTCCTGGTGCCCAAGAGCCTGCGCGCCATGATCATCGGCCGCTAGAGCATGATCCAGGGAGAACATATCATGGGCCGCCTACGCTCGCTTCTGATTCCAGGCGTCGACAAGCAACTGCTGGT
>JANXUU010000144.1 GCA_025356055.1 Sphingomonas sp. | reverse complement strand
CTCGACCCCGTGCGTCGTCGGCGACTGGGTGTTCGTCGTCACGGACGAGGCCAAGGTGATCGCCATCGCCCGCGCCACCGGCAAGGTCCGCTGGATCGCGCAGGTCCCGCGCTACCGCAACGCCAAGGGCAAGACGGGACCTATCAACTACCAGGGCCCGATCATCGCCGGCGACCGCCTCATCCTCACCGGCTCGAACGGCACGCTGATCAACCTCAATCCGTCGACCGGCTCGTTCCAAAGCCAGACCAGCGCCGGTGGCCCGGTCAGCCTGGCTCCCGTGGTTGCCAACCAAACGCTGTACATCCTCACCGACGCCGGCCGCCTGATCGCGTATCGCTAAGCTTCTAGCTTTCGGGCCTGCGAATAGCCCGACGAATACCCATCATATATAACCCCCCGCGGCGCTTCCACTACTGCAGGTCAGCTTTTAGCTCGGCGATTTGATAATCGGGAGCTAGCGCTGCCCCGCTTTGGACAGACCAAGTCGATATTCGACCGAACGCACGATGGCCTCCAGCAATATCTCTCGTGGGTAATCGTTTCGGCCCGAAAATACCGGGCGAAGGGCGGGGACATTTCGGGCAAGCGGAAGAGCAACAGCCCAATGGTCCGCACTGAGATAGCCGAGCAGATGACTTCCCGGTAAAATTGCGTCTGTGTAAAGAACCTGCCCGTCGTTACGAGCATCGACCGCCGACAGCTGCCGATGTGTTTGCCTGAGCCGCCCTGAAATGTGCTCATCATCAGTGAAGGCGGCAACGGAGAAATAGGTCCGATCCGCTGGTAATAAGTGATCCACAAGCCATGCTATGGCATGTCGTGGGCTGACACTTTCGACGCCGGCTCGGTCGCCCGGCCCACAGCTGGGTATCGGGATCCTCGAAATGATTTGGTCAAGGCGTGCGGGATGATCGGCAATCGGCGTCCCGGAAACAACGCCAGCCAAGCTTACGATGGCTGACCCTGCAGGGATTGCTGCCGGATATCGCCACTCTGCGCCCAGCTGCAAGACCGTCCGCAAAGCGCTGGGAGCACTCTCGCGAAGCAGGCGAAATTTTAAAAGTCAAACGCGTCAACTTCCTTCCTCTCGCCTACCATGAACGCGTCGGCGACGAGCTGAAACGGCGCGCTGTCGACATTCGAGCGGCCGGCGGCAAGAAGGGCGGCAAAGTCATTATAGATGTCGGCGTATTCGTCCTCGGGTCCGACAAACGGCGGCTGCTCCTCAATCTCGAGCTGGGCGCCGCCGTTCACGAGTTTAAGTTTTGTGGCGTCGGTCGTTTCGACCTCAATTTCCCATGTCTGCGCTCCGGTCTGGCGCCAATCGAGCGTCGGTGGACAGCCTCGTGCTGAAAGCCACCGTCGCAGCGATCGGTGCTTGGCGGTTGGCGGGAAAGGATAGCTCGGCTGACTTGACGAATACGGGCTGCGGCAGAATCCGGGTGAGTATTGAGAGTGCATTGATCCCTGGATCGAAGATCCCAAACCCGCCAGCGGCTAGGATCCAGTCCTGGCCAGGATGCCAGCGCTGAATATCTTCTTTCCTTGTCACGGCAAGGCTCTTGACCGATTTTCCAACGAGTAGTTGCGCGGCCTGCTTAACTGCCGCGTTGTGCTGGGCGTGATAGGTCGCGAACGCCACTTTTCCGGCGGCCTTGGCGCGATTCTCTATATCGCGAACCTCGGCCACGGTGGCCGCTGGTGGCTTTTCCAACAACACGTTCCGCCCAGCCGAAAGGCATTCAGCAGCAATTAGACGCCGCGGCCCGGGCGGCGTGCAGATTGCGACCGAGTCCAGATCGGAGATAGTTGCCAGCATCTCCGCATATGTCGCAAATCCACGAACGCCATTTGGCGGCGCGCCGCCACCAAGATTGGATACGCCAGCCAGCTCGAAGTCGGACGAGGCGGCAATTGCTGGAGCGTGTTGATCACGGGCGATCTTCCCAAAGCCAACGATCCCGATTTTACGCTTGGCCAAAGTCGAAACTCCATTTGGATAGGGGCCTGAGTGAGGTTGAATGCCCACGTCAAATCGTCACGGCATCGTCAGTTTCACTCTGCTGTGAGGAACGCCGATCATTCATTCCGCGAGCGCGAACCTTCTGGTCCTGAGCATGCGCGCTTTCAGACTGGTCCGGCATAACGACCGGCACCGTCAAGCACACGCTTTGGGTCGGTAGAACATCGCGCCAGTCTGCAATCAGCTGCTTGTATGCGACCCCCACCGGTCGAATCTTCCGGTCGAGATCATAAAGGCCAACCGGATTCACGTTATTGTTCTTTTCGCGAAGCGCGGTGTCCCAATCGGTCTGATCTGTTAGCGAGAACCAGGTGAACCCGACGATCGGCACGCCGTCGTTGCGGACGCGCAGGACGTTGGCCCACTCCTTCCACAACCAGTCGACCGCCTCCGTACCCAAGGACCCTTGCGCAATATTTGTCTCAGTGTGCATCACTGGAAGACGAAATCGATGATAATACTCATGCGTTATCCCGTCATAGCCAAATACTTCACCCGCAGGACACGTCGAGCCGTCAGCGGACACACGGTGCTCATTGGTGACGTAATAATCGTTCCCCATGATGCAGTGCTGCTTGAGATGATTGTTGGGGAAGAAGTCATACTCTTCGCGTGTCATGCCGTTGTCGAGCAGATATTGGTACATTGAGGAGTCGACGCGCTTCCCGTAATTTAGATCGAGTGAAAGGAAGCGCATAGCGTTGAGATGCTCGGCTTGAGCAATCGCCGCTGGATTGGTGGCGTGGAAATACTCGCTCGACTCGCTCTGAATGAAAATCGCGTCGGGACGCACCTCGATGATCGCCTGCATCGCGAGGACATTAGCTTTAACGATATGCTTGAGCGCGGTGACGAACGAGCGGTCGGTCGTCAGTTGCTCGTTCCACCAGCCGTAACGCGCCGAGAAGATCGCGCAAATATACATCTCGTTGATGGGTGTGTAGAGTTGGCACCATTCGAAACGCTTAGCGAAAGCCCGCGCATAATCGGCGAAGAGCGCCGGAAAATCCGGGTTCTGGAAATTGCCGATCCAGTCAGGGACGCCGAAGTGGCACAAGTCGACGATCGGCACGATGTTGCGTCGCTTCAGATCGGCGAACGTCTCATCGGCGAAAGCCCAGTCATACTTTCCAGGCGCTACCCACGTCGTGTGGATCGGAGGGCCGTACCTCAAAAATTGGAGGCCGAGGCCCGTTACAAGCTCAAAGTCCTCTCGCCATCGACTATAATGTCCGCAGCTTTGCATCTGATCGACCCGAGTACGTCCATGGTCGATCGTCGGCACGCTGTTCTCGATACCGGTACAAAACATGAAGGTGGCGATAGCGATTTTCCTTCGAGGCGAACTTCGCGAATACAAGAGCTTAGGCCGCATGGCGAAAACTTAGCGGGTAGCAGGCCACAATTTTTTGATTGGCCAGAAACAAAAGTGCACAGCAGGAACTGACAGAACCCCCAGGGGCAGGACTCCTACAACAAATCCAGTCCGCGCCACTTTCGGAGAGCGACCAGGATACTCATGAAACCCATTCCAACCAAAACTAGACCCAAATTTCTGGTGATTTCGACGCCGGTTCCGGTGGCATATCTACCCCCGATCTTCACCGACACCCATCCGGCTAGTAGCAAGGGGATGACGAAGGTGCGCCAACGCAATTGGATTCGATTAGGCGATGCTTTTCGTAAGGCAACGACGAAGCTAACTCCAAATAGTATCGCGACGTCGAGCAGTAGCACCACCGCTATGATCGGCCTCATTCAACTTCCCTTTCTACGATAACTAGAAAAGCTGCCATAATTCACCAAATCGCGCAATTGGTGGAGGCCTTCAGATGGGTGACATTCGATGCAATCCTAACAAAAATCGTCGGGCCGGCGTAGGTTCGCGAAGGCGCTTTGCCTCCTTGGTCCATTGTATTCGACGGGTTACAAGCTCAAAAATGGTGAGCTCGCCAGCAGGCCCGACGATCGCCGGTTCTATTTACGCGTCGCCCTCAGTGCGGCCTGAGCGGATCGTTCTGGAGATCGATGGGAGCCGGCCGGGCCTTGGGTGCTGACGTGGAAGCTGGAGCGGCATCCGCTGCAGTAGCCGAATTCGTCGTGAGGGCGGCCTCGGCGGCAGTCGATTTCATGACCGCGCGTGGTTGGTCGAGGAGCGCGGCAATGACCGCCCCGTCGCGGTGATAGACATCCGTGTAATGGACAATTGAGCCGTCTAACGCGGCAGCGGCGGTGAAATAGACAATGTAGACCGGGAGCGGCTTTACGAAGCTGGCCTTCTCGGATTTCTTCGAGGCGAGCGTGTCGGTGACCTTGGCTGCGTCCCACGTGCCCCCGTCCTCGGCCAGCAGCAATCGCGCCAGGTCGCCGATCTTGTCGGTGCGGACGCAGCCATGACTAAACGCGCGAATTGAGCTGTTGAAACGACTCTTGGCGTTGGTGTCGTGGAGGTAGATCGCGTAGGAATTGGGCATTACGAATTTCATCTGGCCGAGCGCGTTCGACGGGCCCGGTGGCTGGCGCCAGCGTTGGGCGACGCCGGTGACCGGGTCGCGCACCGCGACGAAGCCGTTCTTGCCGGCAACTTCGTGGCTGATGCTGGTCGGGACTTCCCACCATGGGTTGAGGATGACGCCGGTAGCCATCGCCGACAGTTGCGGGGTCGGGGTCTTGATCGCTCCGGCGACCGCCTTGTGGCGCGAGACGGCGACGCCGTTCTCGACCAGAGTCGCGGTGTAGGCGGGGACGTTGACGATGATGTAGCGCGTCCCCAGGTCGCGCGGCAACCAGCGCCAGCGGTCCATGTTGAGGCGGATCGTGTTGGCTTGGGCGGCGTTCATCGGGTCCGCGAGTGCGGTCCGCAGCGCGCCATATTGCGGGTGGGTCGGCAACAGGCCGCGCAGGGCGTCGCCCACGCGATGCTGGGCGAGGGCGGATTCGAGCAGCTCGCGCTGACGGGCGGGACTTAGGCCGGGACTGGCAACGTGCCAGTCGATGCGGTCTTCGCCGCGGACATGACCGAATGCGAAATCGGACGAAAGCTTGTTGAAGCTCTCGGTGGCGGCGGCAGAGACTCGGGTGGCGTCTCTCGCCGCGACGGCATCGGCGAGCACGGTGGGCACGTAATCGTTGGGGCTGAGGCCTTCGGTGCCGATTAACCTGATCATGGACAATAGCTCCTGCGCATCTGGCAGCGACCAGAACGGCGAGGGCAGGACCACGGGAGCCGTTACAACCGCCATCGGAGCCTGCGTCGCTGGAGCCGGAACAATTGGGGCTTGGACGCTAGGCGCGGCGGACGGCGGCAGCGGGGCAACGGGGTTGAAACGAACCTGAGCGATGGCAGAGCTGGCACTGGCGAAGACAAGAGCGGCGACGATTGACCGCGACGACGTTCTCATGACCGTTCCCTTATGTTTTAGGTCCAAGCCGCTTGCCGGATGTTTTGCCAACCTAGCAAGCCCAACCCCGGTTGAATCTTGCAATACAGCTACGGCGAGGAAGGCGGGATCCGAAATCTGATGTCGAGTTACGGGCTCTAACCACTTGATAGATAACAGATAACGACGGGACAGTCGATGGAGATCCACAACTGGGGTAATGACGTGGCGCCAAGTGCGGCGGATGGAGGTCAAGTTAACGAGGACTCAACTGGATCAAAACAACCTCGTTATCAAAATATGCAAACATCTGCGAGCATCAGCTTCCGCGTGATGCGGGGTTATTCTCAGTTT
>JANXUU010000039.1 GCA_025356055.1 Sphingomonas sp. | reverse complement strand
CTTTGTCTCGATCAATCCACTAGGTGCGCCAGCTTGCCCTGACCTGAAAGGCCATCACCGCCGCCGCGACCGCCGCATTAAGGCTGTCGGCTCGCCCCAGCATCGGCATTTTCACGAGCAGGTCGCACTCGGCCTCATAGTGTGCCGGCAGCCCCTGACTCTCGTTACCGATCAGCAGGAAACACGGCTGCTCGTACGTCGCATCGAGATAGTCGGTCTCGGTCCTCAGACTCGTCCCCACCAGCTGCCCCGGCCCGGCGCGGAGCCACGGGACGAACTCCTCCCACCGCGCGATTGCGATCCACTGGGTGAAAACCGCTCCCATCGACGCCCTGACCGCCTCGACCGAATAGGGGTCCGCACAATCATCGATCAGGATCAGGCCACCCGCGCCGGTGGCGTCACCGGTCCTCAGGATGGTGCCGATGTTGCCGGGGTCGCGCAACGCCTGGGCGACGATCCACAGCGGCGCGACCGAGCGGTCTATTGCGGCAAGTTCGGTCGGGGGCTGGCGGTAGGCGCCAAGGACGAGCCCGGGATTATCCTTGCCGCTCATCTTCGACAGGATGTCAGGGCTGGTCTCGATCGCGTCGCCGCCAGCAGCTTCGGTCGCAGCGATGATCTGGGCGGCGAGCGGGTGAGCGGCGCCGGCAGGAGCGAAGGCGATGATGTCGGGAAGCACCCCACTGTCGCGCGCCTCGGCCAGGATCCGCAGCCCCTCGGCGAGGAACAGGCCGCTCTCCCGCCGCGCCTTCCTGTCGCGCAGCGAGCGGATCAGCTTGACGGTGTCATTGCCGAACGACGTTACGACCCGCGGCATCAGTCTTCGCCGAAGCGGCCCTCGACCAGCGCTACCAGTCGCTCGAGCGCTTCGTCTGCCCCGGGGCCTTCAGCGGAGATCCGGATCTCGTCGCCCATCGCCGCGCCGAGCATCATCAGGCCCATGATCGAGGTGCCGACGACCTTGTTGCCATCCTTTTCCACCTCGGTCGTGGCCTCTAGCTCGCTCGCCAAGGTGACAAACTTCGCGCTGGCCCGGGCATGAAGCCCGCGGCGGTTGGCGAGGGTGACGACCCGGGATGGCATCAGGCTGCGGCCTCGCCGAGGATCTCGCTCGCGACCGAAATATATTTCCGCCCCGCCTCGCGCGCGGCGGCGACCGCGGCGCGGACCCCCATCACCTTGCGGGCGCCTTCGAGCCGGATCAGCATGGGCAGATTAACCCCGGCGATGACCTCGATCTGGTCGCTCTTCATCAGGCTGATCGCGAGGTTGGAGGGGGTTCCGCCAAACAGGTCGGTCAGAATGATCACACCCTTGCCGCCATCGACCTTGGCGATCGCCGCGGCGATGTCCGCGCGGCGCGCTTCCATGTCGTCGTCGGCGTCGATGCAAATGCCCTCGATCGACTCCTGCGGGCCGACGACATGCTCCATTGCCGTGATGAACTCGGCCGCCAGACGGCCGTGGGTCACCAGCACCAAACCAATCATTCCAAACCCGCCTACTCGTCTAACCTGGCCGGCCAGCAAGCAGGCCGTGCTGTTCCTCGATCGTGTCGCTTGGCGGCGTGGCGAGGTCCCGGTGGCGAACCATCGGGGAAAAGCCTTGGCGCTGCAACCGCTCCGTCATTTCGACCGCCGCCGCCACTGACCGGTGACGTCCCCCCGTGCAACCGAACGCAACTGTCAGATAGCTCTTGCCCGCCGCCCAATAGCGGGGAATGAGGTCGGCGAGAAGGCCCTCGATCCGGTCCATCGTCGCGCCCCACGCGGGGTCGGCAGCGACATGGTCTCGAACGGGCTGGTCCATGCCGGTGAGTGGGCGAAGCTCGTCGATCCAGTGGGGATTATCGATGAACCGCATATCAAACACCAGATCTGCAGTGCGCGAGATGCCGCGCGCGAAGCCGAACGAGGCGATGGTCAGCACCGGCTCGTCACGATCGCCGCCATAGCGCCGTCGGAGTTCGTCGCGCAAGTCGGCGGGCTTAAGGTCGGTGGTGTCGAGCAGCGCGTCCGCGGCGAGGCGTAGTGGAGCGGTAATCTCGCGTTCGCGCGCGATGCCATCTTCGGCCGGGCGATCGAGCGCGAGCGGGTGACGGCGCCTGGTCTCGCCATAGCGGCGGATGAGCTCGGCACCGGCGCAGTCGAGATAGAGGATCTCGGGCGAAACGCCGTCAATCGCGCGCAGCATTGTAGGGAGTGAGGCAACGTCGAACCCCCGGCTGCGGACGTCCATACCGACCGCGATCGGCATCGTCTGACGCGCCTCCCGTTCGCCATGAACGAAGGACTGGAGCAGCGTCGCCGGCAAATTGTCGACACAGTCCCAGCCCATGTCTTCCAGCGCGTCGAGCACGCTCGACTTCCCCGCCCCGGACATCCCGGTGACGAGAAGCAAGCGCGGCAGCTGTGGAGGCTTTCCGCGCCAGGCCACCCTAGGCCTTGAGCCCGAGCCGATCGAGCGCGAGCGCGACCTTCGACGCCGCCGAGGCGGTCATCGCATCGACGCTGACCAGCGGCAGATTGACGCCCAGGATGGGTCGCTCGCGGTTGTCATCGGGCAGGCGCTGGACGTCGCTGGTGAGATGGACCAGCAACGCGACGGGGACGTCCTGGACCGTTCCCATATCGACGATGCCGACCCCGCGGATTTCAAGCTTGCCGGCAATCGTCGCAGGAGCCGAGGCGATCAGCTTCGTGCCAATTTTCTTGACGATGGTCTGGTCGTCGCTGACGAGGATGAAGCCGCGATCGAGCAGCCGCAACGAAAGGTCGGACTTGCCCGACCCGCTGATTCCGGTGATCAGCACCGCGCGCCCGTCGAGCGCGACGCAACTCGCATGAAGCGTTTCGGAGGAGAGACGGATGCTCATTTCGAGCGCTCCGCTGGACGGAGCGCGTTCATTCGCGCCGAACGCTCCGCTGGACGGAGCGCGTTCATTCGCGGTCTGCCGCTGGCAGGCAAATGGTGAAGCGTGCGCCTGATTGCGCGTCGTCCCGGTCGGCCACGTCAATCTCCCCGTCATGGCCTTCGACGATCGCACGAGCGATCGCAAGGCCGAGTCCCGAATGGCGGCCGAATTGCTCGGCCTCGGGCCTTACTGAGTGAAATCGGTTAAAGATTGCTTGGCGCTGCTCGGTCGGGACGCCGGGGCCCTCGTCGTCGATACGGATGCGGACGTCATTGCCGACGCGCGCTGCGACGACTTCGACCAGGCCGGCGGAGGGCGAGAAGCTGATCGCATTGTCGACGAGATTGTCGATCGCTCGAGCAAGGCGCGTCGGGTCGCCCAGGACAACGGTGCTGTCGCGGCGTGGTCGAGCGAAGGCAATACGCACCTCGCCGGTGGAGCGGCGCTGCTCCCACGCCGCGACGAGCTGTTCGATTAGTTGCCCAAGATCGACCCTCTCAAACCTTGCGCGTGCCAGTTCGGCGTCGGTTCGCGCGGCTTCGGAAATATCGCCAATAAGGCGGTCGATGCGGAGCACGTCCTGGCGCACCACGTCGAGCAACTGGGTACGTAATTTGGGGTCGTCGATATGCTCCAGACTGTCGACGGCGGAGCGCAGCGACGCGAGCGGGTTCCTGAGCTCGTGTGTGACGTCGGCTGCGAATGCCTCGATATTGTCGATTCGCTTGCGCAGCGACTGGCTCATGTCGCTGACCGCGCGCGCCAGCATGCCGATTTCATCCTGTCGCGCGGGAAGGCGGGGAACGCGGACCTCGCGAGCGCGGCCAAGGCGGACCCGGTGCGCGGCCCGGGCGATCTGGCGCAGCGGGCTGACGATCGTCCTGGCGAGAAATAGTGAAAGGCCGATCGAAAGCAGCGCCGCGACCAGCATCGCGATGCCAAGCGAGGTGCGCTCGGAGCGGATCAGGCGAGTGAAATTCCGGTCGTTGCCCATGATGAGCACGACCGAGCCGTCGTCGAGCGCCGCTGCACTCGAGATAACCGGTGTTAGGTCGGGCGCTTCCCGCACCATTTGTTGCGGTTGGTGCGTCACCAGTGCGGCGCGGGCTTCGGGCCAGCTATCGCGAACATCGTTCGCTGGGTCGTGGAACGGCGGCACGTAGCCGCCGCGGGTAAGTGCGTTGAACCCACGATCGAGCAGCCGCGCGGCATCCTTGGTCCAAGGCTGGTTCTTGGGGTTACGCAAGGTGAAAGTCGGCCCGGTTGACGTCCAACTATCGGCCGACAGGAGCCCGTTAGGGGCGAAGAGGCGGACCCGGTTTCCGGTTACCCGGCCCAAGCGGACCATGGTCCGCAGCTTGATGATCGGCGACTCGTCGCTGAGGGCTTCCGCAGCGAAACTGGCTTGTGCCGTTATTCGTTCCAGCCGCTCCTGGAGCAGCCTGTCGCGGAACTGGTCGAGCACGAAGATGCCGAAGCCGACTAGCGCCAGCGTCAGCAAGTTGGTGGCGAGGAGCCGCCTTGCGAGCGTGTGGCGACCGCGAAACGGCAACCGCGGCTCGACGCGCTCACCCCTCGAATCGGTAACCGACGCCATACAGGGTCTCGATTGAATCGAAGTCGGGATCGCACCCGCGAAACTTGCGGCGGATGCGCTTGATATGGCTGTCGATGGTGCGGTCGTCGACATAGGTGTCGTCGCTATAAGCTATGTCGAGCAGTTGGTTGCGCGATTTCACGACGCCGGGGCGCTGGGCGAGCGCCTCGAGGATGATGAACTCGGTAACTGTCATCGTCACCCCGTTGCCGCCCCAAGTCACCTTGTGGCGCGCAGGGTCCATCACGAGTTGGCCACGCTCGATCAACTCGGGTTCGGGCGCATGTCCGCCGTTTTCCTCGGCGGTATCGCGCGCGAATTCCTGGCGGCGCAAGATGGCGCGGATGCGGGCGATGAGCAGTCGCTGCGAGAAGGGTTTGGCGATATAGTCGTCGGCACCCATCGCGAGGCCAAGTGCTTCGTCGAGCTCGTCGTCCTTCGAGGTCAGGAAGATGACTGGCATCGCGCCGAGCGTGCCGCCCTTCTCGCGCAGCCGGCGGAGCAGCTCCATTCCGTCCATCTGCGGCATCTTGATGTCGAATACCCCGAGGTCTGGCTCATTCTCGGCGAACGCCTTCAGCGCCGCGCCGCCGTCTGAATAGACACGCGTGACGAAGCCCTCGGCCTGGAGCGCGATCGACACCGAGGTCAGGATGTTGCGATCGTCGTCGACGAGCGCGATCACGGGGCTCATGGACGCTCCGGCGAAATGGACAGGCTATGCGAATACCGGGGTCGCGCTGTCGGGGCAAGCCAGCCGAGTAGCCGACTTTGACTCGGACCGACGCCCGACTATAGGCTGGCCGCATACGTATGCGGTGATGCGCCGACAAGTGCGCGACCCGCTGATTCTCAAGGAGATTACCGGTGGTTGAGCGTGTTTCTTCGCACGGGCTTGAGGCCCAGGGAATCCGGAGCGGGGCAAAGCTCCACTGGAACCTGACCACGGCGCCGTTAGTCGAAACCGCGCTGGCGCGAGGCGAGGGCCTGCTTGCCAAGGACGGCCCGCTGGTCGTCAAGACTGGCCGCCACACCGGCCGCAGCGCTCAAGACAAATATATCGTGCGCGACGCCGAGACCGAAGAGACGGTATGGTGGGGAAAGTCGAACAAGGCGATGACGCCTCACGCCTTCGCCAACCTCAAGGCCGACTTCTTGGCCCAACTCGCGACCAAGTCCGATTTGTTCATCCAGGACCTTTTCGGCGGCTCGCAGCCCGAACATCGCGTCAAGGTGCGCGTGATCAACGAGTATAGCTGGCATAGCCTGTTCATCCGCACGATGCTGGTGCGGCCAGGCGAGGGTGAGCTTGCCGATTTCGTCCCCGAATACACGATCATCGACCTGCCCAGCTTCCGCGCGGATCCCAAGCGCCACGACTGCCGCAGCGAGACTGTCATCGCGGTCGATTTCACCGAGAAGCTGATCCTCATCGGCGGGACCGAATATGGCGGCGAGATGAAGAAGTCGGTGTTCGGCCTGCTTAACTATCTGCTTCCACCGCAGGGCATCATGCCGATGCACTGTTCGGCCAATATCGGCCCCGATGGCGACACCGCGGTCTTCTTCGGCCTATCTGGTACCGGCAAGACAACGCTTTCGGCCGACCAGAGCCGCACCCTCATCGGCGACGACGAGCATGGCTGGTCGGACACTGCCGTGTTCAACTTCGAAGGCGGTTGCTACGCCAAGATGATCCGCCTGTCGGCCGAGAGCGAGCCCGAGATCTTCGCCACCACGAGGCGCTTTGGCACAGTGCTCGAGAATGTCGTGATGGACGAGACGTCGCGCACATTGGACCTCGACGACGCGACCCTCGCCGAGAACAGCCGCGGGGTCTATCCAATCGACTTCATTCCCAATGCGTCCGAGCGCAACATGGGACCGGTGCCCAAGAACCTGATCATGCTCACCGCCGACGCGTTCGGCGTGCTGCCCCCGATCGCGCGGCTGACCCCCGAGCAGGCGATGTATCATTTCCTGTCGGGCTATACCGCCAAGGTCGCGGGAACCGAGATCGGCGTGACCGAGCCCGAGGCGACCTTCTCGACCTGCTTCGGCGCACCGTTCATGCCGCGCCACCCGTCGGTTTATGGCAATTTGCTCAAGCAGCGCATCGCCGAGGGCAGCGTCGATTGCTGGCTCGTCAACACCGGCTGGACCGGAGGCAAATATGGTGTTGGCCATCGCATGCCGATCAAGGCGACGCGCGCGCTGCTCAACGCCGCCTTGGACGGCAGCCTTAAGGCCGGCCAATTCCGGAAGGATCCAAACTTCGGCTTCGAGGTTCCGGTCTCGGTGGCGGGGGTCGACTCGACCATTCTCGACCCGCGACAGACTTGGCCCGACAAAGCCGCGTATGACGCCACGGCGGCGAAGCTCGTCGACCTGTTCGTCGAAAACTTCGCGCAATTCGCCGAGCATGTCGACGCGGGCGTCCGTGAAGCCGCGCCGAAGGTCGCCGCTTAGCCGGGGCGCGTGACAGGGCTGGTCTGGAACGGGTGCGCATCGCCGATCATTGAAGCGCAAACCCTCAAGGAGACACGGCTATGGACCTCAACTCGATCCTCAATCAAGTGGGCGGCGCGGGCGCAATCGCGCAGCAACTCGGCATCGACGAGACGACCGTGCAGAGCGGCGCCGGTGCGCTCCTGCCGCATGTCGTCAATGGCGTCGAAACGCAGGGTCTTCCCGCCGGCATGAGCGATCCGCAAGCGATCGATCCTGCCGCTGGCGAATCGGCTGGCGGCGGCGGGCTTGGCGGAATGCTCGGTGGCTTGCTCGGCGGTGGCGGTGGCGGTGGCGGTGGCTCGGGCGGCATCCTCGGCAGCCTCGTTGGCGGCGGCATGGGCAACCAGATTCTCGGCCAGATCTTCGGATCAAAGGACACCAGCCGCGATGTTGCCGCGACGGCATCGCAGTCGAGCGGGGTCGACGCGTCGGTGCTCAAGAAGCTGCTCCCGATCGTCGCCGGCGCCGTGGCGATGCATTATATGACCCATCGCGGGCAGGGCGGGGCGGACGGCCAGCCGCAGCAAGGCGGGCTCGGTGGCATTCTCGGCTCAGTGCTTGGCGGTCTCGGCGGCCGCTAAGCCTGGTTGATCGGTGCCGGGTCGACGATCAGGCAATTGCCGTCGATCCGGCGCACCACAACCGTTTCGCCCACAGCCGCAAATGTCCCGCGCGCGCTCCACTCGCTGTCGGCCAGACGAACTCGGCCGCCATCTGCGTCGATGGCTTTGGTCACGATAACCGGGCGGCCGACGAGTTGCGCAGCACGGTCATTGAGATGCTTTGCGCTTGCACCGCGCGGGCGCGCATAAAAGCGCCGCCCCGCGAGCACCGCGACTGCCGCGTAGATCATGAACAGCACCAGCTGCAGTTCGAGCCCAAGACCGAACAGCAGCGTGAACATGCCCGTCGCCAGCGCCGCCGCGCCGATGAAGATAAGGAAGAATCCCGGCGCAATGACCTCGGCGATCAGCAGGATGACCCCGCCGATCGCCCACCACCAGCCGGGTTCAATGCCGCTCATCCGCGCGTGATTTGAACGTTGGGAACGGTCGGGCTCTGCGATGCCCTGGGGTTGGCGCCAGCATCGGGCCCGGAAATCTCACGGAACGCCTCCTTGGCCAGCTCGCCGATGCCGCCCAACGTCCCCATCAGCTGAGTCGCTTCGACCGGAAACAGGATCGTCTTGGCATTGGGCGAAGTTGCAAACAGGCCGATCGCCTCGACATATTTCTGCGCGATGAAATAGTTGATTGCCTGGGTCGATCCGCCCTCGATCGCGTCCGACACCAATTTGGTCGCCGTCGCTTCGGCTTGCGCTGACCGCTCGCGCGCCTCGGCGTCGCGGAAGGCTGCTTCCTTGCGCCCCTCGGCCTCGAGAATTTGCGCCTGCTTCAATCCTTCCGCGCGGTTAATCTCATTCTGCCGCGCGGCTTCGGATTCGAGGATCGTCGCGCGCTTCTCGCGTTCGGCTTTCATCTGCCGGGTCATCGCATTGACGATGTCTGCCGGCGGGCGAATGTCCTTGAGTTCGACCCGGGTGATCTTGATCCCCCAGCTCTCGGTCGCATTGTCGACTACCGCGAGCAGCCGTCCATTGATCTCGTCGCGTCGCGAGAGAAGCTCGTCGAGGTCCATCGACCCCATCACCGTGCGCAGATTTGTCGTCGCGAGGTTGAGGATCGCGAGCACCATGTCGCTGACTTCATAGGCCGCCTTGGCCGCGTCGAGCACCTGAAAGAACACCACCCCGTCGACCGCGACCATCGCGTTGTCCTTGGTGATGATCTCCTGCCCCGGGATATCGAGCACCTGCTCCATCACGTTGACCTTGCGCCCGACGCGATAGAAAAAGGCCGGGTAGAAATTGAAGCCCGGCTGGGCGATGCCGATAAACTTGCCGAAATGCTCGATCGTGTAATTATAGCCCTGGTGGACGACCTTGACGCTGCTCATCACGAACAACAGGACGAGGACGGCAACGAAGCCCAGGAAAATGGTCAGCATGGTAACTCTCCTTGGGCACCATGATGCGGCGGACCGGGTCAGAGCGGAAGGAAAATCGGCATGACGGCTGACCTGTTCGACAAACGGGCGCTGCTGTTCCTGCCCGCGTCGAATCCGCGGGCGATCGCCAAGGCGCGGGAGAGTCGGGCGGATCTCGTCATCCTCGATCTCGAGGATGCGGTGAAACCCGAAGACAAGGGCGCGGCTCGGGCGGCAGCGGTCGAGGCACTGGCCGTGCCGTGGCCGATGGCGGTGGCCATCAGGGTCAATGCGCTGGACACGAGGTGGTTTGCCGAGGACGTCGCGGCACTTGCCCGGACCAGTGCCGACTTCGTGGTCGCGCCGATGGTCGAGAGCCCCGCAGCGGTGAATGCGATCTGCGAGAATAGCGCCAAGCCGGTCATCGCGATGATCGAAAGCGCCGCCGGCGTACTCGCCGCCCCCGCCATCGCGCGAGAGGCGGCAGGGCTGTTCATGGGGGTCAACGACCTTGCCGCCGACCTGCGGTTACCATCGGACGCGGGGAGGGGGCCGCTTAGCTTTGCCCTCCAGTCGGTGATCCTCGCCGCGCGTGCCGCTGGCAAGCCGGTGTTCGACGGAGTGTTCAACCGCCTCGACGACCCCGGGGGCTTCGCCGCCGAATGCGCCGAGGCGCGTCGCCTGGGGTTCGACGGCAAAACGCTCATCCATCCCGACCAGATCGATCCTTGCCTCGCCGCCTTCGCTCCGACGCCCGACGAGATCGCCCGCGCCGAACGCCTCGTCGCGGCGGCATCGGGCGGAGCCCAACGGTTCGAAGGCGCGATGATCGAGACAATGCACGTCGATGCGGCACGGAAACTGCTCGCGCGGGTCTGACCCCTTGGCGAATCGCTTCCCGCCTGCCAAAGGCCCGCATGGCCGCTTTACCCTTCCCCGACATTCCCCTCGGGCTCACCTTCGACGATGTCCTGCTCCAGCCGCTCGCCTCGAGCGTGCTCCCGAGCCAGGCGAAC